>DASVES010000162.1:0-10412 GCA_036380435.1 Pyrinomonadaceae bacterium | reverse complement strand
CGTTCGGCCGCGACGAGCGCGGCGAGGCCGACGAGCGCGGACGACGCCGCCGAACGCTGGTCATTTGAGAAGTGGAGCGAGGCGACCGTCTCGAAGGCGACGCGCAGTTGCTCGACGCCGAGGCGCTCGGGCAGCAGCAGGCTCGCAGGGGGCGTCTCGGCGGCGCGCGCCGCGGTACGTTCGTCCGGCTCGGGCGCGCGCAGCTCGCCCGTCAGGCCGCGCGATTCGAGCGCGCGCAGCAGGGCCGGGAGTTGCGCCGGCTCGTCGGCCACGGCGTGGAAGCCGAGGCGTTCGAGCGTCGAGGTGTCGAGATGCGCGTGCGGGGCGTGGCCGTTCTGCGGCGCCTTGTCGCTGCGGAAGGCGACCAGTGGCGAGCCGGGCCAGGCGGCCGAGGCGCGCTGCGCGGCGTCGTGAACGTGCGACAGGTCGGCGCCCGAGGCGACCTCAACGAGCACCGCCGTCGGGCATGACGACTCGTCGCTGCCGTTGCCGGAAGACCCTGCGCCCGCGGCTGGCAACGCCTGCGCGGCGGCCAGGAACCCGGCCGCGCGCAACGACTCGACCAGCGCGCCGGCCGGCGGCCCCTGCTCATCGCCGATGAGGATGACGTGTTTCATACGAGGGGTGATGAGTGATAAGTGATAAGAAGCTGTTAGCTCTTAGCTGTTAGCTGTTTGGCTGAGAGCTAATCGATAACAGCTTAGAGCTTCTTTTCTTTCTGATCACTTATCACTCATCACTCATCACTGTTGCAAAGCAACGCGGTAGCTGCCGCGGGCGCCCTGCGTGCCGGCGGCTTCGAGGGTGACATCGCGGGCGCCGTGGGGGGCGGCGATCTGCAACTCGAAGTTGCCGCCGCTGCCGGCGAGCGTCTGCTTGCCGGCGCAGTAGACGTTCGTGCCGGGCTGCGTCTGCCCACGGATGATATAGACGTTGCCGGCGACGTATTCGACCGTCACGTTCGAGACCGTGGCCGCCTCGCCGCCGCCGCCCTCGGGGACGACGACGAACTTCTGCGGCTCGCTCCACTCGCTCGCCTGACCCGACTGCGCGACGGCGCGCACCCGCCAGAAGTAGTTGCCCTGCTGAAGGTCGCCGACGGTGAAGGTGAGCGTCGGGAGTTGGTCGCGCTCGATGACCTTGCCGGGATCGACGAAGAAGGGCGAGGTGGCGACTTCGACGCGGTAGTGGGTGGGGTTGCCGTTCGCGGGCTTCTGCCAGCGCAGGGCGACGCTCGTCGCGGCGCCGCGGCGCGCGGCGATGCGCTCCAGATTGCGCGGGGCCGTGGGGGCGGGGGCGTCGATGAGCCTTTCCTTCTGGACGATGTCGGCCGACTGGCTGACGAGGGCGAACTCGCCGTTCGAGAACGTGGCCCGCTCGCCGTTGCGCGTGCTGGTCTCGACGGAGCCGGTGGCGACGCGAATCTCCTCCTGCTTGTCGTCGCGCACGCCGAAGCTGGCGTCGGTCTGCGCGGCCAGCTCGTTCTCGGTGAGCGGCGTCTTGACGATGTTCGAGGCGTTCTCGGCCTGCTGGTCGGTGCGGACGTTGACGTGGCCGCGATCAACGGCGACGCGGACGTTGGCCAGCCCGTCGGAATCGCTGCGCGTGTTCTCGGCGATGGTGATCACGCTGTTGGGTTTGATGAGGAGCGTCGAGCCGTCGGCGAGCGTGATACGGGCGCGGCCGTCCTCCTGCGTCTGGACGATGTCGCCGGGGTAGAGGCTCGTCTCGGAGCGGGCCGGGAAGGTCTCGCGGGTGGAGGCGCGCGTCACGCGCACGTCGCCCTCGAAGGAGTCGAAGCGCGCGCCCTCGGCCTTGGCGTCCGTCTCGACGGCGCCCCTGAACGGGTTGCCGTAGAACCACAGATAGACGCTCCCCCCGCCCGCCGCGAGCGAAAGGACGACGAGGAGGATGACGAGATAGATGTGTCGCTTCGAGACGATCCACCACTCGAGGTCGAAGCGGCTAATGCGCGTTGCCATATGGGATGAAGGGTCGGGACCGGCGGCCGAATTGGGATGAAGCAGGTTCTCAGGATTCTTCGGTCGGGGCACGCCGCCGGGCGCGTCCTTCGGTCAGAAGACGTGACGCGCGCGTGGGGCGGGGAGGGGCAGTCAAAGCACGGCGGAAGCCGCTCGGCCCCACCGCATAAATGAACTTAACACACGGCGGAGCGACTGTTCAAGAAGTAAAAAGGTAAAAGGCAAAAGGCAAAAGTGAATGAGGCACAGGGCGGCGGGGGACGGCCGCCGGTCATTCAGTCTCCGGCCCCGCGATGGCGCTTTTGCCTATTTCCTTTTGACTTTTTACTTCCGCCGCAGGCAGTGGGCGGTCTTCGCCGCCGAGCTGACCCTGGTCGTCGTCGTAAGGCGAGCCGAAGCCGGGCGGCAGCTCCACTTCAACGTGCGTCTCGGCGCTCTTGGGCCAGATGTAGGAGGCCGCGACCGAACTCATGAGCACCAGCGCGACCACGGCGAGCGAGACGACGATGACCGCCTCCTTCTGCACCGTGTAGCCGCCGATGGTGGTGCCGATGATGAAGCCCTCGGTGAGCATCTTGAGGCCGACGAAGGCGAGCACGACCGAGAGGCCGATCTTCAGGTAGTGGAACTTCTCGATGACGCCGGCGAGGAGGAAGTAGAGCGAGCGCAGGCCGAGGATGGCGAAGACGTTCGAGGTGTAGACGATGAAGGTGTTCTGCGTGATGCCGAAGATGGCCGGGATGGAATCGACGGCGAAGACGAGGTCGGTGACCTCGACCGTGATGAGGACGAGGAGCATCAACGTCCCCATCCGCTTGCCGTTGACTTCGGTGAAGAACTTCTCGCCGTCGTAGTGGCGCGTCATCGGGACGAGCCGCGACACGAAGCGGACGATGGGGTTATCTTCCGGGTTGGCGGCCGTCTCTTCCTGCCGCATCATCTTGATGCCGGTGTAGACGAGGAAGACGCCGAAGACGTAGATGATCCAGTGGAAACGCTCGATGAGCGCGGCGCCGAGCGCGATCATCGTCATACGCATGATGAGCGCGCCCATCACGCCCCAGAAGAGGACGCGGTGCTGGTACTTGGCCGGCACCTTGAAGTAGCCGAAGATGAGCAGGAAGACGAAGAGATTATCGACCGAGAGCGACAGCTCGATGATGTAGCCGGTCAGGAACTCGGCCCCCGTGAGCCGCCCGTTCTGCCAGAAGACCAGTCCCGCGAAGACGAGCGCCAGCGACACCCAGACGGCGCTCCACGTCGCGGCCTCGCGGTAGGTGACGGCGTGGGCCTTGCGGTTCAAGACGCCGAGGTCGAGGGCCAGCATCAGCAGGATGAAGACGGCGAACGCCATCCAGGCCCAGATTGGGTAACCCGACCAAGTCATATATAGGAAATCCATGAGCGTAAAATTTAGCACAAATGGTAGTCAGTCGTCAGTTGTCGGTAGTCAGTTGTTTCCGTTCCCAACCTTGAGCCTTCCGGTGTCGGCAACGACTTGCCCGACACAAGCAACTGACAACTGACGACTAACGACTGACTACTGTATTGGGCGGTTGCGGCGGCGCGTCGTCGTCCGCTACAATCCGCGTTTTGCAGGGGCCGCGTGGAGGGCGTCTATACGACGCCCGCGACGTTCGAGAAGGCCCACACGCCGCGGAAAACCTACGCCGGGAAGTTCGTTCAGGAAGGTACTGTAAACATGCTCAAGCTGTTCAGCCGGATGGAGAGGACGCGCAGCTACGTCATCATCGCCTTCGCGCTCCTGATGGGCCTCAGCCTCATCTTCTTCTACGCGCCGTCGCAAAACAGCGCCGTCTCCACCAGCGGCATGACCCGCGAGGTGTTGGCCCGCGTGCGCGGCGACTCGATCACGGTCGGGGAACTCGAAGACCTCAAGTCAGGTTACCGGAAGATGTTCGGCGCTCAGTTCAACCCGGCGCAGTTCGGCGGCGACCGCCGGATGCTCGACGACCTGATCCGCGGGCGCATCGTCGCGCAGGAAGCCGAGCGCCTCGGCCTCGCCCCCTCCGACGGCGAGGTGCGCGACGCCGTCATCAAACGCTACACCAACCCGCAGACGAATCAGTTCGTCGGCGCCGAGCGTTACAAGCAGTTGGCGCTGTCGCAGTACGGCAGCGTCAAGCGCGCCGAGCAGCAGATTCGCGACGCGCTGGCCGAGGAGAAGCTGCGCGCCTTCGTCACGGCCGGCGCGAGCGTCTCCGAGGAGGAGGTGCAGCGGGAGTGGGAGCGCCAGAACACGAAGTTCGAGCTGCTCCACGTGCCCGTCCTCCCGAGCGACCTCGCCCGGACGCTGACGCCCACGGACGCGGAACTCGCCGCCTACTACGACGCGCACAAAGACGAGTTCAAGATCGACGTGCCGCAGAAGAACATCCGCTACGTCTTCGTCAGCCAATCGAAGGCGGGCGAGCGGGCGCAGATTCCCGACGAGGAGCTGCGCCGGGAGTTCGACGCGCTCAAGCCCGAGAACAAGGTGGCGGGCGTGCGCGTGCAGCAGATCGTCCTGAAGGTCGCGGCGAAGGAGCTGGACACCGAAGTGCTCAACAAGGCGACGGCGCTTGTGGCCAGCATCCGCGGCGACGACCTCAAGGCGTCCGAAGAGAAGTTCGCCGATCTCGCCCGCGGCCGCAGCGAAGACCCGGCGACGGCGAAGGCCGGCGGCTGGCTTCCCCGGCCCGTCAAGAAGGCGGCCGACAAGACCGGCGACATCTACCAGAACGCCCTCAGCCTGGAGGCGGGGCAGGTGAGCGACCCCTTCTTCGACAAGAAGGCCAGCGCCTATTACATCTTCCGCCGCGGCGAGCAGATCGATAAGACGTTCGAGGAGGCGAAGCAGGAGCTTCTCGTCAGCCTGCGCAACCGGCGCGGCTACGCGGCCGCCGCTCAGGTGGCGCAGCGCGCGGCCGAGCGGCTGAAGGAGACGAAGAACCACGAGCAGGTGGCGCAGGAACTCGCGGCCGAGGCCAACATGAGTGCGGCCGAGATGGTCAGGGAGACGGGCTTCGTCAAGCCGGGCGACGAGGTCAAGGATATCGGCAGCAGTCCGCAGTTCGAGGACGCCATCGCCCCGCTCAACAACCCACAGGACGTGGGGGAGCGCGTCAGCATCCGCGACGGCTTCGCCATCCCCATGCTTCTGGAGAAGCGCGACCCGCGCGTCCCGGAACTCGCCGAGGTCAGGGAGAAGGTGGCCGAGAAGGTGAAGGCCGAGAAGGCCACGGCGCAGGTTGAGGCGGCGGCGCGTGAGCTTGCGGCCGCCAACACCCCCGACGAGCTGAAGGCCATCGCCGAACGTTTGGGGCTGAAGCCGCAGGAGTCGAAGGAGTACACGCTGGGCACGCCGCTCGGCGCGGCCGGCACGAGCGGCGCGGCCGACGAGGCGATCTACGCTTTGCGTCCCGGCAACGTCACCAAGACGCCCATCAAGATCGAGCAGACCTACGTGGTGGCCGCCGCCAAGGGGCGCACGGACGCCGACCTCGCGAAGTTCGGGGCCGAGCGCGACAAGCTCATCGCGAGCGCCCTCGACGAGCGACGGATGCAGGTCTTCGACGACTACATGACCTCGGTGCGCGCGCGCCTCGACCGCGAGGGCGACGTGAAGGTCTACGACGACGTGCTCGCGAAGGTGGCGGCCCTCGAAGCGCCGAACATCGCCGCGCCGCGCTCCCCGCTCGGCGGCGGCGCGAGCGCGCCCTTCCCCGTCATTCCCGAGTAGAAGCCGTCCGGCCGCACGGACGAAAAATGAGAAGGCCGCCCGTCGCATTCGCGGGCGGCCTTCTCATTTTTTGTGCGGCGATTGATGTAGGACAGGCAGGAATGCTGTCCTACATATTTTCAGTCTGCCCTAGAACGTCCGCACGAGCGTCGTGATGTCACCCTGCGCGATCTCCAGGCTGAGGCGAACCTCGTTGCCCTGCGCGCTCACTTGTAGGCTCTCGACGGCCGATTGCGCGAGGCGCTGCCGGTCGCCCGACAGACGCCCGATGAAGAGCGGGGCGAGCTGCTTGAGGGCGCCGATGGTGTCGCCGAGGCTTTTGGCGTCGGCGGCGCCCGTCGTGCGGAGCGTCGTCTGCATCCCGTAGCCGCCGGCGGTCGTCGAGAGCGCGCCGTAGAACTCACGGATGGAGGCGACGCTGCGCGAAATCTCGGGCGTGCCGACATCGATGTCCTTGAACGCCGTTGCCGAGACTTTGCCGCCGAAGGCGACGAGCGTCGAGGCGGCGCGCGGCTGCGTGAGCACGGTGAGGTCGGAGGCGCGGAGCGCGCCCCGTCCGCGTGCGGCGTCGATGGCGGCGAGCACGGCGGCCGGGTGGCCGACGGCCAGCGTCGTCCGGTCGAGTTCGGCCACGGCCAAATCCCTCACGCGCACGCCCAACAGCCCGAAGAGCTTGACCTCCTCGTTGAGGGTGAAGACGTGGACGCTCTTGCCCGCGTGCTTCTGCTCGCGGTGATTGCCCTTCGAGGACGCACGGAGCGCGGCCACGATTGCCGCCATGTCGAACGTGCCGCGGGCGACGGCGACCGTGTGCGTAAGCTTCGTCTTGCCACCCGCGAGCGACATGAAGCGCGAGCCGGCCGCCAGCGTATCAAAGGCGCGCGGGTCGATGCCGGTCCTCGTCTTGAAGGCGTCGATGTCGGCGTTGACCGCGGCGAGACGGGGCGCGTCGGAGGCGAGCGCGCGCGGCAGCTCCTCCGAGATCAGTCGGCGCAACTCGACAAGCACGACGGCGTCGGAGGCCGGGAGCGTCGGGAGCGCCGGCTGCGCGCCGGCCGGGGTGTTGTTGTTCTGAGAGCGCGTCTGTTTGTTCTGCGCGAGCGCGTCGGACGCGAGCGCGGCCGACGCGACGGCGAGCGCCAGCATGGCGACGTGAAGAGTCCTTTTCATCAAACGTTTCAACCTTTCACTTGGTACGTTGTACGGGGAAGTTGGCCTTGCAGTCGGATGCGCCGCCGGGGGCGGGGGTTTGTCAGCAATTTTTAGCGGCCCGGTATTGCGGCCCGGTCGCCCTCGCTCTACGGCAAGTCCTTTCTCATCGGCACAAACTCTACCGGGACGCCCCCTTGAGCCTCATGCCAGACGTGCTCGCCCGCCTCATACCCGCAAGCTTCATAAAGCCGCACGCCGGGGAGCGTCGCCAACAGCTCCAGCGAACGAAAGCCGAAGGAGCGCGCCTCCGTCTCGCACGCCGCGAGAATCGCCCGCCCCACACCTCTTCGCGCGTGCGCCGGATGGACGAAGAACGCGCGAATCTTCGCCGGCTCCGACTCCGGGTCAAGCTCACCCGCGTCGCGGCCCGGTATCTGGTCGCCGCCGAAAAGAGTTTTACGCCTGCTCCACCCGCCGCAGCCGATCAACTCCCGGCCGCTCTCGGCGACGAAGTACGTCCCGTCGATGATGAGGCTGGTGTCAACGCCGAAAACGGCCGCCACGGCCGCCTCGATCTGCCGCTCGGAATAGTCGCCCCGACTCAGCCCCCGCGCCGACTCCGCGATGAGTCGTTCAATCGCGGCCCGGTCGGCCAGAGTCGCTCTCCTTATCAGGTAATCCATGTCGGCGAGAATGCTTGAACGCGACAACTCACACAGAGGATTTCGTCACTTCGAGAACCGGCGGACGGCGAGCGCGATGGGCAGACCGACGCAGAGCATGTGGACGACAAGGCCCGTCGCAAGCACGGCGGGTGCGTAAGAGACTTTGAAGGTGATTGCCGACAGGGGCAGCACGACCAGATTCATAAAGAGGTAGACGGCGACGCCGTAGAGCAAGCCGCTGACGACAGGCCGCCGCACCAGACACTTGAGCCTGCGGCTCGCCGCGTAGTAGACGGCCGCCGCCCCGAACGCGATCACGAAGTGCAGCGCGACCCCGAGCGTAGCGCTTTGAGCGCCGCCCCTGTAAGAGTCCGCGCCGAGCACCCCGCTGGCTATCGCTTGCAGGACGCGAGTCGGCGTCACCCCGCGCAGGCTGCTGGTGACGAGAGCCGCCGCCAAATCCAGCACCCCGGCCGCCAGCCCGCCCCACAGAATGCCTCGGTAGCCCTTCGCCTTCATTTCGTAAACGCCGCTGGCCGTCCATTAGCATCTGTAGTTGCTGGCCACAGGCTGAACTTCAGAAGGTTGTGGTCTCCTCCTCGGCGACGAGGAAGAGCGGTGTCCCTCCGCTGGAAATCGAGATTGCATGCGCCACCGCCGCCTGCGCGCTCCCGGAAGACGCGCATTCCTGGAGCGTGGCAAGGGACGGGAAATGAAGCTCGGCCATCCTGTAGAAAGGAGGCGCGCTGCCGTCGGCCGTTCCCAACACCTTCGTCGTGACAAACTTCGCCATGCCTTTCATGGTGTTTTCGTTCACCATCGGCACATGCTCTTCCGTGTAAGCCCGCTCGAAAACGTCCACGTCTTGAGGGAACGGGTAGAGAACCACTAATTTCGCACCGGCCATATGTCCTCCGCATCGATGTGCTCGGATGCACGGCGCGTCCGAGAGATGAAAGTGCATGGCGCTTCTACGTTAAATCTGATGACAAGTCAACGCTTGAATGCGGGTGCATGCCGTTGCTAACCCGGTCGGCGGGCGGTGAGAGAGAGTCTTGTACCAGAGCAACTGCACTTCGTCCGGTAGCTCAGGGTACGCGAAGCGGTTAATGGCCCCGAGGACACATCCCTGACGCGCATAAAACCTGCACGCCGGCACGTTGATGTTCTGGGTCTCGATCTTCAGTTGCCGACAGCCCCTCGCCGCGGCCCAAGCCTCCACGGCCCGGAAGAGCGCGGAGCCGACACCCCGCCCGCGCGCCTCCGGCGCGACCCGGATGTCCCACAGGACGGCGAGGTCTCGACGGCCCTCCAGCATTTGGACGCCCACGGTGTTGAAGGCGACGACCGCCCCGCCGACACGCGCGCCGTTCACGCGAGCCCCGATCAATCCCCACCTCGACACGTCGAAGCGCTCAGCCCATTGTGCCGGGCCTTCACCCTCCAACGTGTCGTAGTCCTTCACGTAGGGGACATCGAGCCGGCGCTCCGACAGCGTTAACCCGCCGAGACCGCCGTCGCGGGGCCACACGTCAAAAACGCGCTCGACCTCGAACGCGATGGGCACGCGCGCCAGCTCCGCGGCCGAAATGATCGGCTCCTCGATGATCTCCATATTCAACTACTCGCCTGCGGAGGGCTAACGCTGGAATTGAGCCACCGCGCGCACAACGCCGAAACCACCCAAGATAACAATGAGGGCAACGCAAACTCGCGGCCGGCTCGAACGACTTGTTGGGCGGCGCGTGGATAGCACACACTCGCCTATCTTTTGGCTCGCCGGGTAAAACTATCTAATCGCAGTTCGGAGCGCCCATAAAACAGGGGAGCTGGTCAATAAGCAAGACCCCCCACATCATTGCGACGAGGGCCAACATAGCGACTCTGAACAAAAGATTAAAGGGATTCGCCATCACGCCGTTCCCCGCGCGCGCGCTTCGCACTATCGGCGCAAGGATGAGGATGAAGGCCATCGGTAAGAGCCACAAGAGGCCAAACAAGACGATCAGGGCGGGGACATTCTGCCTGTTTATTGTGTTATTCAGAGATTCGAGGATCGCGAACGGCAGCACGAGGACAAAGCTGATGAGCGCCGCCGATTTTGGGTTTATAGAGATGCTTTTTGTCGGCTCTTCATTGTGCGCAACACTTCGCATTGGCAAATCTCCTTCTTTTGAAAATGATGTTCTACTTGAAGCGATTTGTCTATCGCCGCATCGAATTCTAACGATGGCCCCCCAACGCCGGAATTGAGCTGCCGCGCACACAACCTCGAAATCATCCAAGCTAACGATGAGAGGCGCGCTAACTCGCGGCCGGCTCGAATGACTTGTTGGGCTGCGGATTGAGGGAACTACTCAACTGTCAACTCTGGCACATGCTCATCTTCATACTTCTCAATCAGGACACCAACGATCTCCGTCAGTGATGCGAGCGGGTGGGACTCATCTTCCCCGACTTCATCAATCAGGCCGTCGAGCAATGCGACAAGCTTCCGGTATTCCTCCTCGGTGTGCGGCACGAAGACCGTCCCCGCCAGCGGAGACAACGCATCTGCTGTCTTGTTCACATCAAAATTCTGCATGACCTATTCCTTCCACTTCCCCTCATCATATTCGGCATGAGTAAGCACGCCGCGAATATAGACTCTCTTCCGATTATAGTGGATTGCCACGATTAGGCGAACCTTGTTCCCGCCGACATTGAAGACGGTCAGCTTGCCAACTCGGTCGGCAAACGGAAACATTGCCTTCACTTCAGCAAAATTTGAGAAGTCGTTATGCTTCGTCAGGCTATACCAATGTGCCAGAGCTGTCTTCGTTTCGGGGTATTTCTCGGCAAACTCATTGAGCCGCTTGCGAGTAATTACAT
>DASVES010000161.1:0-8245 GCA_036380435.1 Pyrinomonadaceae bacterium | reverse complement strand
GAAGAAGCTGAAGCTGCGCGCCCAGTTCGCCAACGGCGACGGCCTGCGCTCCGGCTCCGAGGTGCGTCTCGCCGGCGTCCGCATCGGCAAGGTTGACAAGGTGGAACTGCTGCCGCCCGCGGGCGACCGCGGCGCGAAGGTTGAGGCCACCATGTCCATCGACAGTGAGATTCACGGCAAGCCCGCCGCCGATCTCATCCGCACCGACTCCTTCGCCACCCTCGGCAGTCCCTCACTGCTCGGCTCCGACAAGCTGGTCAACGTCGCGCCCGGCTCCCCCGTCGGCGAACCCGTGCCTGACACACGCGAGGGCTACCTGCTTCCGCTCGGCAAGGACTCCGCCGGCTTCGGCGCGCTCACCGAGTCCGGCAACGAGCTGATGCAGCAGCTCAACAAGCTCTCCGTCGAGTTCACCGCCATGGCCGAGGGGCTTAACCGCGGCGAGGGCACCATCGGCCGCTTCCTCAACGACGAGGCGTTCTACAACAACCTCAACGCGACGATCCGCGACACCCAAACGCTCATCCGTGAGATCGAGTCGGGCAAAGGCTCGGCCGGCAAGTTCGTCAACGACCCCGCGCTCTACGACAACATCAACGGCATCAGCGTCCAACTCCAGTCAATCGCCACCGACCTCCGGGCGGGGCGCGGCACCGCCGGCAAGCTCCTCACCGACGACGCGCTCTACAACGACGTGCGCTCCACCGTCGGCCGCTTCAACAGCTCCGTTGACGAGATCAACCTCATCGTCGGCGACCTCCGCGCCGGCCGCGGAACCGCCGGCAAGCTCCTCACCGACGAAGCCATCTACAACGACGCCCGCGCCGCTATCGCCCGCGTCAACACCGCCGCCGAACGCCTCGACAACGTCGTCTCCGGCGTCCAACGTGGCGAAGGCACCGTCGGCAAGCTCTTCACCGACGACCAGCTCTACTCCAACTTCAACCAACTCTCCTCCGAAAGCGTCAAACTCATCTACGACTTCCGCCAGAACCCCCGGAAGTACCTGACCATTAAGTTTGAGTTATTTTAGGCGGAGCCGGTTGTGGGCGCGCGCCGATTAACGCATTGAAGATATACTTTCCGGCCTGACAGGTGCGGAAAGGGAGACTCAGCTACTCAGCCCGCATTTCGTGAAGGCCGGCTCCGACGAAGCTGCGTTGGGCGCTGGGGACGACCGCTCTCACAGGCCGAGGCGCAAGCTGCCGACGCTCTCCGCGGGTGGCGCAGGGGCGACCCCGAGCCACAGAATCTGGCTCTACAAGCTCTGGCGTCTCATCTTTGCCTGGCTGTTCGTGATCGTTTCGGCGGCGATAGCCATCTACACGGGGTTCAGTCAGCTATACATCGGGCAGGCTTTTGGCACGTGGCAGGATTACGTCAAAATCTTTCTGTGGGGGTTCGGCGCCCAAGCCACACTGACAGCCGTCCTCGCGGGGCTCAACCTCCTTTGGCACTCGCGCGTCCTGCGCTTCAGTTGAGCCGGGCCGCGAAGTAGCGGGCACGCGGCGCCCGCAAGAGAGCGATTTAATCCGTCAGGCGGCATGCGTGTGCACGCCGGGAGGAACAGCATGGGCAAACGTCAATCCCGGTATGAAGAGGTGGTCGTTTGGGTCGCGCCCCCCGGAGGACGCGGGGCGGCGCAGGCGCCCGCGCCCCCCGTCAAAGCTCCGGACTCCGACGCGGATGGCTTCTGGGAGCGCTTAGGGCTGTGGTTCCGCACACGGGTCTCGGAAAGCAAACTGTCCGAGCACCGCCACTTCGACGCGTGGGTCTACACGGACATCGAACTGCCTGCCCACGACACCGCCGAGTCCTGCGACCAGGAGAACGCGCCCGCGTTCACGACGTTCAAGTTCTGGCGGCGCGGGCGAATCACACTCGACCAGCGGAAGTACAATGACTATCTGAGGACTTTCATGAGCGGCGAGAGTGCCGCCTACAAAAAACTCTGGAGCTTCCCCTTCCGGAACGAGTCGCACGCCGCGGCCATCAAGGCCGCGCGCGACAGCATCTTCAGCGTCCCCGACCAGAGCCTCAGCGACCTGCTCAACGGGAAAGTCGCGCTGCCCGAACGCCCCGTGCGCATCTGGTGGAACTGCACCCCGCCGGAGCTGGCCGAGCTGCCGTGGGAGCTGCTGGCATGCGAGCTGCGCGAAAAGAGGCAGGGACTTTTCTCCTTCGTCCGCGGCCTCCCGGCCGCCCCGCTGCATAAGATTCCCGTCAAGGAGAAGCTCCGGCTGGCCTTCATCCACGACCCGGAGAGGACGCCCGACGCGCTGAAGGCCGCGGTGGAGGGACTCGACAAGTCACACATCGAGGTCGTCGGCTTCACGCAGCCGCCGCGTGAAGCCCTTAAGCGCGTCTCGGAGGAGGGCTTCGAGCTGGTCCACCTCGTGGCCGACGGGGCTGTCTCGTTCGGCGGCGAGGGGCTTCTCTACTTCCCCAAGTGGGACGCCGCCCGCACGGCCGAGCGGCTGGGCCCCGCCACGCGCCGCCTCTTCCGCATCGCCCTCAACTACTCGACGAAGCTGCGCTACATTGTCAGCGACGAGCGGCTGCTCAAATGGAACGACAGCCTCTCGCGGCGGCTCGACATCGAACCCTGCTCGGCGGGCGAGATGTGCTCGATCCTGCGCGGCAGCCGCGTCACACTCCTGAGCCTGAGTACGACCAAGACTGACGACGACGACATCGACCGCCTCGACGGCCCGCTGCTGCCCTCCGTCTACAGCGCCTACGCCGCCATCGGCAGCTCGACGATTACACTGCCCAACATCATCGCCCCGCTCGGGCCCTGCGGCGGCGACCTGCTCGGGAAGTTCTGGCGATACTTCTACGAGCATCTGGCGTCGCCTGACGGCTACAGCATCGAAGACGGCATGGCCGCAGGGACGACAGGCGCGCCGACCGTGCTGATGTCCCTCTTCCTGCGCCAACGGCTGGGGCGCGAGTTCACCGCGCGCGCCGACACGCGCACCCCCGCCACCCAAGACCCGACCCGAGTCAACGCGCGGCTCGAAGTCGCGCGCAGCCTGCTCGAACAGCTCCGCGCCATAGACCAGAGCTACAAGGACATCGGCAGTGACGTCTCCGACACGCCGCTCGTCAAGGACGAGAGCGCAAGGCAGACGATGATTGAGCAAGAGCTCGGCTCGCTCAGCGAGTTGGAGGAGGGCGAGTGATGACGACCGATTTCGAGGTCGATATATTGCCGGACAACAGCGCCGGCACGAACCTGCTGATCCGCCTCACGGCGAGCGACCCCGAACTGAGCGTCAACCGCAAGGAGTTCCTCCGTGAGGTCGCCATAGACATTGACGCCAACACCATCCGCGACCTGCGCGGCGGCAACCCGACGAGCGCCGTCGTAAACGCCGTCGCCCAGAAGCTGAGCGACTGGCTCATCTCCAGCGACATACGGGGCTACGTGAACGGGCCGATCCTCGGCACCAAGCCGGTGCGCTTCATCTTCAGGTTCCACCCGCGCCTGCTGGAAAAGTTTGCGGACGTGCCCGTCGAGCTGCTCAAATTCGAGGACGAATGGGTGGTGCTGCGCCACGCGGTCTCGGCCATCGTCCACGAGTTGCCGGGCACGCAGCTGTCCAAGCCTTTCTACCATAGTCTCCCGCTCAAGATACTAGTCGTGCGGTCGAGCCCCTCGGGCCTGACCGTCAGGGTCCCGCCGGCCGGCCCGATCTGCAACCACATCGTCAAGCTCGCGAACGAACTGGGGCAGAACATCGTGCACATAGACCTCATCAGCGGCGAGGCCCGCTCGCTCGAACCGCAGCTCTCTTGGGACGAGTTCGAGGCCAAGCACCTGCCCAACCTGGTGATCGCGGACGGCGACTCCGAGGAAGAGAGGCAGCGGAAGGAGTCGCTCAAGTGGAGAGAGTTCCGAGACTACCTCCTGAACCGGGGCGTCACGGAACTGCAACCCGCGACGTGGGAGAAGTTCACGGACCATCTCAAGAATAGCAGCACGAACTACCACATCCTCGTCTACCTGGGTCACGGCAATTACCTCAACCTCGACGGCTCGGGGAAGAAGAGCGGCGTCCTGCAATTCGAGAAGCCGGGCGGCGTCAACGTGGATAACATCTCGTCAAACGACCTCCAGCGGCAGTTGCAGGACAGGCAGGTGGCCATCCCCGTGGTCATGCTCGCCGGGTGCCTGACGGCGGCCGAGAACGAGCCGCCGCTCGACGCCGAGGAGCTTAAGGACATCGCTGAGTGGACGCTGGGCAGTCAGGGCGTGGCGCAGCGGCTCGTGGGCACCTCGTCCGGCGTCCAGTGCGCCGTCGGGATGCGCTACCAGATCAAGATCGGCGCCGCGTTCGACTTCCTGGCCACCTTCTTCGAGTCGCTGCTGAGGGAGACGCCGGGCAACGTCGAGGCCGCCGTGCGCGCGGGGCGCGTGAAGATTTCGCGCCCCGAGTACCCGCCGAGCTGGTCGGCGCCCGTCATCTTCCGCACGCGCGGGGCCGAGCCGATGTTCAATTTCGACATCCCGAGGACCTACAAGCTCGACCGCGATAACATACGCGATCAGGATGTGCGCGAGGCCGCGTGGACGGCCCTCAGCGAAGACCCCACTTCGGACTTCGCCTACGAGACGCTGGCGGAAATCGAGAAGCTGATCAAGGCGAAGGCGACGAAGAAGCAGACCTCGCTCCTGATGCCCGAGATGAAGAAGGCCGCGCCGGACGAGGTGGTTGAAGTCGCCGTCAACCTCGTCGGCGCGCTTCAGGCCGATAAGCTCGACTGCAAGCTCAGCGTGAGTAGCGACCACGGGAACGCGCGCATCGAGTCGCTGCACAGCACACAGCCCTTCAAGGACTCGAAGTTCTCACTGGGCAACATGAGCGAGTCCGGCGGCAGCGACATCACCTTCACCATCACGCGCGGCGCAGGCGCGTTCCCGCTGCCCGAAGGCCCCATCCTCGTCGTCAGGCTGAGGCTCGCCCCGGTCGCCCCGGCGAAACATACCGTCCGCCTCGACGTGGTGGAGGTCGTGCCACCGAACGTGAAAGTCCGCCCCATCGACAACGTCGTGCTCGTGTCCGGCAAGTGACCCCGGAGGAATTTTATGGCGAACCTACAGCAGTTGCTGGCGACGGAACTGCGCCGCCGCACCGAACTTCTGCCGCGCGAGATCGACGCCTGGAACGACCAGAGCGACGCGAACAAGTACGGAATGGGCCTGCACCAGAGTCAGGTCAAGGTGGTGACCAAGCTTTTCTCCACGATGCTCGCGGAGCAGGACGCCCTGAAGGAGAAGCTGGACCCGAAGGAGGTGGCCACGATGCCTCAGGACACCTTCACGAGCAAGCGGATGGAGCTGGAGCAGATGCTGACCGGCTCGCACAGCATCATGTCGATCTTCCGCTACATCTTCTCGCAGCGCGACGCCACGCAACCCTACGGCGGCATCCTCGACGCCGCCGACCTCGTCGCCGCCGCCTGCTACCTGCCCTGCGTCAAGCTCCACAACAGGTGGAAGGTGCTCCCCGAGGAGAACTACCGTGAGCCCCCGCTCACCTACCTGAACGCCAAGCTCTCGCCGGCCGCCATCACGCGCCGCCACTACTTCGGCAGCATCGGCCTGGAGCTTCAGGGCGAGGAGGAGTTGCAGCTCCCCCTCTCGGTCATCTCGCTCGCCTTCCACGACACGACCGGCTTCTGGGAGCTGTCGAGCATCTACCACGAGGTCGGTCACCTCCTCACGCAAGACCTGAAGCTGCGCGACGACCTGAGGAAGGCGATGGAGACAAAGCTCGCCGGGCGCGCAAAGCTGGATGACTGGAAGAGGTGGCTCAACGAGATGATCGCCGACGCTTTCGGCGTGCTGCTCGGCGGCGCGGGCTTCGCCCGCGGACTCTTCGCCATGCTCTACAAGACGAAGGCGGAGGTGCTCGCCGCGAGCGGCGTCGGCGAGCACCCCAACAGCTACGTGCGCGTCTTCCTGCTCGGCGCGCTGCTGCGGAGCACGGGGGTCGCCGAGTTGCAAACCCTGGCCGACACGATCGAGGGCGACTGGCGGAATTTCTACGGCCCCGCCGACGCGACCCTCAAGCCCTACGTGGACGACTGCGGGGCGGTCGCCGACGTGTTGATGAGCGAGCCGCTCCCCGTCCTCGAAAAAGACCGCTGTCTGCTCGACTTCGCGCGCGATAAGACGAGCGGGGTGAACAGCGCCCCCGACCTCGAAAAGGATAATCGGTACGCGGCGGCGCTCGCCAGATTCATCCGGCTCGGGAAGATGAGCAACGACTACAACGAGGCGATGCTCCAGCCCGCCGACCTCATCCGGCTGGTCCCCGCGGCCGCGCAGCTCGCCGTACAGGGCGTGGACGCCGAGCACGAGCAGAAATTCGAGGACATCCACAAGGCGGCGCTCGAACTGACGCTCCGCCTCCAGAAAGAGGCGAAGATCGAGTTCCTCGCCGGTGAGGACACCGGCGCGCGCGACGCATACCTCGACGGCCTTATCAAACAGGTCAACTTCAAGGCGATAAGAATTGACCAGCCCTGATAGATGAGGGTAGCTTTCAACAATCAAGCGGGGCCCGGCCCACGCACGAAGGAGAGAACCGATGGACGAAGACAACCAGACGACACAGATGTTCGACGAGTTGCAGGATCGCCTCAACCACCTCGAATCCGAGGTGGGGGAGCTGCGCCGCAAGTCCGGCGGGGGCGGGCAGCGGAGCATGCCCAACCGGAGGGACGAGGTGGTCTCCCCCGACCCGTTCCGACGCTCCGAGGTTTTCCCGCCGAGTACGCAGGGCGAGCCCGAGTCAATCGTCGGCGGCAAGATGACCACGGACTTCCCCGACTGCTGCGCCGTCGGCGACGACACCGAGTTCTACTGCACCGGCACGCTCATCGCGCCGCGCCTCGTCGTCACGGCCCAACACTGCCCTGACCTCAGGCGCGTCTTCCTTAAGGGGAATGACGTGAGCCGGCTCGACACCGGCGAGGTCATCCGCGTCGTGGACAATAAGGAGCACCCGAGTAACGACCTGCGCGTCCTGGTACTGGAGCGTGATTCGGCGGTCAAGCCCCGGCACGTGGCGCAGGGGGCCGAGGTAGGCAACCCGAAGAAAGCGCGCCTTGTGGGGTTCGGCACCGTCAATCTCGGAGGCACCATCGGCTACGGCGTCAAGCGCATGGTGGACGTGCCCATCACCTCGCTCGGATGCGAGTCGGCGAACGATCAGACGAAGTTCGGCTGCTCGGGCGGGAAGGAGATGGTCGCAGGTCATAAAGGGCTGCTCAAGGACAGTTGCCGCGGCGACAGCGGCGGGCCGCTCTACATCAAAAGCTCGACCGGCGCTTACTACCTGCTCGGCGCCACTTCGCGCGGACTCGGCAACACCAACAACGTGTGCGGCGACGGCGGCATCTACGTGCGCGTTGACAAGTTCCTCGATTGGATTCGCCAGGAGACCGGGATCGACGTCGAAGGCCCGCTCGATTGAGTCTCCTCGCCGCAGAGGCACCGGGAAGCGATGGAAGAAGAGTACGGATTGCAGCATGGCGGGCCTTTACCTCCCGCCGCCCAGAGGCTCGTCGCCGCCTGTAATGACCTCGGCCTCGGGCTTCTGCGCGAACTGCTGAAGGCGGGGGAGGGCCGAAACCTTCTGGTGTCTCCCTTCGCCCTCTCCCTCGCTTTAGCCGTGCTGTACAACGGAGCCGGCGGCGACACGCGGCGTGTGTTGCGCGGCGTGCTGGGGGCGCACGACATCGGCGACGAGGAATTTAACGCCGCCTTCATGTCGCTGCGCCGCCTCCTGACGGGCGGCGCAGACGTTACGTTGAGCTTAGCCAGTGCATTGTGGGTTCGGGAGGGGCTTCGTTTCGAAGCCCCTTTCGTCCAAGCCGTCGGCCATTACTACGGGGCGGAGGCGGCCGCGCTGGACTTCGACAGCCCGACCGCGCTCGACGCCGTCAACCAATGGGTGCGAGAGCAGACCGCGGGCAAAATTGGCGGCGTCATCAAGAGCGACGACATCTCGCCCGCGACCGACCTCGTTCTGGCATCAATCGCTTATTTCAAAGGCCAGTGGGCCAACCCGTTTGACAGAGCTTCGACACGTGAAGCGCCTTTTCACCTCGCGGATGGGCGAAGTCGAAGTGTGCCGATGATGCATCGGGAGGGCAGTTTTAAGTTTTATCAAACGCCTTTGTTTCAAGCCGTCCGTCTGCCTTACGGCGACGGCCGCCTGAGCATGGACTT
>DASVES010000160.1:0-12694 GCA_036380435.1 Pyrinomonadaceae bacterium | reverse complement strand
CTCTACATCGCCGGCGGCCACAAGGTCTCGAAGCTTGTGCTCACGAGGTAAAACGGTGATAAGTGATGAGTGATAAGTGATGAGTGATAAGTGACGGGTGGTGAGTGTTTAGTGACAAGTTGAAGAGCATGTCTTAAACTTATCACTTATCACTTGTCACTTATCACGGCTTTTATGCGCTTCACTGTTCTAGGTAGCGGCTCCACGGGAAACGCCGTGCTCATCTGCGCGGGCCGCACCCGCGTGCTCGTGGACGCGGGCCTGAGCGCGAAAGAGCTGGCGCGTCGCCTCGCGCTCGTCGGCGAGGACGTTCAGGCCCTCGACGGCGTCATCGTCACGCATGAGCACGGCGACCACGCCGGCGGCCTGCGCGTGCTGCTCAAATCCCTGAGTTGCCCCGTCTACATCTCCGGCGAGACGCGCGACGCCTACATCCGCGAACACGCCGGCTCGTCCGCCAAGGACGAGCCGCGCAAGCGCGCCGCCGCCGTGCGCGACCGCACCGAGGAAATATCTTCGAGCAAAGATTTCCGCATCGGCGAGATCGACTTCCACCCCTTCACCATCCCGCACGACGCCGCCGACAACTTCGGCTTTGTCGCCTCCTCGGGCGGCGTGCGCGTCGCCACGCTGATGGACTTCGGCCACGTCACCACGCTCGTCGCCGAGCGTCTGAAGGCTTGCGCCGCCATCGTCATCGAGTCGAACCACAGCCGCGACATGCTCAAGGCGTGCGAGGTCTACCCGTGGGAACTCAAGCAGCGGATACTGTCGCGCACCGGCCATCTCTCGAACGAGGACGTGGCCGTGTGGCTGCGCGACGACTTCGACGGCGCGGCCGAACACGTCGTCTTAGCCCACCTCTCGCAGCGCGCCAACAACCCCTACGTCGCCAAGCTCTCCGCCGAAATCGCCCTCCAGGAGCGCGGGCGTCTCTTCCAGACCACCACTAAGATCACGCTCTCGCACCCGAAGGAGCCGACCCCCTGGATCGAGATATGAAGGCAAAAGTAAAAAGGCAAAAGGCAAAAGTGAGGACACCGAGCACGCGTCAAGTTCTCTTCACTTTTGCCTTTTTACTTTTGCCTTTTGCCTTCCTCGCCTGCGAGGTTGACGAGCGCCGGCAAGTGACGCCCGAGCAGCAGGCGGCCATCGACCGCGTGACCGAAGAGATCGCCGCTGCGCGCGACCGGGAACTCTACGACGGGGCGGCCGACGAGTGGCGCGCCGTCGTCACGGCCGAAGAGAGCCGCGACAATTTGGAGCGCGTCCGCACGCGTCTCGGACGGGTGCAGAGCCGCGCGCTCCACACCGGCACCGAAAAAGAAACAGCCGCCGGCCCCCTCACCGGCCACTCGCTCGTCGTCACCTACCAGACGACCTTCGAGCGCGGCACCGGCATGGAGACCTTCACGCTCCTTGAGCGCGACGGCCGCTGGCTCCTCGCCGGCTACACCGTCACGTCAGACGCACTCAAGTGAGTTCAAAGTTCAAAGTTCAAAGTTCAAAGCGCGTCTGGCGGCTGTTGACTTTGAACTTTGAACTTTGAACTTTGAACTTTGAACTATGATTCCACGCTACACACTGCCCGAGATGGGCGCGCTCTGGTCGGAGCAGAATAAATTTCAGAAGTGGCTCGACGTGGAGTTGGCCGTCTGCGAAGTCCACGCCGAGATGGGGACGATTCCGCGGGAGGCCGTCGGGGAAATAAAGAAGAAGGCTACGTTCACGGTCGAGCGTATCAACGAGATCGAGAAGACGACCGACCACGACGTGATCGCCTTCACCACGGCGCTGGCCGAATCAATCGGCGAGGCCGCGCGCTTCGTCCACTACGGGCTGACCTCCTCGGACGTGGTGGACACGGCCAACGCCCTGCTGCTGCGCGACGCCTGCGACCTACTGCTCGGACGCACCGACGCGCTCATGGAAGTCCTCAAGCGCCGCGCCTACGAGTTCCGCCGCACGCCGCAGGTGGGCCGCACGCACGGCGTCCACGCCGAGCCGACTTCGTTCGGTCTCACGTGGGCGCTCTGGTACGACGAGATGCGCCGCAACCATGCGCGCCTCGTGCGCGCGCGCGAGGCCGTGGCCGTCGGCAAGATCAGCGGTGCGGTCGGCGCGTTCGCGCACCTCGACCCGGCGGTCGAGGAGGGTGTGTGCGCGCGTCTGGGCCTGCGGGCCGCGCCGGTCTCGACGCAGATCATTCAGCGCGACGTGTACGCCGAGTATCTGACGACGGCGGCCATCGTCGCCTCGTCGCTGGAGAAGTTCGCCCTGCAAGTGCGTCACTGGCAACGCACCGAGGTGCGGGAGGCCGAGGAGCGTTTCCGCGCGGGGCAGAAGGGATCGTCGGCGATGCCGCACAAGCGCAACCCGATCCTCTCGGAGCGCATCTGCGGCATGGCCCGCGTGATGCGCGGCTACGCCGTCGCGGGGCTGGAGTCGAACGCCCTCTGGCACGAGCGCGACATCTCTCACTCGTCGGCCGAGCGCGTCGTGCTGCCCGACGCCTCCATCGCGCTCGACTACCTGCTGGCCAAGACCACTTCGCTCCTCGACACCCTCGTCGTCCACCCCGAACGCATGCTTGAGAACCTCGACGCCACGCGCGGCCTCGTCTTCAGCGGCCAACTGCTGCTCTCGCTCACGCGCGCCGGCGTCTCGCGCGAGGACGCCTACCTGTGGGCGCAGCGCAACGCCATGCGGGCGTGGGACGAGGGCGAAGACTTCCGCGCCCTCGTGCTCGAAGACGCGGACATCAACTCTAAGCTCCCGCGCGAGCGAATCGAAAGCGTCTTCTCGCCCGACACCTACCTGCGTAACGTGGACGCGATCTTCGCGCGCGTGTTCGGCGAAGACCACAGCGCCGCGGATGCAAGCACCGAAGTGGGAATACTGTAGGGGCGGGGCAAGTCCGCGGCCCGCATCGTGGGAAGCAATTAACATGGATGGACAGGAGATGCAGGATGAGATGATTTGAAATCTTAAATCTCCAATCTGAAATCAGTCTTTCTTAATCCTGCCCATCCTGCCCATCCATGTTAATTATTCTTTCGCCAGGACGGGCCGCCGACTTGCCCTGCCCCTACAGTTTCCACGAACGCAATCCACTCCGAAGAAGCGGCCCATATGAATCAGTCTATGAAACGACTCATCACGCTCGTCGCCGTCGTCCTGCTCCTCTCGTCGCCGCTCCGCGCGCAAGGCGCGCGCGGCGAGTTCGATGTCATCGTCCGCGGCGGGACGGTCTACGACGGCACGGGGCGCGCGCCGCGCCGCGCGGATGTCGGAATACGCGGAGACCGCGTCGCCGTTGTCGGAAACCTCTCGCGCGAGCGCGCCAAAACCATCGTTGACGCGCGCGGCGCGGCGGTCGCCCCCGGCTTCATCAACATGCTCTCGTGGTCAACCGACTCGCTCATCGCCGACGCTCGCTCGCAGGGCGAAATCCGGCAGGGCGTGACGACGCAAATCTTCGGCGAGGGCTGGTCGATGGGGCCTTTGAGCGACGCGATGAAGCGGCAGATGGTCGCCGATCAGGGCGACATCAAGTTCGCGGTCGAGTGGACGACGCTCGCCGAGTATCTCCGACACCTCGAAGCGCGCGGCGTCTCGCAGAACGTCGCCTCGTTCGTCGGCGCCACCACCATCCGCATCCACGTCCTCGGCGAGCGCGACGTGCGGCCGACACCGGCGCAGCTCGAAGAGATGAAGGAGCTGGTGCGCCGCGAGATGGAGGCGGGCGCTCTCGGCGTGGGCACGTCGCTCATCTACCCGCCCGCGTTCTACGCTTCGACCGAAGAGTTGATCGAGCTGTGCAAGGTCGCCGCGCGCTACCGAGGCAAGTACATCTCGCACATGCGTAGCGAGGGCGCGCGACTCATCGAGGCCGTCGAGGAGTTGATTCGCATCAGCCGCGAGGCGGGAATCCCGGCCGAGATTTATCACCTCAAGGCGGCGGGCCGGGACAACTGGCCGAAGATGGCGCGCGTCCTGCGGATGGTCAACGACGCGCGGCGGCAGGGTCTCAAGATCACCGCCGACATGTACACCTACCCGGCCGGCGCGACGGGCCTGACGGCCGCGCTGCCGCCGTGGTCACAGGACGGAGGCTTCGAGGAACTTGTCCGTCGCATCAAGGATGCGGAGACACGCCGGCGGATTCTCGAAGAGATGCGGACGCCGACCGACAAGTGGGAGAACCTCTACCTCGCCGCCGGCTCGGCGGAGCGCGTGCTGCTCTCGGGCTTCAAGACCGAGGCGCTCAAGCAGCTGACGGGCAAGACGCTCGCCTCCGTGGCGAAAGAGCGCGGCACGAGTGCAGAGGACACGATTCTCGATTTGATCGTCGAGGACGGCACGCGCGTCGAGGCCGTCTACTTTCTGATGTCGGAGGAAAACATCCGCGCGCAACTGCGTCAGCCGTGGGTCTCGTTCGGCTCGGACGCTTCGTCGATGGCGCCCGAGGGCGTCTTCCTGAAGTCGTCCACGCACCCGCGCGCCTACGGCAACTTCGCGCGGCTTTTGGGCAAGTACGTCCGCGAGGAGCGCGTCATCACGCTCACTGAGGCGGTGCGGCGGCTGACGAGTCTGCCCGCGACGAATCTCGGACTGACTGGCCGCGGCCTCCTGCGGCCGGGCATGTTCGCCGACGTGGTCGTCTTCGACCCCGCAAAGGTCGCCGACCGCGCGACGTTCGACCGTCCTCATCAATACTCGGTCGGCGTCCGCCACGTCCTCGTCAACGGCGTGCCGGTCTTGCGCGACGGCGAGCACACCGGCGCCACACCGGGCCGCGCGCTTTGGGGGCCGGGCAAGGTCAAGTAGAATCGATTTGCCGGCACGCACAGTACCGCGAGCGGTAGCGAGCGGGTCTGACGCGCGCGAGGCTCGGCCCTAATGAGAGCGATACCCGCTCGCTACCGCTCGCGGTACTGTTTGCCGATGAGTCAATCTTTATCGAACGGAGCGTACAGGTGAGAGCCAAAGTCTACGTCACACTCAAGCCGGGCGTGCTCGACCCGCAGGGCAAGGCCATTCAACACTCGGTCGGGCTTTTGGGCTTCGACCGCATCCGCGACGTGCGTCAGGGCAAGTATTTCGAGATTGCTCTGGACGACGGCGTGGACGAAGCGGCCGCGCGCGCCGAGGCCGAGCGCATGGCGCGCGACGTGCTCTCGAACCCCGTCATCGAAGACTTCCGCGTGGAGATTGAGCGATGAAATTCGGTGTGATCGTCTTCCCCGGCTCGAACTGCGACCACGACGCTTATCACGTCATCTCGAAGCACGTCGGCCAGCCCGTCGATTTCGTCTGGCACCGCGACACCGACCTCTCGCCTTACGACGCCGTCATCATCCCCGGCGGCTTCTCCTACGGCGACTACCTGCGGGCCGGCGCGCTCGCCCGCTTCTCGCCCGTCATGGCCTCCGTCAAGGAGTTCGCCACGCGGGGCGGCCTCGTCCTGGGCATCTGCAACGGCTTCCAGATTCTCTGCGAGGCGGGCCTGCTGCCGGGCGCGCTCATCCGCAACAAGGAGCTGCACTTCATCTGCCAGCACGTGCAGGTTCGCGTCGAGACGACCGAGACGCCCTTCACGCACATGCTCGAAGCGGGAGGCGTCTTGCGCCTGCCCATCGCCCACGCCGAGGGCAACTACGTCTGCGACGACGAGACGTTCGACGAACTCGTCGGCGAAGACCGCGTCATCTTCCGCTACTGCGACGCCGCGGGTGAACTCAAGGGCGAGGCCAACCTGAACGGCTCGCGCGACCACATCGCCGGCATCTGCTCGCCGGGGCGCAACGTGCTCGGGATGATGCCGCACCCCGAGCGCGCCTGCGAAGACCTGCTCGGCTCGTCCGACGGCCGCGACCTCTTCCGCTCGCTCGCCGCCACGCTCGCCGCGCACGCCTGAAACGAGAGGAGTTTTCATCGACGTGCGTACAGCCGGTCTCATCGTCCTCGCCTCGACGCTCTTTCTGGTCAGTCTCCTGCTGCTCGTCTGGTTCAGCGGGTTCATCACCGGAATCGCCGGCAGCCTCGTCCACCTGCTGCTCGTCATCGCGCTCCTCATCGCGCCCGTCGGCACGGTCGTCGGCGTGGCGCTCCTCGTCATGGCCTCCAGACAGTCGCCTCCGCGCTAGCGCGGGGCCGCGCGCGCACACACGCCCGTGGGGCCGAAAATCGTTGACATTTCACCCGTGCGGGCATATCGTGCCGGCGTTCCTACCTGGGGTTCTACGCCGTCGCGGGCCCGCTCCTGCCGCCGGTCTCACACACGCATCAACAAACGGGGCATAGATTCGAGAGCTTGGAATCGGCGCTCCAACTGCCAACCGACTTTTTAACCCCACTAAGGAGGTAGACGCTGATGATGTATGCATTCTGGGCACTGGTAGGCTGGTGTGGCACCCCGCCGGGGAAGGGGCCTTTCAAACCCGACCCCGACCCCGAGCCGTGGTGGATGAGTAGGGTCGCCGCCCTCGTGGGCGGCATCCTCGGCGGCATCCTCGTCCGGCGCATGGTGAACGGCGCTGACACGGACGCGGCTGTCATCATCGCCACGGCCATCGGCGCTTACGCCGTCGGCCGCGTCCTCGGCGACATCGTCTCCAACGTCGTGGGCGGCAACAGGGGCAACAGGGTCAACGTCGGCCCGTAGGGTCTGACACCCCGCGTCCGACGAGAAGGCCGGAGGCGGAGGGCGGAAGCGATGGGCGCGCGGCGTGTGCGCCCATCGCTTCCGCCCTCCGCCTTTCGTCGTGTTAGCAGTCTGCATTTGTGTGCGGCTTGCGAGGCGGGTAGTGGGGAACACGAATCAGACGGATTGAGACAGATTCACACGGATTAAATCCGTGCTCATCCGTCCGCAATCCGTTTCATCCGTGTTCCACCGCCCTCCCCTTGAGTTACAATCTTTCGCGGCGAACCGCGCGCCCCCTTTGTCGCATCGGACACACGCCACTCTCCCTTACCCGAACCGAAAGGACGCCGCCGGGTTGCGAAACCCCCGCCGGGCACTTGGAAGACTTTCAAGCCATGTCGAAATCGAAGATCAGCACCGCCGCCGTTATCGCCGCACTCGTCTGCTGCGCCACCGCCGCCGACGCCGGAGCGCAGTCGGGCGCGACGCGTCCGCGCCGGGTCAACCCGTCGCAGCCGGTCGCCACCTCGCCCGCGCCGCGCGCGTCGGACGAGCCTGCCGCGTCGGCCCCGGCCACGACGCGGCCCGCGACCCCCGCCGCCAGAACCGCCGCGCCCGCCTCCGACACCGCGCGCGCCTTCGCGCTCTTCCAGCAGAAGCAGTTCGACGCGGCCCTCGCCGAAGCGCGCAAGGCGACCTCCGCCGACCCGAAGAACTCCGAAGGCTGGAAGATCGCCGGCTTCGCCGAGATGGAGCTGAAGCGCTACGCCGACGCCGCCACAGACCTCCTGCGCGCACTCGAACTCCAGCGCGCCGAGGGGGCCGAGGACGCGAACACGTCGGACGCGCTCGCCACCGCCTACGTCCGCACGGAGAAATATGCGGAGGCGCTCCCGCTCCTCGTCGCCGCGACGACGCGCAAGGGCACGCGCCCCGACGCGATCACCTTCTACTACCGCGGCCTCTCCGAGTTCCGCACGAACAAGCTCGCCGAGTCCGAGCGCTCCTTCAACGAGGCCGTCAAACTCAATCCGAAGGACGCGGCCTCGCTCTATTACCTCGGCCGCCTCGCCTTCGACCGCAAGGACAACGACGCGGCCGTCAATCTCCTCAACCGCGCCACGGCCGCCAACGCCCAGTTCGCCGAGGCGTGGACGTATCTGGCCCACGCTTACCTGCGCCGCGGCGCGGCCTCCGGCGAAGGGCCGAAGGCGGACGCCGACTATCAGGGGGCCGTGCGCGCCAGCGAGGCCCTGATGCGCCTGCGCTCGGACGAGCCGGCCGTCCTGCTCCACGGTCAGGCGCTCATCAACTCGAAGCAGTACGCGCGCGCCGCGACGGTGCTCGAACGCGCGGCGACGGGCGACGCCGCCAAGGGCGAGACGCTCTACCTCCTCGGCTTCGCCTACACGCAGGCCAAGAACCACCCGAAGGCCGTCGCCGCCTTAGAGCGCGCCGCCGCGAAGACGCCCGAAGACGCCAACGTCTACCGCTTCCTCGGCTACAACTATCAACTGCTCAAGCAATACGCCAAGGCCCTCGCCGCCTACGAGCGCGGCATGGCGCTCGCGCCCGACGACGCCTACTTCAAGGAGGCGGCCGATCAAGTCCGCCCCTTCGCGAAGTAAGACGCAAGTTCGTCAACTAAGAGACAATGAGCCGCCGGAGGCGGCGGCAGAATGTAGCCCACGGCGTAAGCCGTGGGACGTTCGCACCAAAGATTGAGAAGCCCCGGAGGGGCGGAAGAATCTCAACGTTGAGCGTGTTGCCCGTCGAGATTCTTTCGCCCCTCCGGGGCTTCGATTGCTTTCCCGGCCTTGTCCCCACGGCTTACGCCGTGGGCTACATTCTTCCGCCGCTTTCAGCGGCTAGCGGCGCGCGTCTCGTCCAGTCCTGTCGTTCGGGAAAGCTCGTAGTATTTCGCCGTCGAGCGTCCGTTGAGCTTTGGGTCTTGAACTTTAAAATTCTGGGCTGTAGCATCACGCCATGAGTAACCACAAATCTCTCTACGCATCTGCGCGCGGCGGGAAAGCCGCGCTCGTCGCGTTGACCTTCGCTGCGCTCTTCGTCGCCAACGTCCACGTCGCCGGGGCCGCCTCGTGGAAGGGCATCGAGCCGCTGAAGTCGCGGCGCGCCGACGTGGAGCGCGTGCTCGGCATGGCCGCGCGCGAGACGATGGCGGACGGGGCGCTCCACTTCAACGTGGCCGGCGGGCGCGTGACGATCTTCTTCCTCTCCGCCAAGACCGTCGCCGTCAAAAAGCTCTCGCCCGCACTCGAAGGCACCGTCCTTCAGATCGTCCTCCAACACGACACCGCCTCCGACACGCCCGAGTCGCTCGGTCTCGACAAGGGCAAGCGGTTCGAGCGCGAGGCGAAGGGCGACGTGCTCTTCTACAACAACCAGCGCGACGGCGTCGCCTACATCTTCATCGGCGGCAAGCTCCGCACCACGCGCTACTCCGCACCGGCCGAGGAGTTTGCCAAGACTCTCAAGCGAAAATGAAAGACAAGAGGTCAGAGGTTAGAGGTCAGTGAAAAGCTGTCTTTACTGACCTCTAACCTCTAACCTCTGACCTCTTGCCTTTTTGCCCTCATGCTCTACCGCACACGATTAATCACTGAGCTGCACTCGCGGCGCGAGGAGTTCGTGAGCTTCGGGCAGACGCTGCGCGGGGAAGTGCGCGAGGCGTCGGCGCGTCTGCGCGCTCTGGCGGCCGAAGGGTCTGTGGCGGTGCGCGAGCGCGTGGAGGCGGCGGGCGCTGAGCGCGTGAGTTACCCGTCGGCGGAGATGGACGTGGCGAATGATGTGGCCGTCGCGTTCGGCCCGCGCTGGCGCTCGCACGAGGAGGCGCGCGCGTGGGCCGCCGCGACGCTCCGGGGCCGCACGACGTTTGCGGCCGACGGGAGCCAGATTTATCCCGGCCGCGAGGTCTCTCTGCCGGTGGCCGCCGTCCAGATCGCCTCCTTCGAGAACCCACACACGCCCGACGGCGCTTACACGAAGGAAGCGCACTTCAAGATCATCACGCCCGGCGAATTGCAGGAGAGCGGGCGCGTCTACGACAGCCCCGAGCAGGTCGTCAACTCGCGGCGCTTCGAGCTGGAGGCCGCCGCGCTGCGCGACTTCGTCGAGCGCCGGCGCGGCTGGCAGGAGCGCGGCGAGCGTGCGCCCGTCGCCTTCCTCGACGGCACGCTTTTGTTCTCCCCCTTCCGCAAAGGCTCCGAGGACACCTTCTCGAAGCGGCAGGCCGCGGCCGCGGCCGGTCTCGTCGCCGCCTCGCGCGAGGCCCGTGTCCCGGTCGTCGGCTACGTCGATCATTCCTACGCGCCCGACCTCTGCCGCGCGCTCGAAGCCTTCCACCCCGACGCGGCGCAGACCGGCGCCTACGACGCGCAAATTCTCCGCGCCCCGGCGCGCGATGGCGGCGTCGCGCCACTACTTGCCGCTTGGGGCGACCGCACCGTCTTCTGGCACTGCCGCCGCCCGAACCTCTCCGCGGACTTCTACGACGAGCGGGGCAACCCGCTTGTCGGTTTCGTCTACCTACAGACGACGGCCGGCGGCAACCCGGCCCGCGTCGAGATTCCGGCGTGGGTCTACGAGGCGGGCCTGCTCGAAGATGTCGTGGACGCGGTGCGCGCCGAGTGTGTGGTCGGCAACGGCTACCCCTACGCGGTCGAGACGGCCGACGCGGCCGCCGCCATGACGACGCGCGACCGCGAGCAGTTCCTGCGCGTCATGCAGGACTTCGCCGACGAGCACCGCTTCGACTTCCGCATCTCGCGTAAGCCCATGAGCAAGTCGCGCCGTCGCTGAGTGCCGCGCCGCTTAAACAGTACCGCGAGCGGTAGCGAGCGGGTATGCGTTAAACCTATAGACCGCAACGCGCGCGGCTGACCCGCGAGGCTTCCGCTCGCGGTACTGAGGCGCACGCTCAACACTCTTTGCGTCCTTCGTGCCGAGGGGGTATTTTTGAAGCGCGAGGGGAGCGCATGCGAAAGTGTCTGCCGCGAGGGCGTGGGATGCGTTACGTTTTATGAACACTGGCGCCGAGAGAGAGCCGGATGCGGGGCGTGAGGCCGAGGCCATGTGCCCCGCGTGCGGAGCCAGCCAACGCCGCACCGAGGCGCGCTTCTGCGCGACGTGCGGGCGCGAGCTGCGCGGCGGCGCCGACTACTTCCCGCTCGACTCCCTGCGCGCCTCCTATCACTTGCAGGATCGACGCGGCGGGGGCCGCGTCAGCCAACTCGTCGCGCGCGCGTCGCGCCCCGTCGTCGCGTCGTCGCCGCACCCGAGAGCCATGCCCTTAGACAGAAACTCGAACGGCGCGGCGACCACCGCGCTCGCCTTCGTCACCTACTCACTCGTCCCCTACCTCGGCATCCTCTTCTGCCCCGGCGCGCTCGTGATGGGCGGCGTCGGACTCCTGCGCGCCCAGCGCGCGCCGCACGTCGGGGGCCGCCGCGCCGCGGCCACGAGCATCGTGCTCGGCGTGGTCGTCTTCGGCGCGCAGATTTTTCTGTGGTGGATTCTCTACAAAATCCCGGAGTGGACGCGATAGGGAATAAAGACGTAAATCGTGAATCGTAAATCGATGGGATTGACGCTGATACGACTCGCGATTGACTACACCGGCAGGATGGCCGCTCATTCACGATTCACGATTCACGATTCACGATTTACGACTTCCCATGACTCGCATCGCCAGGATCGTCAAGTCGAACTCGCACGTCGATTACGTCGGACGGGTGATCGACCCGCTGGACGCCGCGGAGCCGCCGACGGCCGACGATTACGGGTTCGCGCAGTTCGTCTCGATGCCGCTCGAAGGGGCGGGCGGCGAGGTGGTCGGCGTCGTCTACGACACGCAGCTCGTCAACCCGGATTACGGGAGCCTCGGCCCGCGTCTTTCGCCGCGCGAAGAGATCGCCGTCTTAAGCCCCGACTACCTGAACGAGCAGGGCGTGCTCGTCGGCATCCTTCTGCTCGGCTGGCGCGAGGCGGGCGGCGCGGAGGGGAGGGGCGAGTATCGACACGGCGTGCCGCGCCGCGTCATCCCCGTCGGGCAGGACGTGTACGCGATGGCGGACGAGGGGGTGCGCGAATTTCACCGCGGGGAGGACGGCTCGGTGGGCCTGCGCTACTTCTCGCAGGTCGTGGCGCACGCCGGCATGTTCGCCCTGCCCGTGGTCGAGGCCGTCATCTCTCAACTGGAGCGCGACTGCACAGCGCAGGATCGGCAACGCCTGTGCGTGCTCAAACGCTCACTCTCGTGGCAACGAACGCTCGGCCAAATGCGTCTTTAATGTCGGACAATTCCGAACAACCTCTATCAGCAATACAGAAAGGCAATTAGAAATGAGAAAGCTCTACAACTCCGCGCTGGCCGCGGCCTTCATCCTCTCGCTCGCCGGCGGGGCCGCCGCACAGCGCACGGCCACCGTCACGGAGCCCCAGCCCGCCGCGGCGCCCACGACGCCGGGCCAGTCAGTGACGACGCCGAAGCCGCCCCCGGCGCCCGCCTCGGTCAAGACGAAGTACGAGGGCGGGGTCGTCGGCTACGGCAAGGCCGAGGGCACGCTCAACTTCGACGACGTGAACCGCCGCCTCGTCTTCCGCGACAAGAAGCAGGGCAAAGAGGTCTTCGCCGTCCCCTACGATGTCGTCCACGCCGCCTGGACCGACTCGAAGTCGCAGCGCTCGACGGCCGGCACGGTCGTCTCCCACATCCCCTACGGCGGGATTCCGGGGATGTTCATGAAGAGCAAGACGCGCTACCTCATCCTCCAGTACCGCGACCCGGAAACTGCCGCCTCCGGCCTCGCCAGCTTCAAGTTCGACAACAAGGAGTTGCTCGCCTCCGTCCTCCACACCTTCGGCCAGAAGGCCGGACTCACCCAGCGCGGCGAAGCCTTCATCCGCCGCACCGTGCCGGCCGCCGCGACGAACACCACCAACAATCCCTAAACACCGATCCGACCCGGAACACCAAAGCGGCGCGGCGCGGTTCAACTCGAACCGCGTCGCGCCGCTTCGTCTTAC
>DASVES010000159.1:0-3902 GCA_036380435.1 Pyrinomonadaceae bacterium | reverse complement strand
GAGCACCGTCTCGACCACGCCCTTGATTGTCCGGCCCTCGTAGGCGCTGTAATCGACGTTCATGTGGTGCGTGCGGGCGCTGATGGTCTGCTCGCGCTCGGGGTCGAAGATGAGGATGTCGGCGTCGGAGCCGACGGCGATGGTGCCTTTGCGCGGGAAGAGGCCGAACATCTTCGCGGCGGCCGTTGAGGTCAGCTCGACGAAGCGGTTGAGCGAGATGCGGCCCTGCGCGACGCCGCCGTCGTAGATGAGCGGCACGCGGTGTTCGACGCCGGGCGCGCCGTTGGGAATCTTCGTGAAGTCGTCGCGCCCCAGCTCCTTCTGCTCCTTCATGCAGAACGGGCAGTGGTCGGTCGAGATCACTTGCAGGTCGTCCATCTTCAGACCCTTCCAAAGCTCATCCTGATTCCACTTCTCACGCAAGGGGGGCGTCATCACATACTTCGCGCCCTCGAAGCCCTCGCCGTAATCGTCAATCGAGAGGAAGAGATACTGCGGGCACGTCTCGGCGAAGGCCGGCAGTCCGCGGTCGCGCGCCTCGCGCACCTGATTCAAGGCGTCGGCGCAACTGAGGTGGACGATGTAGACGGGCGACTCGGCCATCTCGGCAATCGCAATCGCGCGGTGGACGCCCTCGGCCTCGGCGCGCGTCGGCCGCGTCAGCGCGTGATACTTCGGCGCGGTGCGCCCCTGCGCCAGAGCGCGCTTGATGATCTCGTTGATGACGATGCCGTTCTCGGCGTGCATGCAGATGAGGCCGCCGCGCTCGCCCGCGGCCGACATCGCGCGGAAGATGGTCGCGTCGTCAACGAGGAAGACGCCGGGGTAGGCCATGAACATCTTGAAGCTCGTCACGCCCTCGTCCATCACCGTGTGCAGCTCTTCGATGCGGTTGTCTTCCAGTTCGGTCGTGATGAGGTGGAAGCTGTAATCAATCGCGCACTTGCCCTCGGCCTTCGCGTGCCAGTTGTCCACGGCCTCGATGAGCGACTGCCCTTTGAACTGCACGGCGAAGTCGATAATCGTCGTCGTCCCGCCGTGCGCCGCCGCCACAGTGCCGGTGCGAAAGTCGTCTGACGCCTGCGTCCCGCCGAACGGCAGCTCCATGTGCGTGTGCGGGTCGATGCCGCCCGGTATGACGAGCTTCCCCGCCGCATCAATCACCCGGTCGGCCTCCATGTCCAGCTTCGCGCCGATGACGGAGACAGTCTCGCCTTCGATGAGAATGTCGGCCTTATAATCATCGACCGCCGTGACGACGCGGCCGTTGCGAATGAGCGTGTTCATTAGACCTTCCTTTAACGGCGACCTGCTCTAAACCAGTTATGAGCTTTATGAACCTGCTCAGCCCAGAAAGCTAGGACAGTATCCTTATTTGTATCAGGCAATACTCCGAGTCTTTCCATCCATTCAAAAAACTGCTCACTGGGCTCTAAACCAGTACTATTAACGACAAGAGCACTAGCCATAAACCCTGCTTCGCGATAACTGCGAGTGGAAATGTAGCCCAAGAATTCACCAAGTATGGCCCTATCTAGTCCTGACCAGTCATAAATTTGAATTCTGTATCCCTCGCCTTTGCGGATATTAGGCAAGTGGAAGTCCACACCTTTCACCAGCTCAGAGTAAGTGATAAGTCCTAATTTTCGACCTGTTTCGGCAATCCGCTCTTCAAGGGCAGATAATGCGTCTGGGTCTTTATCGGCGTAAACCCACTCCACCTCAGCCATCTTCTTAGCAATCTCATCCATGGGTTTCTCCATAATTGCCGCAAGCTAAACAGACATGAAGCGGTTGGCCTCGTAGTCATCTGCCGCCGTGACGACGCGGCCGTTGCGAATCAATGTCTTCATCTGTCTCCCTACTCGCGACCCCTGTTCAGGCGGCAGGCGTCCTGTCCCACCTTAGATTTGGCCCGTCGAGCGTTAATGAAAGTGCGTTCAGGACGTTGCGTCCGATGATGCCCCACTCTTGTTCGACGATTAAAAACTGGCCGCGAAAAGTCAGGCCGAGGAAAAGCATCTCGGCTCGAACCGCGTGGGCCATACTCTCCTGGCCTTCAAAGCCGAGCAGCTCGTAACTCTTGTTTGGGAGAAGAGCCACGCCTAGTCCTGTGATAATACTTCCCGGCAACAGAGTCACGTCCGCGCCGGTATCAAGGAGCATCGGCACGTCCGCTTTCGTCGCGCCGCTCTCCGGGTTACGGAGGGAAACGAGTGCGACCGGGGCGGACGGGTTGAACCTGTGCGAATCGTATGTCGGCATCCCGCTACAGCTCGACGACCTCCATCTCGAATTCCGCCGCCCGCTCAGGTTGAGCCAGACGCGGGCTTTGGAGGGTCAGGCTTTTTTCTTTTAACTCAATGTCGGGGACGATGATGTAGACCTTCGTGTGTTCGGGTAGGCGAACGTCCGAGGCCAGCCTGATCTGCCCCTGTTCCACGAGTCCTTCAAAGGTGGTCACGCTCATGGTTTTGCACCGCCGCTAAAAAATTAATAAGTGGGCCGGCGATGCAAGGGAGCGTTGCCGGCCCACTCAGCGCGGGAGGTTACTTCTCAAGCTCCGTCGTGATGACCGCGCCGCCCATCTGCGGGAGAGTGGCGCTGACCTTGACGACTTTGCGTGTGTCTTTCGCCACCCAGATGTGTGTGGCGCCGCCGCTGCCGTCGGCGTCGGTGAGTTCGAGCTTGTGTGCGTCGAAGGCGCCGGCCGGGACGGTGACGGATTCCGAGCCGACGACCTTCAACTGCTTGAGCTGCACCTGCTGGCGCTGCACGTCGAGGTTGCGGAAGGTGGTGACGTAGCCGGGCGCGAGCGGCAGGGCGGCGAGCACGTCGTGCGAGCCGGCGCCGTCGGCGAAGAGGGCGCCGCCGAGGTCAACCGAGATGGGCTTGGGCGGGCCGCCGCCCATGCTCATCGTGCCGGTGGCCTTGTTGTCCTTGAAGTCGAGTTCGATGGCGACCGGCCCCTGTTTGATCGAGCGATGCTTGACGACGAGCGTGCCCTTCTCAAGCGTCGTGATGTCGCTGATCGTCGTGCCCTGCAAGACGGCCGTCTCGCTGACGATCCACGAGCCGCCCTCCTCCTTCACTTCGACTGTGACGGGCAGCGGCATCGACTGGCCGCCGGCTGCAAGCGTGCCCTTGTAAGTGTGCGTGCCGGGTTGGAGGTCAAAGGCTGGCTTCGGGAGTCCGACGGCAGTCGCCTCGATGCGCTTCGGCATCTCGACCGTCTTCACGTCAACCGTGATCTCCTTGAGACGCGTGGCCGTCTCCGGCGTCATCGACTCCTGAAAGCGCCCGCCGAGATGCTTGGCGAGAAACTTCTCGGCCGCCGCGAACATCGCCATGTTGTTGACGGGGCGCGCGAAGCCGTGGCCCTCGTCAGGCGCGTTGATGTACTCGACGGGGAAGCCGCGCTCGCGCAGCGCGACGACGATCTGATCCGACTCGGCCTTCTTCACGCGAGGGTCGTTCGCCCCCTGAACGACCAAGAGCGGCGACTTGATCTTGTCGGCCGAGCCGAGCGGCGACTGTCGTTCGAGCATCGCCTTGCCGGCGGGCGTCGAGGGATCGCCCATGCGCTCGTGGAAGAGTTTGCGAATCGACTCCCAGTAGGGCGGTATCGAGTTGAGGAGCGTGATGAGGTTCGACGGGCCGACGATGGAGACGCCGGCGGCGTACACGTCGGGCGTGAAGGCGAGACCGGCGAGCGTGGCGTAGCCGCCGTAGGAGCCGCCCATGATGCCGACGCGCTTCGGGTCAGCGACGCCTTCAGCGACGAGGTGCTTGACGCCCCACGTGATGTCGTCCTGCATCTTCTGGCCCCACTCGTTGTTGGCGGCGAGCAGAAACTTTTTGCCGTAGCCGGTGGAGCCGCGGAAGTTTGGCTGGAGCACGGC
>DASVES010000158.1:0-7267 GCA_036380435.1 Pyrinomonadaceae bacterium | reverse complement strand
GGCGTCGAGCTTCGAGTGGCGCGCGATCTCGCGCCGTGTCTTCGCGTGGTCGTTCGTGCGCCACAGGTAGTCGCCGTTCAGCATCGGCGTAAACGTCCCGTCGAGCGGGAGGATTTCCAGACCGTGCCGCGGCAAATCAAGCTCGCGGATGATTTCGGGGCGCAGCAGCGACACCACGTAGGAGGCGACCGAGAACTTGAAGCCCGGAAACACCTCTTCCGTGACGGCCGCGCCGCCCAGAACGTGCCGCCGCTCCAGCACCAGAACCTTCTTGCCCGTGCGCGCCAGATACGCGGCACACACCAGCCCGTTGTGCCCGCCGCCGATGACGATAACGTCGTACTTTTGTGCCATGTGTTAGTTAGTTCTTGACGGAAGACTTGCGATGATACTTATAATCGCTCGCCGTGACAATCGCACACTGAGAATCTTACATGCCAATCGGAACCGCTTTTCACGAAAGAACTTTCGCGCTCTGCGAGAGCCTGAGCTACCGCGAGTGGTCGGGCTATTACGCGGTGAGCAGCTACGAGCCGCACCACGAGCACGAGTACAACGCGATACGGAACGCCGCCGCGCTCATCGACATCTCGCCGCTCTACAAGTACCGGCTCACGGGCCGCGACGCTACCCGGCTCGTCGATAGAATCATCACGCGCGACATGCGTAAGGTCTCGGTCGGGCAGGTCGTGTATACGCCGTGGTGCGACGAGCGCGGGAAGGTGATCGACGACGGCACGGTCTCGCGCCTCGGCGAGAATCTCTACCGCTGGACGGCCGCCGACCCTTCCCTGCGCTGGTTCACGATGAACGCCGCGGGGATGGACGTGGAGATCGAGGACATCTCCGAGGAGACGGCGGCGCTCGCGCTGCAAGGCCCCACGTCGGGCCGCTTGCTCAAGAGCCTCGTGCGCGGCTGCGACATCGAGAGCTTGAAATACTTCCGCGTCGAGTCGGGAGAGATTGCCGACGTGCCCGTCGATATCTCGCGCACGGGCTACACGGGCGACCTCGGTTACGAAATCTGGATGCCCATGGAGCTGGCCGTCCACGTCTGGGACGCGCTGATGGAGGGGGGCCGCGCCTTCGACATCCACCCGGCCGGGATGCTCGCGCTCGACGTGGCGCGCATCGAGGCGGGCCTGCTGCTCATCGACGTGGACTTCCACGGCAGCAAGAAGGCGCTCATCGAGTCGCAGAAGTACACGCCCTACGAGATGGGCTTGGGCCGGCTCGTCCAGTTGGACAAGGCGCGCTTCGTCGGGCAGGCGGCGCTCGCCGAAGAACACCGGCGCGGGCACGCGCGCGAGATCGTCGGGCTGGAAGTGGATTGGACGGGCGTCGAGCGTCTGTACGAAGCGGCGGGGCTGCCGCCGTCGATCTCGCCCATCGCGTCGCGCGTGGCCGTGCCCGTCTACCGCGAGGGCGCGCAGACGGGGCGGGCGACTTCGACCACGTGGTCGCCCACGCTCAAGCAGTTCATCGCGCTCGCCACCATCCGGCGCGAGCACGCCCGGCCGGGGACGCGCCTTGAAGTGGAGGTGACGGTCGAGGCCGTGCGCCACCGCGTCGGCGCGACGGTAGTGAAGACGCCCTTCTTCAACCCGAAGCGCAAGACGGCGACGCCGGTCGTGTAGGACAGGCATTCCTGCCTGTCGTGAGCGCGTCAGCGCGAAAGGGATTCGCCGAATCTCAAGTTGAATGTGCGCGCGAAGTTTTTCGCGCTCCGCGCTCAAGACAGGCAGGAATGCCTGTCCTACATCGTGCAGCCATGCAGCATTCGCTTAAGGAAATCGTCGAAAGCTACGACGCGCGCGCGCCGCTTGAAGAGGCGTGGACGATACCGGCACCGTGGTACACGGACGCGCGCGTCTACGAGCTGGAGCGGCGGACGGTGTTTGCGCGGACGTGGCAGCTCGTCGGGCGCGCCGAGCAGGTCGGGGAGCCGGGGCAATACGTCACCTGTGAGATTGCCGGCGAACCCGTGGTCGTCGTCCGCGGGGGCGACGGGGCATTGCGCGCTTTCTTCAACGTCTGCCGGCACCACGCGGCCGCCGTGTTGACCGAGCCGGAGGGGCGCGCCGCGAGCCTGCGCTGCCCGTATCACGGCTGGACGTACACGCTCGAAGGCGCTTTGCGCGGCACGCCCGACTTCGCCGGCGTCTGCCAGTTCGAGCGCGGAGAGAATGGCCTCGTCCCCGTCGAGTGCGGCGTCTGGGAGAACTGGGTCTTCGTCAAGGTGGAGAGCGGCGGCCCCGCGCTCGAAGAGTTTCTTGGCGCGGAGTTGATCGAACAAGCGCGCCCGCTGAAGCTGTCATCGCTGCGCTGGATGGAGCGGCGTCACTACTCGTTCGACTGCAACTGGAAGGTCTTTGTCGATAACTACCTCGACGGCGGCTATCACGTCCCGTACCTCCACAAGGGCCTCGACAGCGTCCTCGACTACTCGAACTACACGATTGAGAATGGCGAGCGGTTCTGTTTGCAATCGAGTCCCGTCGTGAGCGCGGGGGCCGAAGCGCAGACCGGCGCGGTCAGGAGGGGCGAGCGCGCGCTCTACTACTGGATTTATCCGAACTTCATGGTCAACTGGTACGAGGGCGTGATGGACACGAATCTCGTGCTGCCGCGCGGCGTCGATCAGACGGAGGTCATCTTCGATTTCTACTTCCCCGACGTGTCCGAGGCGGCGCGCGAGCGCAACCGCGCGAGCATCGACGTGGGGCAGAGGATTCAGGATGAGGACACGGCCATCTGCAAGTCAGTCCAGCGCGGCCTCGCGTCGCGGGCCTACGGGGCCGGGCGTCTCTCCGTCCGCCGCGAGGCCGGCGAGCACCTCTTCCATCGACTACTTTACGCAGACCTGAAAGCGGGACTGGAAGACGAATAAGCGGCGGCAGAATCCAGCCGCGGAGCGGCGGAAGAATGTAGCCCACGGCGCGAGCCGTGGGAATGTACGAGAATAAAAAAGCGAAGCCCCGGAGGGGCGAAAGAACCTCAACGAGCATCGTGCTCAAGCTTGAGGTTCTTTCGCCCCTCCGGGGCTTTCATTGTCCTGGCTGTCCGTTACCCACGGCTCGCGCCGTGGGCTACATTCTTCCGCCCCCTTGCGGGGGCTGGCGACTTGTTTAATCCACCCTCTCGGGGTCGATGCGCTCGGCCAGACGGCTGTGGCGGTAGCCGTAGAGGAAGTAGAGGACGAGGCCGACGGCGAGCCAGACGATGAAGCGTATCCAGTTGGTCAGCCCCAGTTCGGTCATCAGGTAGCCGCAGGTCAGAAGGCCCATCACGGGGATGAGCGACAGACGCTTGACGAAGCAGAGCACGGCGAGCGCGCCGGCGAGGACGATGTAGATGAGCATCGGTATCTCGTGCTTGAAGACCTCCCAGCCCGAGACCAACTGCCCTTCGACCGTGTCCGTGAAGCTGAAATAGTTCACCAGCGTCTCGCGGTAGAAGACGAAGAAGATGAGCCACGCGCCGACGTACATGGCCGGCACCACGAAGCGCGAGTCGATGTAGGGGACGTACTTGCCCGGCTGCCGGCCGCCGCGGTTAATCAGCAGCACGCCGCCGCAGACCAGCACGAAGGCGAAGAGCGTGCCGATGCTCGTCAGGTCGGTGACTTCCGTGAGGTTCATGAACAGCGCGGGGATGGCTACGAGCAGGCCCGTGACGATGGTCGCAAACCACGGCGTCTTGTACTTCGGGTGGATGGCCGAGAAGAGCTTCGGCAAAAGCCCGTCGCGGCTCATCGCCATCCAGATGCGTGGCTGTCCGAGTTGGAAGACGAGGAGCACCGTCGTCATCGCCACCACCGCCGAGACGGCCACGATGCCGCGCAGCCACGGCAGGTTCGCGCCCTCGGGGCCGAAGACGAAGGCGAGCGGGTCGCCGACTTGCAGGAGCGTGTAGTTGACCATCCCCGTCAGGACGAGCGCGATGAGGATGTAGAGCACCGTGCAGATGACGAGCGAGTAGATCATGCCCAAGGGCAGGTCGCGTTGCGGGTTCTTGCACTCCTCGGCCGTGGTCGTGATGGCGTCGAAGCCGATGTAGGCGAAGAAGACGCCGGAGACGCCTTTGAGTACGCCGCCGATGCCGTTGGGCGCGAACGGATTCCAGTTGTCGGTGTTGATGTAGAAGGCGCCGACGACGATGACGATGAGGATGATCGAGAGCTTGAAGACCACCATTATGTTCGACGCGCGCTTCGACTCGCGGATGCCGACGTAGACTAAGACGGTGACGAGGAAGACGATGACGAGCGCCGGGATGTCGGCGACGAGCCGCAGTCCGCCGAGGGCGGGCGCGGTCGTCCACGCCGCGAAGGCGTCGCCATATCTGGCGATGTCTGTGCTGGCGGCGATGGCGGCGGGCGTCGCGGCTGAGCCGAGCGTTTCGACCACCTTTTCGTAGCCGCGCGAGGCCGTCAGGAAGTCCATCGTCATCCACGCGGGCAGGTGGATGCCGTCGATGCCGAGCGACGGGATGCGGATGCTCGACAGGAGACTCGTGAAGTAGTCGCTCCACGAAATCGCGACGGCGATGTTGCCGATGGCGTACTCCATTAACAAGTCCCAGCCGATGATCCACGCGATGAGTTCGCCGAAGGAGGCGTAGGCGTAGGTGTAGGCGGAGCCGGCGACGGGAATCTTCGAGGCAAACTCGGCGTAGCAGAGCGCGGAGAAGGCGCAGGCGATGGCCGTAAAGACGAAGAGGAAGGCGACGGCCGGGCCGCCGTTGAAGGCGGCGTTGCCGATGGTCGAGAAGATGCCGGCGCCGATGATGGCGGCGATGCCCATGGCGGTGAGGTCGGTGACGCCGAGCGTGCGCCGCAGGTGCGGGTGCTCGCGTTCGAGTTCGCCGTGGTCGCCGAGACCCAGTTCGGCGTCGCGTTGAATCAGCTCGATGGGTTTTTTGCGGAAGAGGGAGGAGAAGCTCATCTCGGTTTTATTCGCCCGCGCGTTTCGGAAGACTTGTTGGTAGAGCGTTTTGGGGAAAGCCAACTGTGGACGCGCGGAGTGTGTCACAGGGGGTGGGAGGATGGCAACAGATAAGTTCGGCCATCACCCTTAAGAGTGACTCAAACTTGAGCGTAGGGGTGAGGCAGTTCACCACAGAGGCACAGAGGACGCAGAGTTCACGCGGAGAGAATCAACTCTCTGCGCCCCCTCTGCGTCCTCCGCGCCTCTGCGGTGAGTCCAACTCTACCTACACCCAAGTGAGAGCATCGGGCCAGAGGCGTATCACGGATGATTCGCCGGCTTGCCCGCGTCTCCGCCCGGACGCTCGGGGTGCGCGGCCGGCGAGATGTTGTGGCCCTGCTTGAAGCGGACGGCGATGCGTTTGACGTTCGCGAAGTTTTCGAGGGGGTCTTCGTTGAGCGCGAGGAAACTCGCCTCGTAGCCGTCTTTGAGCAGGCCGAGTTTGCGAGCGGGGAAGATAGCCTGCGGGGTGACTTCCGTCCAGAGACGGAGCAGGGTGGCGTTGTCGAAGACGCCGAGGCGCGCGAGGTTCATGGCCTCGTCGAGCGCGGTGCGGTTGGTGTCGTCGGTGCCGACGGCCAGACGCACGCCGGCCGCGTGGAGCAGACGCAGGTTGTGTCGGTGGACGCCGTCGAGGTCTGTGACGTGGTCTGTGCGGCGGTGGCTGAGAGTGGTCGTGACGACGACCGTGCCCTGCCGCGCCGCGCGCCGCGCGTCCTCTTCGGTGAGGGGCGCGAGCGGCAGGTGGGCGATCTCGTCGGCGCCGGCCGAGAGCGCGTTGCGGAAGTCGGCCGCGGTGTTGACGTGGACGGCGACGCGCAGACGCTCGCGGTGCGCCTTCGCAACTATCTTCGGCAGAAGCTTCGGGTCGAGTCCCCGCTGGCCGTAAAATTTCGGGTCTGATTTGCGCCGCTCATACTCTTCGGAGTATTCCAGATAAGTTTTGATGAAGTCGGGGCGGCCCGCCTTGATTAAGGGCCACTTGTCTTCGAGGTCGCGCTCCGTATCGATGATGAAGTAAGCCTGATTCTTCATCTCCTCGCGGCCCCAGCCGGGGAACATTTTCCGGTCGGCGATATGGTCGTAAATCTGCACGGGGTGGCCGCCCGTCGCGGTGAGTCCGCCGCCCGCGAAAAGGACATCGACGCTCTCGGGCGTGTTCACGTGTGGGCGGACGGGGTCGGTGAGCCGCTGCATGGTGTTCGAGTTCTTCGCGTAGAAGATGCCCTGCGCGAGGTGTGCGGCGATTTGCGAGCGGTAGTCCATGCCTTCCATGAAGTGATGGTTGTGCGCTTCGGCGAAGGGCGGGACGACGAACTTGCCGCTCAGGTCGTGCGTGGCGTCAACTGCTCCGGCGTGGCTTGAGCGGAAGACGCCGTTGACCGAGTAGACGGTGCGCGGCGCAAACGTGCGGCCGTCGAACCACAGGCCGCCGACGAAGCGTTGGACGGACGGGTGCGCGGTCGGAGCGGCGGCGGCGATGCGCCCCGAGGCGGCGGCTTCGGGCGCGGGCCGCATCAGAGTGGACGCGCTCAGCAGGCAGACAAGGATGGCGGGGGCCGTTCGCTTCAGACGTTTCACTGTTGATCTCCTTTTCGGGCGGGACGGGTTTGACGACTCGCCACGTTCTACGCCACGCGGCCGGCGGCGACCCTTGATCTTTCTCTGATTTTTATCTGAGGCTTTGCCGCGCGCGGCCGTCCGTGGGGACGACTGCGTGTCCGGGGCAGTACCGCGAGCGGAAGCCTCGCGGGTCTGGATACGCGATACGGGCCTCTCATCACAGGCATACCCGCTCGCTACCGCTCGCGGTACTGTTCGGCATTTGCCGTCCGAACTGCCGCGCGGCGGCGGTCGTATAGCCCGGCAAGTCTGGAAACTCCGGCGTCCAAGTCACGCCCAATGAGCCGGGGTCGATTGTTAAAGGGAAGAAGAGGGAGGGAAAGATGCGGGATGAACTGCGTGTAGATTTCCGGGTCGAAGGTCGTCTGGTTCAGACGCGTCTGAACCGGGTCGTCTCGGCCGACGGTGGCAAGGTCGTGCAGGTGCAGCCGAAGATCATGGACGTGCTCGTGCGTCTGGCTGAGCGGCCGGGCGAGGTCGTCACGAGGGAGGAGTTGTTCAGCACCGTCTGGGCCGGCACGCACGTCACGGAGCACGTGCTGGCGCGCGCCATCTCCGAGCTGCGTAAGGTCTTCGACGACAGCGCGCAAAAGCCCCGCGTCATCGAGACCATCCCGAAGGTCGGCTACCGTCTCATCGCGAGCGTCACCGCCGCC
>DASVES010000157.1:0-3876 GCA_036380435.1 Pyrinomonadaceae bacterium | reverse complement strand
CGAAAGCAGTTCTCTGACCTCCAACTCCACCAGGTCGAGGAGTTCGGCGTCATCGACGGCGTCGACCTTGTTCATAAAGACGACCATCGCCGGCACGCCCACCTGCCGGGCCAAAAGGATGTGCTCTCTGGTCTGCGGCATGGGGCCGTCGGTGGCCGCGACGACGAGGATCGCCCCGTCCATCTGGGCCGCCCCCGTGATCATGTTCTTGACGTAGTCGGCGTGCCCCGGACAATCGACGTGCGCGTAGTGGCGGTTGGCCGTCTCGTACTCGACGTGGGCCGTGGCGATGGTGATCCCTCGGGCCTTCTCCTCGGGCGCGTTGTCGATGGAGTCAAAGGCCCGCACCGTGATCTTCGGGTTGTGCTTGGCCAAAACCTTCGTGATCGCCGCCGTCAAGGTCGTCTTCCCGTGATCGACGTGCCCGATGGTCCCGATGTTCACGTGCGGCTTCGACCGATCAAATTTCTCCTTAGACATTCCTTAAATAGCCTCTTCGTTTAAAGATTCCTGTGTCTATCCGAAAGCCCGAGATGGGATTTGAACCCATGACCTCCTCCTTACCAAGGAGGCGCTCTACCCCTGAGCTACTCGGGCGCTCGCAGGCGCTCGACTCGTATCCTAACTGTCAGAAAATGGAGCGGGAGACGAGGCTCGAACTCGCGACCCTCAGCTTGGAAGGCTGATGCTCTACCAACTGAGCTACTCCCGCCCGAATGCGAGAGGTCAGAGGTCAGAGGTTAGAGGTCAGTAAAAGACAATCCGTTTTTACTGACCTCTAACCTCTGACCTCTAGCCTCTTGGCTTACTGGTGCAGGGGGTAGGATTCGAACCTACGTACGGCTTTCGCCGGCCGGGTTTACAGCCCGGTGCCATTAACCACTCGACCACCCCTGCCGGAACTTTCAAAGATTTGAAGGAGCCGGCGAAGGGACTCGAACCCCCGACCCTCTGATTACAAATCAGATGCTCTACCAACTGAGCTACGCCGGCCCGCTACAGTAAAAGATTTGCCGCTACCGACAAAACTCGAATACTACCAACACATCCGCGAAAACGCAAGCCGCAGGCCGCACCCGCCCCGTGCGGGCATTTTCGGGGTCAATCGCGGCTAAATTGAAGAAAAATATTGACGCTCCGGCGTGGCAGACAGTAGGATGATTTTAGGCCGCCGGGCGGTGCCTCGGCCACTTTCAGTGCCTGCCTGCCGGCCCCTCACAGAAGTTTGCCCCGTCCCCGTCATTCGTCGAAGTCCGAATCAAACGGCCTTCCCACACCCTTCAAGACCTCGATGGCCCTCTGAAATCACGTAATTCACAAGGAGAATTCACACGTGCGCTTCCCTAAAGCTTACCGCGCCTCCGGCGTGCGCCTCGCGGCTGTGGCCGCCTCCCTCTGCGCCTTCGGCCTCGCCGGTGTGGCCCACGCGCAGACGCCCGCTGACAGGATGGCCCAAAGCCCCGCAGCCGTCACGGCGACACAGCAGGCCGCGCCGGCGCGCGAGACCGAGATGCAATGCTCGGGGTTCATCGAGCACCGGCCGCCGGCCGGTCGTCTGGAGATCGTCGGCGCGGAGGAAGAGCAGGAGCAGCATATCTTCGGCGAAGGCGACTACGTCTACATCAACGGCGGCGCGCAGGCCGGCGTCCGGGCCGGGCAGGAATTTTCGGTCATCCGCCCGCGGGGCCGCTTCAAGACCCGCTTCAGTAGCAAGGACGGCTCGCTCGGGATGTACACGCAGGAACTGGGGCGGCTGCGCGTCGTCAACGTGAAGCCGAACGTGTCGGTCGCGCTCGTCACGCAGTCGTGCGACAACATGCTGTTCGGCGACCTCCTGCGTGAAGTGCCGGTGCGGAGCGCGCCAATCGTCCGCGCCGAGTTGCCGCTCGAACGCTTCGCCGATCCGAGCGGCAAGCAGCAGGGCCGCATCGTCCTGTCGCGCGACAACCGTGAGTTGATGTCGAAGGACTCGGTCGTCTACATCGATTTGGGCGTGGAGGACAACGTCAAGCCCGGCGACCGTCTGACGATCTACCGCCCCCTCGGCGTGGGCGCCATCTCGCGCTTCAAAGATAAAGAAGTCACACCGGGCGGCAGCCGCAGCTTCGAGAGCCCCATCTTCCGCAGCGGCAAGCACTCGAACAAGGCGCAGCGCGTGAAAGACCCGGTGGACGGCCACTACAAGTCAACCACCGACACGCCCGCCATCATGTCGCGCCGCCCGGCGATGCCCCGCAAGATCGTCGGCGAAGTCGTCATCATCAGCGTCGAGCAGCGCACGGCCGCGGCCATCATCACGCGTTACGCACAGGAGATACACACGGGCGACTTCGTGGAAGTTCAGTAGCGACTCGCCCCGCACCGGGCGCGTCCGTGACGCGCGGGTCTCTCACCATGCCCTGCGCGGAGGAGACTATGAGCAGCATGAAATGTCCGCAGTGCGGGCTGGTCAACTGGGTGTCGGCCGAGGCGTGTAAACGCTGCAAGCTGCCCTTCGTCACCTCCGCTCCGGCGGCTCCGGCCGTCACGCCGCCGGACGCGGACGAACAGGCCCCGTCCGCGGCTGACGAAGCTCATCCTCCCGCAGCCTCGGCCGAAGCGCCCGCGGAGACGGCGCCGGTTCAAGCCGGGCCGCAGCAGCAGCCGTACATTTACGACGCGCGGACAACGCACGGACACGCGCACGCCCCTTGGCGCTCGCCCTACGACGTGAGCGGACGCGACGAGACGGACGAGGCCGTCAACACTCTCGACATCGACTTCGAGGTCGCGCCGTTCATCGACACGACCATGACCATCCGCGACACCTACGCGCTGTCGCGCTCGCAGTTCCGTCTCATCGCGCGCATCGTGCTGCTGGCCATCGCGCCGCACGCGCTACTGATTCTCGCCGTCGGCACGAGCTTCGCCACCGAGTCCCCGACATTCCCCGCAGGGATGCCGTTCCTCTTCGGCGCCGCGCCGCCCTCCCAGACGATGGGCCACCCGGACTTCACCGGCGTCCTCAGCTTCTTCATGCTGACGCTCATCGGCTACTACTTCGTGCGCTGGGCCGTGATGCCCTCGGCCCTGATCTACGGGCTGGTGACTTCGCTCAACACGGGCGAGTCGCCGAGCCTGTTAGAGTGTTATCGCTGGGGCTTTCGCCGGTCGATCTCGTCGGGGCTGTCGCTGCTGTTGTGCGTCGTCCTGACGTTCATCGGATTCGTGCTCCTGATCGTCCCCGGCATCTACCTCGCGGTCTGCTTCACGTTGGTCATGCCCATCGCGGCCATCGAGGGGTGCGGAGCCATCGAGGTCATGCGGCGGAGTTGGAAGCTCTCGCGCGGGCGGCGCGGGGCGATCTTCCTTTCGAGCTTCGGGTGGGGCGTGCTCATCTTCCTCTTCACGCTCCTCGCCACACTCTTCCTGACCCTCGTCGCGGGCGTGCTCCGCAGCAGCGTCGTCGGCTCCGTCGCCACGCTCCTCGTCACCGAAATGCTGGGTGCCACCGGAATCGTCCTCTCCCTCGTCATCTACCTCGGCATCGCCCACTATGGACGGGCCGAGAGCGGCGGCGACGCCGCGTACGGCCAGCCGCCGCCGACGGGCGACATGGGAGGCTCTTTCTCAGGTGGGTTCGTTCCGCAGCCCGGCGGCTGGGGGACGCCGCAACCGGCTTTCGCGGGGCCGGGCGGCTACGCCTCCGCGGGCGCGGGCAGCGGGGCGCAAAAGACGACCATCGTGGCGCTCGTCGTGGGCGGCGTGCTCGTCATGTTGGCGTTCGTGGGTATCATCGCAGCCATCGCCGTCCCCAACCTGCTCGCGTCGCGCCGCGCCGCCAACGAGGCTTCGGCCATCGCGAACCTGCGACAGTTGGCCTCGGCCGAGATGACT
>DASVES010000156.1:0-4719 GCA_036380435.1 Pyrinomonadaceae bacterium | reverse complement strand
TGATTGGCTGGGCTAATTCGGAAGACAAGAATCATCCAATTCAAAGGCATGGTAGAGCGATGTCAGCGAGATATATCCATTGGAAAAATTTAGACCCATTGACGGCAATACCTCCGCCCCCTTAACCGGAAATAATTAACCTGACAAATCATTCCCCGAAGCCTAACAACGGCATGCAACCCGACCGCGAGTTAGCTTGCCTCTCATCGTTAGCTTGGCCGTACTGCAGTTGCGTGCGCGGCGGGTGATGCCGGGCGTTAGATACCTTCCTCCATCACCCGATTCATCGTATATTCAGAGCCATGAGCCTGTCGTTCGAGTGGGACGAGGGGAAAGCCTCGGCGAATCTCGCGAAGCACGAGGTCTCTTTCTCCGAGGCGTCAACCGTGTTCGCCGACCCGCTGTCGAGAACGATCCCCGACCCGCTACACTCGGATGATGAGGGGAGATTCATCATCGTAGGAGAGTCGGCGGCGGGGCGCGCCTTAGTGGTGGTACACACCCACCGCGGAGAGGCTGTCAGAATCATCAGCGCGCGGAAGGCGACGCCCCGAGAGAGGAAAGATTATGAGCGAGGAACAGAATAAAGAAGACGCCGAGATGTTAGACGAGTATGACTTCAGCCAGGGCGTGGTCGGGAAATACGCCAGGCAGTATGCCGAGGGGACGAATATCGTGTTACTCGACCCTGATGTGGCTAAAGTATTCCCGAACTCTGAGGCGGTTAATCAAGCCCTACGCGCGATAGCTGAAATCATCCAGCAGCGGTCTCGCTAATGTGCCCCAGCATCTAACGCTCGGCATGCACCCGGCCGCCCTCAGCTTGGCTCTCATCGACCTTGCGTCCTGTACTATGGCTTGTGATTGATTTTAAGGTGAGGAAGTAGCTGAGATGAGTGCCAAAGAAACAATGGTCGAGCGAAAAGTCACATATACGCTTGAAAAAGATGGGAAATTCATTATCATCGAGAACGTACCTGCCAGAGTGTGTGTCGAAACTGGCGAGCAATTCTTTTCGCCGAAAACAGTCGAACGGTTACAGCAGATGATTTGGGAAGGGGAAAAGCCCAAGAAAGTCATCGAGACCCCAGTTTATGAATTTGCCGCATAAATCCTCACGCGCAGGCTAACAACTCCTTCAACCCGACGCCTCGACAGCATCTCTTCCATCGTTGTAAGTGAGCGTTATGTCCACGACTCAGTCTGACCCAAGCGGTGCGGAACTCCTGCTCACGCCACCAGATATTTACCGCGCCGCGGCGGAAGGCGTACTGCCGCGAGCGGACGCCGAGCGCCTTGTGCAGTGGGGTTATGAACAGCGCTTTAATCGCTCGCTCGTACCCGAGCCGAAGTCGCCGGCGCCGGAGCAGCGCAGGGGTCTCAATCTGGTGACGGTCGCCTACTACTTCGGCGCGATGCTGATGATTTCAGCGTGCGCCTGGTTCCTCGGCGATAAGTGGGAGGCGCTGGGCGCGCCCGGAGTTTTCATCACTGTTCTGATCTACATGTTGCTGGCGGCGCGACTGGGATGGTGGCTCCGCGGCAAGGGCTATTTAGTGGGGGGCGGCCTGCTCATTACTGTGGCCGTGTGTCTCGTGCCGTTGCTCGTCTACACGATTGAGGACATGCTCGGCCTCTGGCCCGGCAGTGATCCGGGGGGCTACAAGAATTACTACCCGCTGATCCACGGCTCGTGGATTGTCATGGAGTTGGCCACAATCGCGGCCGCGGCCGTCGCCCTGCGCTTTGTACGATTTGGTTTTCTTACCGCGCCGATGGCGTTTTCGTTCTGGTTTCTTTCGATGGACTTGGCGGCGTTGATTCTGGGGGATGGGAATTATGGTTGGGAGACGCGCAAATGGGTCAGCGTGATCGTGGGCCTGTGCACACTGCTGATTGGCTACGCCCTCGATAAGAAATTACACGCGTCGGACAGACCCGACTCGGAAGATTATGCGTTCTGGTGCTACCTGTTCGGGATGTTGGCTTTCTGGGGCGGGCTGACCGCGATGGATAGCGGGTCGGAGGTGAAGCGTGCGCTTTACGCGTTGGTGAACGTCGGGTTGATTGGGCTGGCAGTGAAGTTGCGGCGGACGACCTTTCTGATTTTCGGCGCGCTCGGCGTGCATCTGTATCTCGGACATCTGGCCTATCGGGTCTTCAAGGACTCGTTTCTCTTCCCGTTCGCGCTCGCGCTGCTGGGGTTGAGTCTCATCCTCTTAACAGTGTGGATGCAGCGCCGCATGTTGCCGCGCGGCGGCGACGCCTGACAAAATCATTTCGGCCGGACGCGCAATTAGCCAGCCGCTCATCGATAGCTCGGGTGGTTTCAGAGGCACGTGCGCGCCGGTTTATTCGGGCGTTATGTTGCGTCGCATTTGTTACGCTTTAGGCCGATTCTACCTCTGCGCGCGCTCCTTTATGCCGCGGGCATGAGTGCCGACGCGTTGATGATGCGGCCGACGTTCTCCGGCGAGAAGAACTCCTGTATCGGCGCCGTGCCCGTGACCGTGCCGAGGAAGCGTCCCGTCTCGGTCTGATCGCCCCGGAGGGCTTCGAGGAGCTGAATCATTTCGGGCGGCGGCGGCGCGAGCCGGGCGAGTTGGCAGGTGTGCTCGAACATCGCCAACACCTCGCGGTTGCGCTTCCGCTCGTAACCGGCGAGCGCCTCGCCCATCTCCCGCCTCCCCGAGAGGCTTTCGTCGAGGGCTTCGGCGAGCATCTCGGCGTGGCTGAAACTGTTTGTAATACCCTGCGCGGTGATCGGGTCTTTGACATAACCCGCGTCCCCGACGAGCGCCCAACCCTCACCATACGGCTTGCGGAAGAAGTTGGGCAGGAAGCCCGACCCGGCGAACCGCTCTTCACGGCGGCCGGCGCGCAGGCGCTCGGCCAGCGTGGGCGCGTGCTCGTCCAAGGAGCGCATGAACTCGACTTCGATGTTCGACCGCACGCGGTTGAACTCCTCTTTCGGCCACACGACGGTGACCATGGTCAGCCCGTCGTTGGTCTTGTCGGCCACTATCATCCGGCCTTCGCGCGAGTAAAGCTCGACCGCGTCGAGCTGCACGCCGCTCCAGTAGGAGTAGTAGTTGCAGGTATGCATCCCCCGGTCGAGGTAGATGGGGGCCTGAACGCTGCGCGCGACAAGCGAGCGTGCGCCGTCTGCGCCGACGACGATGCGCGCCTTCTCCGTCACGGCCGAACCCCTTCTGTCCCGACCGCGGACGCCCGTCACCACCCCCTCGCCGGTAGTGAGTTCTTCGACGGAAAAACCTTCGCGCAGCTCGGCGCCGACCTCCACAGCCGCGTCGGCTAAAATCTCGTCGAGCACCCTGCGGCGCGGGGCGTAGGCTTCCGCGTTGCCCTCGGCCGGGGGCGGCGTGCCCACGAGCGCGAAGGGGCCGACATCGAACCTCATCTCGGTCGTCGGGGGGCAGTTCGAAGCTCGAACCTTTTCGAGCACCCCCCAGCGCCTGAGCCGCGCCACGCCGGGCTGGTGTATGTGGTGTGTGGAGATCGTGTCGCTGGGGAAAGTGGCCTTATCCAGCAGTAATACCCGGTGGCCTTTGCGGGCGAGCAGCATCGCCAGCGGAGAGCCCGCGCAGCGCGCGCCGACGATAATCGCGTCGTACATGTCGAACCTCCTCTGCAACCAGAGCTGGAAGGATTACCTTCCCACATCAATTAACGCGTAAACTTGCGTCGGAGAGAATCAACTCCAGCAAAATTAGAATCAAAAATTTTTGCAGGCTGGTGTTCACAAAGCGTATAGCGGCTTTTACTGGGCAGGAAGCATTGGAAGGTGTATCCAGGCCATTCTACGGAGAGTTTGCGTGGGCGTATGACCTGCTCATCGCGCCGCCGGTCGCCAGTCAATGCGGGGTGATTGGTGAACTGTTCGCGCGTCGCGGCGTTGGGGCAGAGGCGTTGGTGCTCGACGCGGGGTGCGGGACGGGCAGATATGCGTGGGAACTTGCGCGCCGTGGCTACCGGGTCGCTGGGATTGATTTGTCGGCGGCGCTGCTCGCGGAGGCGCGTCGGCGGATGGTTGAGGGCGGCGTGCGCGTGACGCTGGCGCGCGGGAGTGTTCTGGCGTTGCCTTTCGCGCCGCGGCTCGACGCCGTGTTGTGCCGAGGGGTGCTTAATGATCTGTTGGATGATGGGAGTCGCGGGGAGGCTTTCGCGTCGTTCGCGGGAGTGTTGCGGCGGGGCGGGGTGCTCGTCTGCGACGTGCGCGAGTGGGGTGAGACGGTGAGGCGCAAGACGCGGGAGCCGGTGTCGGAGAAGGTGTTGGAGACGCCGCGAGGGCGGCTGACTTTCCGCAGCGAGACGCGGCTGGATGAGGCGGGGCGGCGGCTGTTGGTGTCGGAGCGGCACGCACTCGCAGGCGACGCGGGCGAGGTGGTCGCCGAGTACGAGTTCGTCATGCGTTGTTGGACGCGAGAAGAGCTGGGGCGGCGTCTCACCGAGGCGGGGTTTGGGGACGTTGAATACTTCGGCGGTTATGACCTGACACCGGCCGGCGCGAGTGATCGACTGGTGTGTGTATCCTCGCGCATGTGAGTAAGATCGTCCTGCGCGAAAGCGAGCCGCGGAGCGGCGGCAGATTGTAGCCACGGGCGACCGTCCCGTGGTATGCGACGAGCAAACAATTGAAGCCCCGGAGGGGCGAAAGAAAATCGACGTTGAGGATAATCAACGTCGATTTTCTTTCGC
>DASVES010000155.1:0-7652 GCA_036380435.1 Pyrinomonadaceae bacterium | reverse complement strand
CGCCGGGTCGGCCGCGCGCGCTTCGCCCCGCCGCCGGCCTCACGCCTGGGTTCCACACACCGAAGCTTCCGAAGGAGTTAAGACCGATGGACAAGAGATTTTTGCGCGCCGCGCTGGCGTTTGCGTGTCTGTGCGGGGCGGTGTCGGCCGTGTCGGCGCAGCAGTCGCAGGGGCGACGCACCGGCGGCGGCGGTCTCGACAATATGTCTCTGCCTTCGACGCTGGAGCGCGCGGCAGGTGAGCGCTGGCCGACGTTTGCGCCCGAGGGCGAAGGGTTCTCCGTGGCGATGCCGGGCAAGCCCGTGGATGTGGCGGCGGAGAAGCGCGCGGGTGGGCTGGCCGACGCGCGCTCGCGCAGATACGTGGTGAAGGCCGACGGCATCGTGTATGAGGTTACGCGCACGGGGCAGATTCCCGCGGCGCTCTTCGAGGTAAGGGGCTTCGAGCAGGACTTCCTCGCTTCGCTCGCGGGGAGCCTCCCCGCGTCGGCGCGCAACGAATGGCCGCACATGAAGCTCGAACTCTCGGAGCAGCAGCCGACCGCGCTCGACGGAGTCGCCGGGCGCGAGTTCGACCTCAGCTCGGCCGACCACCGCGCGCGCGCGCGCTTTCGTCGTTGACCGCTCACTCCTCATCGTCGCCATGACGGGGCCGCGCTCGGCCTTCACCGACGCGAAATTCGATAAGTACTTCGGGTCGCTGCGTCTCACGGGCCGCTGAGCGGCGACGGTGCTTCTCGCCTCCGCATCTTCCTCCGCGCCCTCCGCGTCTTCTGCGTCTTCTGCGTCAGACTTCATTATTACAGGAGGAAGATTTAACGCAGAAGACGCAGAGGCGCGGAGGGCGCGGATTTTGAGCCGAGTTGTGAACAACTCTTCTGACTTCGCCGGGCATGGGTTATAATGCCGGCGGGCGGCGTCCTGTAGGGTCTGATTTCCGGAACCTCCGGCTCGCCGATTTTTTTGTCGCAACCGGCTCTTAATCAAGTACAGTCGAAGCCTTATGTTTGAACGCTACACGGAGAAGGCGCGTCGGGTCATCTTCTTTGCGCGCTACGAGGCCAGTCAGTTCGGCGCCCCGGCCATCGAGCCGGAGCACTTGCTGCTCGGACTGATGCGCGAAGACAAAACGCTCACGTCGCGCTTTTTGGCGCGCGCGCAGGCGTCTCTGGAAGCCATCCGCAAGGAGATCGAGGGGCGGGCGCCCCTGCGCGAGAAGATTTCCACCTCGGTCGAGCTGCCGCTCGCGCCCGAGACCAAGCGCGTGCTCCACTACGCCCACGAGGAGTCTGACCGCCTCCAGCACCGCCACATCGGCACCGAGCACCTCCTGCTCGGCCTCCTGCGCGAAGAGCGCTCGATGGCCGCCGAGATTCTCTACGAGCGCGGACTCAAGCTCCACGCCGTGCGCGAGGAGGTCGCCCGCGCGACGGGCGTTGACCCGCGCGCCGCGCAGAAGAAAGAGACGCCGCACCTCGCCGAGTTCTCGCGCGACCTCACCGACGACGCCGCCAACGATAAGCTCGACCCGCTCGTCGGCCGCGAGGGCGAGATCGAGCGCGTCGTCCAGATACTTTGCCGCCGCACCAAAAATAACCCCGTCCTCATCGGCGAGCCGGGCGTCGGCAAGACGGCCATCGTCGAGGGACTGGCGCAGCGCATCGTGCGCGGCGAGGTGCCGACGTTTCTGGAGAACAAGCGGATACTGTCGCTCGACCTCTCGCTGATCGTGGCGGGGACGAAGTATCGCGGGCAGTTCGAGGAGCGCCTCAAGCAGATCATGCGCGAGCTGGTCGAGAACCCGCAGTACATCGTCTTCATCGACGAGCTGCACACGCTCGTCGGCGCCGGCTCGGCCGAAGGGTCGCTCGACGCCGCGAACATCCTCAAGCCGGCGCTTTCGCGCGGCGAGATACAGTGCATCGGCGCGACGACGCCGGCCGAGTTCCGCAAGTCGATTGAGAAGGACAGGTCGCTTGAGCGACGCTTCCAGGCCGTCAAGGTGCCGCCGCCCACGGAGGAAGAGGCCGTCCAGATTCTCGACGGCGTGCGCGAGCGTTACGAGGCCTTCCATCAGGTGCGCTACACGGACGACGCCATCGAGGCGGCCGTCTACCAGTCGAGCCGATACATCCCCGACCGCTTCCTCCCCGACAAGGCCATCGACGTGATCGACGAGGCCGGCGCGCGCGTCAAGCTGCGTGCGCGCCGCGACCCCGTGGGCGGCGGTGACGCGGGCGGCGTCGTCTTCGGCGACGTGTTCGGCGAGCGCGGCTCCTCCTCCGCGTCGTCCGGCTACCCGTCGAAGGGCGTGCCCTCCTCCTTGCGTCTGCCCGACGACGAAGAGGAGATGCTTCTGACCGTCGAGGTCACCAGAGACGACATCGAGGAGGTCATCGCGCGCTGGACGGGCATCCCCGTCGTCTCGCTCAAGGAGGAGGAGACGCAGAAGCTTTTGCGTATCGAGGACGAGCTGCACCGCCGCGTCATCGCGCAGCGGCCCGCCATCTCGGCCCTCGCCCGCTCCATCCGCCGCTCGCGCGCGGGCCTCAAGAACCCGGCGCGCCCGGTCGGCTCGTTCCTTTTCTTAGGGCCGACGGGCGTCGGCAAGACCGAGGTCGCCCGCTCCTTGGCCGAGTTCCTCTTCGGGTCGGAACGCTCGATGATCCGCTTCGACATGTCGGAGTTCATGGAGAAACACTCGGTCTCGAAGCTCATCGGCAGCCCTCCGGGTTACGTCGGCCACGAGGAGGGCGGACAACTGACCGAGCGCATCAAACGCTCGCCCTACTCCGTCCTGCTCTTCGACGAGGTCGAGAAGGCGCACCCCGACATCTTCAACGTGCTCTTGCAGGTCTTCGAGGACGGCATCCTTACTGACGCGCTCGGCAACACCATCGATTTCAAGAACGCCATCATCATCATGACATCCAACATCGGCGCCCGCTTCATCCAGAAGAAGGGCACGATGGGCTTTCAGGCCACGGCCGACGCCTCGCGCGAAAAGCTCGAAGAGATGGTCATGTCGTCCGTTCGCCAGACCTTCAACCCCGAGTTCATCAACCGCCTCGACGAGATCATCGTCTTCGACCAGCTCACGGACGAAGACCTCCTCGAAGTCGTCGGCCTTCAGGTCGAATTGCTCAACCGGACGCTCAGCCGGCGCGGCCTCGAAGTGCGTCTCACCGAAGAGGCCCGGCGCTGGGTGGTGCGTAAGACCTGCGCGGATCGCTCCTACGGCGCCCGGCCGCTCAGGCGCGCCCTCCAGAAGTATGTCGAAGACCCGCTCTCCGAGGCGCTCATCCAGGGCACGCTGGGCGCCCCCGTCATCGAGGTCTATCTGGACGGCGAAGAACTAAATCACCGGCCGGCCGTCGTCGAGGAGCCGGGCGACGCGCTACTCATTCACTGAAAAACGAGTTCAAAGTTCAAAGTTCAAAGTTCAAAGGCCCGGATTCAAGGTTCAAAGATTGAGGCCAAAAGCCTTAACTTTGAACCTTGAACTTTGAACTTTGAACTTCGGCCTTGTATAATGCGCCACTTTGCTGGAGGGGAAGGCTGGCAACGGGGCGGGCGGGGCCGGGAATCAAAGGTCTCGAAAGTCACGGAAGGAAAGGCGTCGCCCTCGCAAGCGCCGGCCCGCGCGGCCCAAGTCCGGCAGTTATTCTCGACACGGGTAGTTATTCTTACACTGTAGGTCTCCCTGAAAATTCACCCGGCAATTTTCTTGAGGCACAAAGCTAATTTTATGCGAACTCGCGCGCCCCGGCTCCTCCTGACGGCCGCCGCCCTCGTGGGCTGCCTCGGCACATACCTCCTCGGCGTGCCGCCCCCGCGAACCTTCGCGCAGCAGACCACGCCCCCGCAGGCCCAGCCGCAGAAGCTCGTCGAGGACGTGCAGGTCGAGGGCAACCGCCGCATGAGCGACGAGGGCGTGCTCTACTACGTCCAGACGCGCAGCGGCGACCCCTACAACCCCGAGCAGGTGCAGCGCGACCTTCAGGCCCTGCTCGCCCTGCCCTTCTTCGACAAGACGAAGACGCGCGTCTCCGTCAACGAGCAGGGGCCGCGCGGCGGCGTCGTCATCATCTTCACCGTCGAAGAACTCCCGGTCATCCGCGACCTCACCTTCCCCGGCATGAAGGCCGTCTCGGAGGCCGACGTGCTCAAGGGTTTCCGTGAGAACCGCGTGGGCGTCTCGAAGGAGGCCACCTTCGACCCCGTCAAGGCCAAGGCGGCCGAGCGCGCCATCAAGGAGCTGCTGGCCGCCAGGGGCTACCCGAACGCGACCGTCGCCACCGAGGTCGAGGAGGTCTCGCGGCAGTCGGTGGCCGTCGCCTTCCGCGTCGTCGAGGGCGGCCGCGTCCGCGTCGTCGATATCGACTTCGAGGGCAACAAGGTCTTCTCCGACGGCGAGCTGCGCGGGGCGATGCAGCTCGTCAAGGAGGCGGGCCTCATCTCGCGCTTCAAGGGCCAGGACATCCTCGACACCCGGAAGCTCGAATACGACCTCGGCTACAACGTCACCAACTACATGCGCTCGAAGGGCTATCTTCAGGCCCGCACGCTTGAGCCTAAGATCGAAGACGTGGGCCGCCGCCGCACCGGCTTCCCCGTCCTCCCGCTCCCCATCCTCTCCTCGACCGACGACGCCCTGCGCATCGTCGTCCCCGTCAACGAGGGCAAAGTCTTCCGCGTCGGCGAGGTCAAGGTCGAGGGCAACTCGATTATCGACGAGAACGTCATCCGCGCCATCCTCGGCCTCAAGACCGGCGACATCGCCAACGGACAGCGTCTCTTCAAGGCGCTTCAGGAAGACCTCAAGCGCGTCTACGGACGCGCCGGCTTCATCCAGTACGACTACGACGTGGAGCCTTCATTCCGCGACAACGCGCAGAGCCAGACCGAGGGCATCGCCGACTTCCAGATCACCATCACCGAGGGCAAGCAGTTCACGCTGCGCCGGCTGGAGTTTTTGGGCAACACCTTCACCCGTGACAACGTGCTGCGGCGCGAGGTGCTCCTCAGCGAAGGCGACATCTTCGACCAGAGCTTGATGGAGTTCTCCGTGCTCAAGCTCAACCAGACGGGCTACTTCGACCCTATCGACGACAAGAAGGACATCGATGTCCGCACCGACGAGGAGCGCGGCGATGTGGACGCCAACATCAAGGTGGTTGAGCGCGGGCGCCAGCAGATCTCCTTTAACGGCGGACTGGCCGGCGCGGCCGGCTCCTTCTTCGGTCTGGAATACTCGACAAACAACCTTCTGGGGCGCGGCGAGAGCTTGGCCTTTCAGGTCGCCTTCGGCAACCGCCAGCGTTCCTTCCTCTTCTCGTTCACCGAGCCTTACGTGAAAGACCGTCCGATCTCGGTCGGCTTCTCGGTCTTCACCGAGTCGCGGAAGTTCTTCGGCGAGGGCACGTTCCTGTCGTCGAACACGGGCGCCATCGACGACATCCTCGGCAGCCAGATCACCGGCGAGATCGACGAGGAGAATCTCTTCACGCAGAAGTCTACGGGCGCGAGCCTGTTCGCCTCGGCCCCGCTCTCGGAGTTCTACCGCCGGCGCAGCCCCTTCTCGCGGGCCTCGCGCATCGGTCTGTCTTACACCATCTCGCAGTCGTCCATCGCAGACCCGGCGGTGAACGAGGGGGGCGATCCGAACTCCTTCATCCCGCAGATTTTCGACCAGCCGAACATCCTGACGAGCCGCATCACGCCGACCTTCGTCTACGACACTCGCAACGGCTCCATCGACCCGACCCGCGGCCGCCAGCTCGCCATCCAGATTCCGTTCGCGGGTTTGGGCGGCGACGTGCGCACCTACCAGCCGTCGGTCACCTACACGCAGTTCATCCCCATCCGCCGCAAGAACTCGGAGAACCCCGAGGTGTTCGGCTTCCGTATCGTCGCCGGCCACGTCGGCAGCTTCGCCAAGACGGCCCAGGTGCTCGCGGCCGAGCAGACTTCGCTCTCTTTCATCAACGGCGTCCCCGTCTTCGAGCGTTTCTTCCTCGGCGACGAGTTCACCATCCGCGGCTACTCGACGCGCTCGATCAGCCCGCTCGTCCCGCTCGACTTCTTCCTCTCCTCGCAGGGCGTCCGTCTCTCCGCCGTCCCTTCGGGCACCGTCGAGGACGTGGCTAACCTGCCCGACACGCTGCGCCAGCAGCTCATCGCGCTCGGCACCTTCACCGGCGCCTCCGGGACCAACAGCCTGCGCCTGTCGCAACGCGACGCGCGCTTCCTCGGCGGCGACACGCAACTGCTCGGCAACTTCGAGTACCGCATCCCCATCTACTCCCGCATCCTCTCGGCGGCCCTGTTCGCCGACGTGGGCACCTCGTTTAACCTGCGCGGCAACGCCGACCAGACCTTCTCTTCGGAGTTTCTGGCCGACGACCCGTTCCTGCTGACTCTGGGCGTGTCGAGCCTGAGCAGTCTGGTTGGGCGCAACAACCCGCAGCTCGCCCTCGGCCCCGCCACCGGCGGCCTGATCCTGCGCGACAACCGCCTGGTGACGAAGGAGGAGTTCTCCAACGCCCTGCGCGCCGGCCCCTTCGATCCGCTTTCGGGCCTGCCCTTCGGCTTTCAGGAGGTCTTCCTGCGCGGCGACGTGCAGACCAACACGGTGGCCCGGCTCTCCGAGAGTCTTTTTTCAAAATTCAGCGACATCCGATCCAGCGTCGGAGGCGAGCTACGCATCCAACTGCCTGTCGTCAACGTGCCTTTCCGTCTGATCTACGCCTTCAACCCGAACGCGCGCGATCAGGAGGTGCCCGGCATTCCGGGCCTGCGTATTCGGGACAAGAAGCGGCTCTTCCGCTTCAGCATCGGGCGGACTTTCTAGCCGTTTCGTATTAAACTACCGGGCCGGACGCCACTTCGATTCCCAGACCGAGCGCCGGCCATCCCTTCTAACCGCTAAGGAGCAGTACGAGTAATGAAGAAAGCAATCACCGCAGTCGTCTTCGCCGCCGCGACCAGCCTCTCGGCCTTCGCGCAGCAGCCCGCCGCCGGGCGAACCCCGGCCGCCGGCCCCGCGACCCGCCCGGCCGCACCCGCCACGAGCGCCGCGCCGCAGGGTGGGGGCGCCGCCGTCGCCGCTAACATCGCCATCATCGACATCACGGCCTTTGGCGACGAGAAGGCCGGCATCGGGCGCCTGATGAACGCCTACGCCACCCTCCGGCGCGAGTTCAAGCCGCGTCAGGACGAGTTGCAGACGCTCAAGACGCGCTACGAGACGCTCGGCAAGGAGGTCGAGCAGATTTCCAAGGTCTCCGACGACAAGGCGCTCAACGTCAAGGTCGAGCAGATGCAGACGCTCGAAAAGGAGATCAAGCGCAAGCAGGAGGACGCGCAGACCGCCGTCCAGAAGCGCGAGGACGAGCTGACCGGCCCCGTCTGGGACGACATCAACAACGCCCTGCGCGCCTTCGCCGGTCAGCGCGGCATCTCCATCATCCTGGAGAAGAGCAAGCTGGCGGGCAACGGCCTCATCTTCGTCGTCAACGACTCGGTGGACATCACGCGCGCCTTCATCGCCGACTATAACCAGCGCAACCCGGCATCGGCCGCCGCGGCGCCCTCCACTCGCTAAAGCGCGCAAAGTCGTCAATCGTCAATCGTCAATCGTGAATCGCGGTT
>DASVES010000154.1:0-68523 GCA_036380435.1 Pyrinomonadaceae bacterium | reverse complement strand
AATTATTTCTTTCGCCCGGCTGCCAACAGACGTATTGAGGGTGATGAGGTCCAGAACAGACGCGGGTTGTGGCCCTACGTCAAATAGCACTATTTCGAACCGCGGGTGGTCAACGGCGGACGGGTCAACCACGCCCACTATTTTGCCGATTTCAAACATGATTGCGGCCGCCAGATCGTTCCTGTGCTCTTCTATGTCCTTCTGGGCGAGACTAATAAACTCTGGGAAGTCGATGCGTTCCTGAAGCTCGCTGTTCTCGGCCAACACGCCGTGCAACCAACGCAGTCCGGGGGCGTTGCGCTTCTTCAGCATCGGCTCCAGGATTCTGGCGAGACTACCTTCCCTGAGCTGATCCGATTCGGCGAGCGAGCGCCCGTACTGGTCGAAGAATTCCTCGGGGATAACCCAGCCTGCATCGGCGGCCGACTGGTAGAGTGCGTCGGACACTGAGGCGTCGGCCGACGTGCCGAGCAGGACGGTCGGGGCACGCTCCGGCGGGCGCGTCGCCGTCGGCTCGCCTTCGATAACCGCCTTCGCGGCCTCAAGCATCCCCTCGACGTAATGCTTCGGGACGACGGTGAATTGCCCCTTCTGCTGAAGGACGAAGGTGAGTTCGTAGAGGGCGCCCCACTCCAGCACTTCCCGGCGCCAGCGTTCGGCGTCGAGGCCGTAAATAGTATTAGTCCACCGCTTTCTGCTCTGGTCGAGCGCCTTCATGCTTTCCGCGCTGCTGCCGACGACCTCCGCGTACAGCCAGACGTACTCACGCGGCCCGTCATGGTAGAGCTTTTTCATCGGGTGCGTGTCATCGAAAATCCTGACCGCGAGCGCCATTTCGTCGGCGGGCAGGCTCCTGATGTGCTCGCGCAGCGCACCCGCCAGCGGGCGCTCGTCGCCGTTGACGAGGCGGTAGATGTCGGGCCACCTCTCGACCAGCGTCTCCCGCGTGAGAAGTATCTTGCCGAAGTTCCGGTCGTCCGCCACCACCCTCAGGCAACGCGCGACGAACGGCTCGACCACTTTTCGCTCCGCTGCTTTATCCAGCAGTTCAAAAAGGAGCGGCAGGCGGCCGTGGTCGTTCAACACGTAGACGAATTCCTCGGCGAGATTCACGCCCGGCGCGTTGGGGCTGGCCGAGGCTTCGTCTTCTTCGGAGGCGCTCAGGAGTTCGCGGAGCCTCGCGGAGCCTTCTAACTCGGTGGAGATGCCCCACCGCTGGCTGGCTGAAGGGTCTTCGTTGAGGTGGAGGAACATGCTTCGTGCGAGCGCCTGTGTGCGCTCGCGACCTTCGGGCGCGGAGTAAGCGTCTTCCAGGTAGTGAAGCAGGCTATAGTCAATGTTCACCAGTTGGTTGATGACTTGCTGCATCTCCGACCCTCCAGGGTTTAAGTTACGCAGTATCATCAACGCTTCCAGCAGCAGACTTAGTCGCGCCGGCGGGTGTTCCTGATACTTTGCTTTGAGCATCCTCCCTTCATCGGTGAACACCTCAACGTCTTCGGGAAGAAGTTGCGCGGCAATCTGGTCGAGGATCGCCGCGTGCTGCTGCTGCTTCTCCGGCGCGTCATCGACCTCCGTGAAGATTTCCGCGGCCACCACGGAGACGTTCTCCAGCCACTGGCCGGCCTTCTCGACGGGCCTCACTTTTTCGTCCGGCTGAAGGCTCCGCGATACGTTCTTGAGGAGGTTCGACTCGAATTCCACCCTGTCGTGCCAGCCGTCGTGCCAGACCTTCGGGTGCCGCGCCCAGCGGCAGAGGGCGGCCAGTCCCTCCGCCGTCGGGCTGTCGAACGAGGGCCACTCCGCGACGGCCGCGGCCCTCATGCACAACACTTTCACGGCGCCGCCGAGGTCGTCGTTGTCCGGCTCGGGGCTGTCGAACATCCCGCTCCTGTGGATGCACTGAATCGCCCGGTTGAGACGGTCGGCGTCCTCCGGGGTCGCGACGCTTTCGCCCCCACGGGCGTCGAGCACGTCCTTGAGCGCCCCCCAGAAGCCGTCATGGCTCTCCTTGAGCTCCGCCAGTTTCGCGGCCCCCTCCGCGCCCCTTTCGAGCGCGTCGCCGATTGGCTTGCCGAGGACGATCTGCCGCGCCGTCCGGCGCCTGACGTTGAAGGCCAGCGCCGCCAGCGTGTCGCGCGCCTGCTCGACAGGGCCGAGCAGACCCTTGTAACTGTCTTCGGGGAGACGCCCCCCCAGCAACCCCTTGACGACATCAACCCCACGACGCCGGAGCAGGACGTAGTAGGCGACGTTGCTCAGTGGAAATCTTTCCTCCCAATTCTTCTCCTGCCCTGTGGGGGCCGGGCCGCAGTATTTAGCCCACTGGCGGTGGAGCGAGCCGATCTGGTTGGCGAAGAGCTTCAATTCCCTGTAGGTCGGGTACTGCTCCGTTTCGCTCAGGTAGAGCCTGTAGACGCCGAGAATCGAATCAAACTCCCCGGCGTGACGCGGGATGGCGTCATCGAGGAACCCGCGGAGGCGCTGCCGCCAATCCGAGAGCACGGGGGGCGGCACCTCGAATCGAATCTGAAAGCTCTTGTCCATGAACGAGGTTGAAGCCGCGCGGGTGATGGCGGAAGCCACCGGCGCTGCCCAGCCTTCGACGGCCCCCGGCGCCTGTCCTGCGGGCGCGCCAGCGACGGCGGCCGCCGGGGTCGCTGGCTTCGCGTCCTGCCCTCCGGGCGCGCCACCCGGCCCGGCTTTGGACGCCTCAGCGGAACCGCCCGGCGCCGGCTTGGCGGCTTGGCCCCCGACGCCGGCCGCGGATGTCGGGTCAGCAGGCGCGGCCCGTTCACCCGGTTGCCCCAGCCGCTTCTCCTCTATCTTGTCCCAGAGCAGACGCAGTCCGCGGGGGTCGTAGAGAACGAGAATCCAGAGCCGGTCGAACCAGGCGCTCTGCGCTGCGTTCGGGCTGCCCAGAAAGGTCTGGAGCGTTGACCAGATGGTGAGCGCGTCGGCGGTGTCCACGCGGTCGAGATTATCGAAGACGAGGACGAGCCGGCGGCGCTTGTAATCGACATCGGCTTCGACCACAGCGCCCTTCGTGTTATCCCTTTTTCTCTTCGCCTCCTCCTGCTCCTTTTCCTCGTCCTCGTCCAACACCACTTTCCCTTCGAGCGTCTCCTTCATCAACTGCGTGAACTCGTGCTCGAACTCGATGGAGGTCGGGTTGGCCGTCTTAAAGGTTCGCGTGCGCTCGGAGGTGATGCCCTTGTTGAAGAGCAGCGCCCAAAGCGACGGGCGCTCCCCGCTTCCCGAGAGCCACCAGCGGACGTAAGCGGAGGCCACCACCAGGAGCGGCAGCACCATCAAGAAGAGGCCGACGAGGAGCCTCCACGCGATGGGCCGGTCAGGGTCCCAGACGAACTGCGTGGTCTTGAGGGCCTCGGAGAACAGGTCGTGGCCAATAGGGACGAGGAACAGCGACAACACAGCAGCGACGCCGGCCGGCTCAAGCCGCGGGCTGCTGTCAGTAGTCTTGCTTTCAAGTCGTTGGGCGATGATCTGTAGACGCCTCTTCCAGCGCCAACTGTCGCTCTTACGCACCCAGCCAATGCTCAGGAGGTGCGGGATGATGGTTTCGAGGAAGGTGCGCCGCAGAGGGTCTTTCTCGTGCGCCCACGCGTCGAAGGTGATGACGGCGAAATCTTTGGCGCCGCTCCCGGGGGCAGGCAAGGCCGCCCCCGCCGCCTTCTCCCCCTCTTGTCCCTCGTCCTCGGGGGACGGTTCGATGAGTTCCCCGGCGTCTCGCAACTCCTGCTTAAAGAGCATGAGGACGCTCGTCTTCCCGGAGCCCCAGTCGCCTTCGAGTCCGACGGAGACGCCACCCTTCTCCTCGCCGCGCATGAGGTCGGCAAGCGCAGACGCCAGACGCTTGTGCGCGCCTTCATCGTCCGACCCGACCTGCTCGACGGGCTTGTCACTGACCAGCTTCGTGATGCAGGGGCCTCGCAGAGACTCCGGTGCGGTCACCGACGCCTGCTCCGGCGCGGCCTCGGACTGTTGTCGTGTGGATGGTCCGTCGATCATTACGGCCATAGCAGCCGATCCTTTGCGGCCCCTGCGTAGGCAGGATGGGATGTGCGGTGTGACGCGCGCGCCCGTGAGTGGCGACAGACAGGGTGGCGAGTGTCTGGCCGTCCGAAGTTTTCAACCGGAGGGGGCGGGTAACGTGTCCCGGCGGATCAGTCCCCGCGCCCCGCGCGGCGGCATCTATATCGCAACTCCCGGTCGCGTTGCAACAGATTTCGCGACCACGGGACCGGCGCCGCACGCCGGCCGAAGTGTGACGGATTACGCCTCGGCCGCGACGAGTTTACTGATGGCGAGTTCGACGATTGAGGGGTCGAGATTCTTTTTGAAGACGACGACGTTCGGCGGGACATTCGTGAGCGGCTCGCGCGTCCCGCGCAGGTCTTCCCACACGGCGAGGAGATAATTACGCAGGCGGTGTCGCTCAAACTCCGCGAGGCGCGCGCGCAGGTGCTCGGGCGTCCAGAAGCCGAGGAATTCAAGATAGAACTGGCGGCCCGAGGGGTGCGTGATAGAGAAGTCGGGGATGAAGGCGGTATCGCCGTGGCCGATGACCTCTCGGTTCGGCTCCAGCAGCGAGGCGCAGCCGGCGCGCTCCCAGCTCTCCGCGAACTTCTCCGCCGCGGGGTTCTGGTAAGGGGTCACTTCCAGATAGTGTGAGCGCAGAGAGGTCTGCCGGCTGTCGAGTTCGAAGTAGGCGTGGCCGTGTCTAGTGTTGATCTCGGCGCGCATGCGCCAGCCGCGGCAGAGTAGCAGCGCGGGCAGGAAGACGGCCATCTGCACGCCGTACTTCTGCGAGCGGTGGAACATCGAGACCGGCCCGCTCAAAGTTATCTCGTAGCCCGTGGCCGCGTCGCCTCGGACGGTGTGAATCAGCCGGTACGCCTTGATGGCGCCGAACAACTCGCGGTAGCCGTCAGGCCCCTGCGGCTCGACCCACAGGCGCATCTCGACCGAGCGGTAGAGGAGCGCCTGTGCCTGCGCGAGGTTGTAGAGGTCGATGAGTTCGCCCGGCCCCGTGGGGTCGAACTCCAGCAGGCGCTGCTCGGCCGGTAGGTCGGCGTACATACTCCTGAGCACGGTCTCGGCGTCGCACCCGAGGGAGGACGCGACTTCGGCGGCGACATCCAAGCGCGCCGCGCCGTCCGCGCCCGCGACGGGGTGGCGCTCGCGCGCCTTGAGGAAGAGCGCGCGGCGAATCTCGGAAGGCTCGACGGACACGTCCGTCTCGAAGCGACAACGGTCAGTGAGAAGTTTTATCAGGCCGCGCAGGACGCGGTAGTCCGTCCCCGTGCCGACGTACTCGCCCAGAGCTTCGTCCAGCTCGTGCCGCTCGCGCCCCGCGTGCGCCTCGAAGATGGCGACGAGGTCGGCGGCAGTTTGCAGGTGGCGCGGGTCTTTCGTGGCGAGCTGACGCGGCCGAACCTGTTCGCCACGTTGCCAGCTCATCGCGAGGTCGGCCGTCAGCATTCCAGTCCTCTTTAGAAGGGTATCTCGGCGGTGGTCGGCGCGCGTTGTCGCTTCGCGTCGAACTGTTCGCCGCCCCGCCGGCGGCTGATCTGCTCCTCGGTCGTGTCTTCGGTGACGACCTCGTAGAGCGTGGCCTCCTTGCCGGGCAGCTTGCGGAGGATGCGGCCGAGGCGCTGGACGTGCTCGCGCGAGGAGCCGGAGCCGGAGAGCACGACGGCCACGGACGCGTCGGGGATGTTGACGCCTTCGTTCAAGACCTTCGAGGTGACGAGCGCGAGCACGTCGCCGTGGTTGAAGGCTTCGAGCCATGCGCGCCGCTCCTTGACGTTGGTCTCGTGTGTGATGGCGGGTATCAGGAAACGGCGCGAGATGCGATAAACCATCTCGTTCTCGGCGGTGAAGACGAGCACCTTCTCGCGCCGGTGCCGCAGCAGCAACTCGCCCAGCACGCGTAGCTTCGCGTCTGTGCCGAGCGCGATGCGCTTCGACTCGCGGTAGGCCATCATTGCGCGCCGCCCCTCACTCGTGCGCGCGCTCGCCGCGACGAACATCTGCCACCCGCGCAAAGAGCCGAGGCCGATTCCCTTTTCGCTCAGGAAGCGACGGAAGATTTCGCGCTCGCTCTCGTAACGGGCGCGCTCTTCCGTCGTGAGGCGCACGCTGACGTGCTCGACCGTGTAGTCCGAAAGATATTCGCCGGCGAACTCGCGCGCCTCGCGGCGATAGACGGTGGGGCCGATGAGTTGTTCGAGAAGTTGGTCGCCGCCGTCGGCGCGCTCGGGCGTGGCCGTGAGGCCCAGACGGTAGGGCGCGATGCACAGGTCGGCGGCGTAGCGGTGGGAGCCGGAGGGGAGGTGGTGGCACTCGTCGAAGATGACGAGGCCGAACGCGTTCCCGAGTCGCTCCATGAAGCGGAAGGCGGAGGCGTAGGTCGTCACGGTGAGCGCGCCCACTTCGTAGAAGCCGCCGCCGATGAGTCCCACCTCGGCCTCGAAGCAGGAGAGCAGGAGGTCGTACCACTGGTTCATCAAATCGAGCGTGGGCACGACGACGAGCGTCGAACGCTTCACCTGCTCGATGGCCATCTGCGCGACGAGACTCTTGCCCGCGCCCGTCGGCAGGATGACGACGCCGCACCCTAGCGCGGCCTTCCACTCGCGGATCGCCTCGTGCTGGTAGGGCCGTGGCTCGACGAGGAACTTGGTGGGAAAGTCGAACTGATGATAGCCGCGCGCGCGGTCGTGGAAGGCGACGCGGCCGCGCGTCAACTCGCTGACGACCTGACGGTAGGAGCTGGCCGGCGCGCGCCAGCGCCCGACGCGCTCGTCCCAGCGGAAGGCCGTGGGCGCTTTCTCTGTGGGGCCAACCCCTTCGAGCAGGAGCGTCCCGGCCTCGAAGCTTAAGACGAGCGTCGTCGAATCCTTCACGCGTCGAAGATACAACAGCCGGGCCGGCGAGACGAACGCATGAGCGCGCGTCTCAACGCCCCGCCGCACGGGAATTCAATCACCTCGCGTTTGTCCGCGTCGTTAGGTTTTTAGTCTGCGCCGCCCGCCGCAACGGCGTTAGAACGGGATCGAGTCGTCGTCGATGTCCGCGGCGGACGAGGGCGCGCGACCGCCGCCGCCGACGCCCGCGCGCGCGGCCGACTCACGCACCTGCCCCGTCTGCCGGACGGGGATGCCTTCGGACGGTGCGCCCTGCGCGCCGTCGATGAAGCGCACGTCGCTCGCGTTCAGCTCCAGAGTGAAACGCAGCTTCCCGTCCTTGTCCGTCCATTCCTCGACGTGCATCCGGCCCTCGACGTAGACGCTGCGGCCCTTCGTCAGGTACTTCGACACGGTCTCGGCCTGCTTGCCCCAGACCGTGACGCGGAACCACGTGGTCACGTCCTGCTGCTCGCCGGCCTTGTCCTTGCGCCGCTCGTTCGTGGCGACGGTGAAGGTGCAAACCGGCGTGCCCTGCGGCGTGAAGCGCATCTCCGGGTCTTTGCCCAGGTTTCCTACCACGATCACTTTATTGAATGACACGATCTTGTCCTCTTCTCTCGTAAGCTCTTGAAGTGCCGCCGACACACCGCGCGCCGGTTGTTGCAATCGTGGCACATCGTATCACAGCCGGCAGAGGTTGTACACAGGGCAATTGGCACAGTCATCACGCGCCGCCCGCAGTTTCGTGGCGAGATGTTCCCGGCGCGACACGTCTTCCACTTCTTCATGGGCGCAGACGGCCTCTCCCCTAGACAAGGTAGGGAAAGATGATTTAGACTTCTCCCCTACCTTGTCTAGGGAAGGAGATATCGATGACCAAGCGGCGTGAAGATAAACAGGCGGATTTGCTCCAGGGCACGCTCGATCTGCTCATCCTGAAGGCGCTCTCGCACGGGGCGATGCACGGCTACGGCGTCGGGCAGCGCATCGCGCAGATGGCCGAGGAGATGTTGCGCGTCGAGGAGGGGTCGCTCTACCCGGCCCTCTACCGGCTCGAAGAGCGCGAGTGGATCACCTCGGAGTGGGGTGTGTCGGAGAACAACCGGAGGGCGCGCTTCTACAAGCTCACGGCCGCCGGGCGCCGGCAGCTACACGTCGAGGAGGAGAGTTGGCGCCGGTTCGCGCTGGCGGTCGGCAAGGTCTTGCAGACGGCTTGAGGGAGGTCGAAGGGATGGGCTGGATGAAGTCTTTTGTGCGGAGGGCGCGCGGCCTCTGGCGAGCCGACGAGATCGGGCGCGAGATCGACGAGGAGATGCGCTTCCACATCGACATGCGCGCGGAGGAGAACGTGCGGCGTGGGATGTCGCCGGAGGAGGCGCGCCGAGAGGCTTTGCGTCGCTTCGGCAACCGCACGCGTGTGCGTGAGCGCGGCTACGAGGTGCGCGGCGGCGGCTGGCTGGAGACCGTCTGGCACGACCTGCGCTACGGCGCGCGCGTGTTGCGGAAGAACCCCGGCTTCGCGGCCGCGGCCGTCTTCACCCTCGCCCTCGGCATCGGCGTCAACACCACCGTCTTCACGCTCTGCAACGCCTTCGCGTGGCGTCCCCTTCCCGTCCGCGACCCCGGCGCGCTCGTCCGCGTCGAGCGCGTCAACCCCGACGGCACGCGCGCCGAGACCACTTCCTACCCCGACCACGCATACTTCGACGAACACAATCAGGTCTTCGCCGGGATGCTCGTCTACGCCGGCCCCGCCCCGCTGACGATGAGCGAGTCGCCTTCCGAAGCGGGGGCGGCCGACGCCGGCGCGCGGGCCGAGGTGGCGCAGATCGCCTTCGTCTCGGGCAACTATTTCTCCCTACTAGGCGGCGCGACGCAACTGGGTCGCACCTTCACGTCCGACGAGGACACGACACAGGGGACGCACCCCGTCGCCGTCCTCAGCCACAAATACTGGCAGCGACGCTTCGGCGCCGACACCCGCGTTCTGGGGAAGACGTTTGCGATCAACGGCCGGCAGTTGAACGTCGTCGGCGTGGCCGCAGCCGACTTCTATGGCGTGACGCCGCTCGTCCCCGATGTGTGGGTGCCCGTCGCGATGCAGAACAGCGTGCTCCCCATCTTCGACAGCCGGGATCGCGGCGCGACCTTCTTCCGCTCGGTCGGGCGACTCAAACCCGGCGTGACGACGGAGCAGGCGCAAGCCGAGATCGATGTGCTCGCCGGGCAACTCGCGCGTTCGTTCCCGGAGACGAATGAGCGCGTCGGTGCGGCGGTCGAGCCGGCGTCGTCGTTCGCGCGGCTCGACGGCTTCCTGCGCACGATGTTCTTCCTCGTCCTCGCGGCTGATCTATTGGTGCTGCTCGTCGCCTGCGCCAACGTCGCCAACCTCCTGCTCGCGCGCGCGTCCGCGAGACGCAGGGAGATTGCCGTCCGCCTCGCGCTGGGGGCGACGCGCGGCCGTCTGGTGCGGCAGTTGGTGACGGAGAGCCTGATGCTTTCGTTCGCGGGCGGAGCGTTGGGGCTACTGCTCGCCGTGTGGACGCTCGACGTGGTGCTCAAGGTCGTGCTCGCCGGGCTGCCGCCGGAGATGGGCGTGGTCAACACCGCGTTTGACTTAAGCCCGGACGTGCGCGTCTTCGCTTACACGCTGCTACTGACGCTCGTGGCCGGTGTGACGTTCGGCCTCGCCCCGGCCCTTCAGGCGTCGCGGCCTGACCTCGTCTCGGCGCTCAAACAGGCGGACGGCGGCGCGGCGCGCGTCCGCCGGCGCGGAATCTTCCGGCTCGGCCTGCGCGATGTGCTCGTCGGCGTGCAGGTGGCGGTCTGTCTCGTGCTCCTCGTCGGGGCCGGGCTGCTCATCAGGGGCGTGCGCAAGGGCCAGTCGCTCGACGCCGGCTACGAGACCGCGCGCTTCCTCGTCGTCGAACCCAACCTGCTCTCGCTCGGCCACGACGCCGCGCGCACCGCGGAGATGCATCGCCAACTCTCGGAGCGTCTGCAAGCGTTGCCGGGTGTGGAGTCCGTCACACTGAGCACGCGGACGGCCGGCGCGCGCAAGACGGCGGTCGCGGCCGTCGCTGAGCCGGGGGCGCAAGGCGGCGGCCGGCAACTCCGGGCCTACTACACGATGGTCGCGCCGAACTACTTCGAGACGACGGGCATCGCCGTCCTCCGCGGCCGAGGCTTCACGGAGCAGGAGACGCGCGAGACGGCGCCGCGCGTCGCCATTCTCAGCGAGGCGACGGCGCGGCGTCTGTTCGTGCCCGGCGAGGAGCCGCTGGGCCGGCGCGTGCGTCTGGGGGTCGCGCCGGCGCGCGACGCTGCGGGGCGGCAGTTCGAGCCGGAGCCTTACTCGCCCTCGTGCGAGGTAATCGGCGTGGCGAAGGACGTGCGCAGCGTTCGCATCAGCGAAGTCGATGATGCTCTGGTCTACCTGCCGCTGCGGCCGACGAACGAGGTGCAGGTGTGGCTGCTGGCGCGCACGCGGGGCGAGCCGCGCTCCGTGCTGGGCGCGGTGCGCGACGAGGTCGAGCGGTTCGACCGGGGAATCTATCCCAACGTGACGCTTCTGGAGGAAACGGTCGCGCAGCAGTTGCTGCCGGCGCGCGTGCTCACGTTGGCGTGCAGCGTGCTCGGGGCGATGGGGCTGGTGCTTGCGTCCATCGGACTGTACGGCGTGATCTCTTACTCGGTCGCGCAACGCACGCACGAGATAGGCGTCCGCATGGCGCTGGGCGCGCGACGGCGCGACGTGTTGCGGCTCGTCATCGGCGGGGGGATGCGCGTCGTTCTGGCGGGCGTCGTCGCGGGACTCATCGGGGCCGCCGCGCTCTCGAAGGTGCTCGTCGGCTTCCTCTACGGGTTAAGTCCACTCGACCCTTTGGCGTTCGGCGGCGTCTCGCTGCTGCTGGCGACGGTGGCGCTCTTCGCCATGTACCTGCCGGCGCGCAGGGCCGCGCGCGTCGATCCTGTTATCGCGCTGCGCCACGAGTGAAGTGCGGTGCGGGCCGCGGCCTCACACACGTCTCGGGACTTCGAGGGTGAGGAAGTCGCGGGCGAGATAGGTATCAGGGAAAACGGCGCGGGCCTCTTCGAGCAGGTCTTGCGGGGTGACGGGGTTGACCTCGGCGTAGCGCGGGCTGATGTGCGTGATGACGAGGCGACGCGCCTGCGCTTCAAGCGCGACGCGGGCCGCCGTCTCGGTCGTCGAGTGCATGCTCTGGCGCGCAAGCTCTATCTCGTCGCGCGCGAAGGTCGCCTCGTGGATGAGCACGTCGGCGTCGCGCGCGAGTTCGACCGACGCCTGACAGTAGACCGTGTCGGTGCAATAGGCGACGCTGCGCCCCGGCTCCGTGGGGCCGGTGAGATCGCGGCCGTTGACGATGCGCCCGTCCGGCAGCTCCACGCTTTCGCCGCGCTTGAGGCGGCCGTAGAGCGGCCCCTCGGGGATGCCGAGCGCGCGGGCGTGCTCCACGTCGAAGCGGCCCGGTCGGTCTTTCTCCGTCACGCGGTAACCGAAGGTCGGCGCGCGGTGGACGAGCGCGTCGCAGACGACCGAGTACTCGTCGTCTTCATAGATACGGCCGGCCCCCTCGATTGTGTGTATCTCCGCCGGGTAGGAGAAGCGCGTCTGCGAGCGGCGTGTTGACTCGCGGACGTACTCGGCGAGTCCCGGCGGGCCGTAGACATCGATGCGTCGGGCGTGCCCGGCCATGCCGCAGGTGGCCAGAAGACCCATGAGGCCGAAGACGTGGTCGCCGTGCATGTGCGTGATGAAGACGCGCGTGATCTGGCTGATCTTGAGTTCGTTGCAGCGCAGGAACTGGTGCTGCGTGCCCTCGCCGCAGTCGAAGAGCCACACCTCGCCGCGCTGCTCAAGGCGAAGCGCGACGCAGGAGACGTTGCGCGAGCGCGTCGGCACGCCGGCGCTGGTTCCGAGGAAAGTTATCTGCAAGTTCGGTTTTCCCGTCCGTGTGAAGTCGCTGTCTAATGTAACAGCAATCCGCCGCCGGCACACAAGCGACCAACCCCCTCCCCACGTTTCAACCGCGCCTTATCTTTGCGCCTTTCGCGTGAGTCTTCATATGCCAGAAGCACAGTACCGCGAGCGGAAGCCTCGCGGGTCTCGCATGCGCTAAGCGGGCCGCTCATCGTAGACACACCCGCGAGGCTGCCGCTCGCGGTACTGTTTCTCAATGAAGGCGCAAAGGACGCGATGACGACGTTAAGCCTTTTTGCTGACGAAGGGGTTGTCTTTGACCCAGAAGCGCCACGGTTTGGCGATGTACTCCTGCGCGTAGTCGATGCCGACGCGCGGGCCGCGCGCGATTTCGCGAGGGCTAACGGGGCGTCCCGCGTCTTCAAGCCACACGCGCGTTCGCGTCAGGTCTTCGCCGTTATAGCCGCGGTCGAGGGCAAGCGCCTGACAGAGCTTGCCCGGCCCGCTCGCGAGCCTCCGCACGTCTTCGAGGCCGCGCCGCGCGCGCATCACATCGACGCCCTCGACGGGTTCGAGCGCGCGCACGAGTATGGCGTGCGGAATGCCTTCCGTTCCGGTCACGACGTTGAACTGGTGGTGCAGGCCATAGATGAGATAGACGTAGACGGCGCCGCCCCGCGCGTACATCATCTCGGTGCGCGCGGTGCGGCGGCCCCCGAAGGCGTGCGAGGCTTTGTCCTCCGGCCCCATGTAGGCTTCGGTCTCGACGATGAGGCCCGAGACGCGCGCGCCGTCCGCCGCCGGCACGACCAGACGCTTGCCGAGAAGCTCGCGCGCAACGAGCAGCGTGTCGTCGCGAGCGTAGAAGGAGCGACTGAGCTTGCGCCCTTTTTTAGCCGACTCGCGGAGCATCGTCACTTCGTTCAACTGAAAGTTGATTTGGGAATTATGCCGCTGCGCCCTGCGCCAGCCACCCGGCGCGCAGTTTTTCTATCGCCAACTCCTTGTGTTTCGCCTCGACCTCGATCCACGGCGCATCGCGGTACGCCTCGGGCATGTCGTGGATGAGGTCGCTGTGGTGCCGGTCGTTGAAGGACTCGCGCCCGTTGGAGATGTGGACGAGCTGCCACTCGGGCACGGCCCACGTCGCGCGCGCGGAGCGCAGCATCTCGCCCACGCTCGGGTGGTCGTAAGATTCCAGCCGCTCGCTGACGACGTGGTGGTGCGCGTCGAAGACCATCGGCACGCCGGCGGCGTGGCAGACTTCGAGAATCTCCGCGGCGCTGTACGAGTACTCGTCGTTCTCGAAGGCGAGGCGCGAGCGGACGGCGTCGGGCAGGTCGCGCACCACGCTCACGAGCTGCGCGGCGCGGCCCGACTTCCCGCCGTGAATCTCAACGAGCGCCCACGCGGAGCGCGGCTGTTCGAGGAGGTCCATGACGAGGGCGTGCGTCTCCAGAATCTTGATGCTGTTGGCGACGACGTGCGGCGAGTCGCTGCTGAGGACGACGAACTGGTCGGGGTGGAGCACGAGGCGGATGCCCCGTTGCGTGGCGCGACGCCCGACGCGCGCCGCCTCACTGCGAAACTCTTCGAGCACGTCGGCGCCCGCCTCGTCGTCGGCGAACGGGAACAGCCCCGAGGTCATGCGATAGAGGCGCAAGTCTTGCGACAGGCAGAAGTCGAGCGCGCCGTCGAGGCGCGAGAGGTTGGCGGCGTAGAGTTCGCGCAAGCGTCGCTTCTGCTCGGCGGTCTCAAACTGCAAGAGCCGCTTGCGCGTCGTCGTGCGGTAACGCACGGCGTCCGTGGTGGTGATGCAGACGAGGCCGAGGTTCGGCGTCGTCCGCGCGTCGTCTTGTATCCCCAAGTGATTATCCCCGTGCATCGTGCCCTTATGATGCGCGGGCGCGGCGCGGAAGGAATCACGCTTGTCTCTCGATTTTGTCGCGGCGCGGATGATTCAGGAAGACCCGGCCGCCGAGGGCACGCCCGACGGCTCGAAGCCGGGGGCGGCGGCCGCGTGCGCCTCGTGCGACAGGGCCGCAGCCCCGAGCAGCACGAGCGCGATCCACATGAGGTCGGCGAGCAGGAGGTGTGTGAGCTGAAGGCCGACGGGCGCGAGCAGCGCCACGTTGAAGGCGCCGACGAGGAGTTGCAACAGCACGAGCGCGGCCGCCGCGCCTGAGAGTCGGCCCACCCACAAGCCGGCGCGCACGCGGTTGGCGTAGCTGGCGGCGAAGAGGACGAGGCCGCCGACGACCAATGCCAGCAGCGGGTGCAACAGTCGCAGGCGGACGAGCGCGTGCGCCGCCGGCGACAGGTCTTGTCTCAACCCTTCGGCCAGCGAGCCGGCGGGAAAGAGCGTGTCGCCGAGTGCGGCCACCGCCCCGCTCACCGCCAGCACCAGTGTCCCGGCGAGCGCGCTGTAGACGACCAGCCCGAGCGTCCCCTGCCGCCTGAGACGCACGGCCGTGCCGCCGGAAGCCCACCACGCCGTCAGCGCGAGCGACGCCAGCAGTAGAAAGGTGTTCACGAGATGGACGGCCATCCAGACGGCGCGCGAGGCCGAGGGGTTGCCGGCCACGAACTGATAGCGTACCAGCAGCGCCCCGATCAATGCCTCGACGACGATGAAGACGAGCGACATGACGGCGCCGGCTCGCGCCGGGTGTCGCTTCGGCAGGGCGCGCAGCGCCCACGCGACGAGCGCGACGACGAGCAGGAGCGCCACGCCGCTCGTCGCGCGGTGCGTGAACTCCACGAGCGTCTTCGCGCCCGCGCCGAGCGGCACCACCTCGCCGTTGCACAGTGGCCAACTGCTCCCGCACCCGTCGCCCGACAGCGACGCGCGCACGTAAGCACCCCACACGATCACGCCGAGGTTGAAGGCCACCACGCCCCACACGAAAACCGAGAAACGACTGAGCCTCATCACACACAGATTCTAACGCAAGAAGCTGTTAGCTGTTAGCCATTAGCTGTTAGCTAAACGCTTTCCGTTGACGCTTCTTCCCGCTCGCGTCGGACGGCTCAAGCCGCGGGCCGCGAGCAACGGATGACTGACCACGGACAACGGACAGCATTTAGCTAACAGCTAACAGCAAATGGCTAATAGCTCCTCACGGCAAATCACCGGCGGCGACGTGCGCCTCCGGGTGCGGCTGTGAGGCGTAGAGCGACGCCGCCCGTGAGCGTCGCGGGCGCGCTTCGCCGCCGGCGCTCGTATCGACCTGCCGCGCCGCCCGCGCGTAGTCGCCGGCGCACGCGGCCAGCGCGACGATCTGCGACCGGCGCTCCAACAGCCGCAGCACCTCGCCGTCGATGACCTCGACCTCCGTCTGCCAATTCCCATCTTTCATCTCGTGTGTCTCCTTCCGACTCGGCCGCGCCGCCGGTGTCCCGGCGACGCACTCAACTTGAAAACAAAAAGAGCCGGCCGCGACCTCTCTCGGGGAGGTCGCGGCCGGCTCTCGGAAACTCTTTCGCGGCGTCCGGGCCTTAGCCCTCAAACCTTCGACGCGCGCGCGTGCTTCGCCCGAGCCGCCCCTCCCCTGTGGAGAAGCGGAACGTAAAGGCGAAGTAATAAAAACGTGTGACGTGCATCGCGTCTGTAAACTTGTGAACTACTCTTCGGGTCGAACCGACGACCGCCGCGGGCATCAATATAGGCAGCCTGCCGAAACCGTGTCAAGAACTTCGGCCGCGGAAAGAGCGCGCGGCGGCCGTCCTCTGTGGCGGCGTCAGGCTCCTTCGCCGACGAGGCGGAGGCCGCCCGCGTCGTTCAAGTCCTCCGGGCGGATGCCGTAGCGCCTGATCTTGGCGTTGAGGGTCGAAACCTTGACGCCGAGCATGCGCGCGGCGCGGCGCTGGTGGCCGCCCGTCTTCTTCAGCGCGTCGCGGATGATTTCGGTCTCAAAGCGTTGCACCTCGGCGTGGAGGTCGGTGCTGCGGGCCGTGCCTCTGGCCGAGAGCGACTCTTCGAGCTGCTCCACCTGCTTGAGGAGCGACAGGGCCACCTCGCGTAGCGACTCGACCTTGCGCGCGAGGTCGATCTCGCCCGCGGAGCCTTCCACTCTCACGCCCTCGCGCGCGCGGATGACTTCGTGATCCAGTAGTGCGACGTTAATCATCTCGTAAACCTCCCTATTGTTTCCCAGGCCCGCCCGCAGCTTTAAACGCGCGGCGTTGAAGCCTCGTTTAACTTTCCCTTCAACTGCGAGCGCGTTTCGCCGTTCCCAGATCGCTCGGGGCCGGTTTGGCGTCGAGCGCTTTGATCTGCCGGCCACACTTCTTCTCGATGCGGTTGCTGTTGCGCTCGGCTAACATCGGGTTGTTCCCGTCGTTCGGCAGCAGCCAGCGGCCATTGGCGCCTTGAATCAGGTGTCCCAGTTCGTGCAAGAGCATCGCGGCGCGCACGCCCCGCGTGTTCGGCGCGAAGCTGCCGCAGTCCGGGAACACGCGCCGGCCGTCGTTCTTACGGAAGAAGGGGCCTCTGCTGTTGACAATCGCCTCGGTGAACAGGCGATAGCTCAAGCCGCTTTGTAAGTTGATGATGTTCGTATAGTCACCCTTCATCACGATGCCTATGTTTGGTTCGAGCGCCGGGTCGTCTCGCAACTGACCGACGAGCCGGCCAAGGACGTGTTGTGCGCCGTCACGTCCGCCGAAGAAGTCGCTGCACTCATCATCTCGGGCCAGCACGTCGCGGGCATCCTTGTAGGCTTCTTCAAGGAGTACAGCCCGCTGCGCGTCTTCGAGCATGATTTTCACCGGGGCTGCTTCAGTCGGCATCGGCGGCCCCGCCAAGTCGTCTCGCCCTCCGGCGGTCGCACCTATCGCCATGCTCTCGGCGAACGTGGCGCAGGCGTCGGGGGGCACGCAGGGCGGCGTCTCGAAGGCCGCCACCCAGATGGGGGCGCAGAGCATCAGCGCGAACGCATTCGGAGCAAGAGGAAATCTCATTGGCACACCTCCCTGGCACAATTGATTCCCTCCTTCGACTAATTGAGTTCCCGATTCGGACGCTTAACATTCGATGACAGCCGAGACCCTTCTGGCGCGACCACGGGGCTGAGCGTGCGACGCGGCGGGCATGCTCGTCACACATGGTCTTCGCCGGGAACGGCGGCGGGCTGGCACGCGTCGAAGTTAATTGATCAGGACGCATGCGCGGAAGTATTTTGTGATGAAAGGGCAAAGGCGCGTGCCGGAGCGGACTCGAAGCCGTGTGCGGCCGCGGCGCGCTTTACAATCAATTTACAGTTCGACTCCGACGCGCCCCGCCGCGCGCCGTTCGGCGCACGTCACAGCCCGTTGCCGAGGACGTTGCGAAGGTTCTCCCGGTAGTTGCGGCTCAAGGTCAGGCTCGTGCCGTTACGCAGGATGACGTGGTACTCGCCGTGCGTCCACGGCTGAAGCTCGCGGACGCTGCCGATGTTGACGATGGCCGAGCGATGGATGCGGACGAACTTCCGAGGGTCGAGCTGCGCTTCGAGTCCGCTGATGGTCTCGCGCAGCAGGTGCGACTTCTTCTGCGTGTGGACGTTGATGTAGTTGCCCTCGGCCTCGACCCATTCGATCTCGGCCGTCTCCAGAAAGAAGACGCGGCCCGCGTCCTTGACGACGAGTCGCTCGGCGTAACGCTTCTCGGCCTTCAACTCTTCGAGCAGGTCGAGAATCCTCCGGTCGAACGGGCCGCCGGCGCCGTTTGAGTCGCCGCCGCCGCGGCCCTGTCCGCGCAGGTGCGCCTTGGCGTGCCCCATCGCGGCCTCGAAACGCTCACGGTCGAAGGGCTTCAGAAGGTAATCGAGCGCGTGTACCTCGAAGGCGCGCACGGCGTACTGGTCGTAGGCCGTGACGAAGATGACGGCGGGCGGGTGCTCGCCGTCGAGCGCCTGAAGAACTTCAAAGCCGCCGAGTTCGGGCATCTGCACGTCGAGCAGCAACAGGTCGGGGCGCAGCTCGCGCACGGCCGAGACAGCCTCGGCGCCGCTCGAACACTCGCCGACGATCTCGATCTCCGCGTCGCGCTTGACCATCTCGCGAATTTTTTCTCGCGCCAGAGGCTCGTCGTCAACGACGAGCACCCGGATTCGCGAGGGGGCGTCCGAAGCCATCCTTTACCTGCCCTCTCTAGACCCCTTACACGCGCGTGACCGCCCGCAGGTTGCCGAAACTTCTCGCACCCGTTCTTAAAAATAGAACACCGCCCACGCCCGTTTTGTGGCGGGCCGGGTCGGCAAGTAGCCGCTCGCGCGGGGCCGAATGCTTTTCTTATCAGGCGTTTAGGACTTTAGAGGGCCGGCTCGCGGCGGGTCGGAATTTCCAGTGCCACCAGCAGGCCGCCACCGGGATTTTCGGCCAACTCGAGACGGTGCGCCGCGCCGTAGAGCTGTTCGAGGCGTGCCTTCGTGTTGGCGAGCCCGAGACCTTTGTGTAACAGGCCGTCGGCCCTTTGATTCGGTAACAGCCCCGGCCCGTTGTCCCTGACCTCTATACGCAGGGTGCCGTTGTGCTGTTTCGACTCAATCTCGATGCGGCCCGGTGCGGAGCGGGGCGCTACGCCGTGGCGGATGGCGTTTTCGACGATGGGCTGGAGGATGAGGTTGGGGACGCGTGTGTCTAACGACTTCGGGTCGATGTTCATCTCGGTGGTGAGGCGGTCGCGGAAGCGTATGCGCTCGATCTCCAGATAGCAGCGGAGGAACTCAAGCTCCTGTTTGAGCTTCACCTCCTGCGCGCCGGAGTTCTCCAGCGTCATCCGCAGGAAGTCGCCGAGGCGCGCGAGCATCTTGTCGGCCGCCTCCGGGTCCTTGTGGACGAGCGAGGAGATGGAGTGGAGCGTGTTGAAGAGGAAGTGTGGGTGGAGCTGCATCTTGAGGGCCTGAAGCTGCGCCTGCGACAGACGCGCTTCGAGTTGCGAAGCGCGCAGCTCACCCTGCCGGAAGCGGTTGTAGTAGCGATAAACGTGGTGCAGCAAGACGATGAGGCCGTAGAGGCCGTAGTTTTCGCTGGCGTTGAAGACGGTGGCGCGCAGCATGCTCACCGGGGAGAAGGTCTTGCCCTGGGGCATGAGGTAGAGCACATAATAGACGAACTGGAAGGCGCTCATGATGAGGACGGTGAGCGCCGTACTAAAGAGGAGGTGGATGAGCAGGTGCTGCTTGAGACGGGGCCGCTCGACGGGATAGCGGCCGGCGAGCCAGAGGATGAGCGGCGTCGCCAGCGCCCACATGTACGGGTAGATGAACTGTTCCCGAGCGACCTCCGACCACGGTATCGGGCGCTCCATGATGCGCCGGGAGAAATAGACCTGCCCCGTGAAGAAGAAGGCGAGGAACGTCCAGACGCCGAAAATCAGCGCCCACAGGAACCAGCGCCTCTGCCACACCGGCTTCTTCTCGGTCTCAGTCGGCAAATCCATAGAAAGCACCCACAGTCGCGCGCCGCCCACCCCGTCGAAACGCGTGAGTATAAACGCCCCCGCGCCGCCCTGTGAAGCGGCGTGGGACGAAAGGGCCGCGCTTCAGGACGAAAGGGATAAAACAGGAGCCAGGAGTCAGGAGTCAGGAGTCAGAATGAAGACAGCGCCTCCGTTTTTATTCTGACTCCTGACTCCTGACTCCTGACTGCTTTTTTACACCACGCCCGGCTCGTAGCTCATGCCGAGGGTGAGGATTTTCTGGAGCAGCGGGCCGTATTTGACGCCGCAGTCTTCGGCCGAGTCGGCGAAGTCCTCGTTGTGGGCGATTTGCGGGTTGGGGTTGGCTTCGAGGAGATAGATGCGGCCGTCCTCGGTGATGCGGTAGTCGAGACGGCCGTAGCCGGAGAGAAACAGCAGGCGGTAGATGCGCTTCGAGAGATGTTCGAGGCGGCGGCGCAGCTCGGGCGTGACCTCGGCCGCGTGCGTGACGAGGCCGACTTTCTCCTGATACTTCGGGTTCCACTTCACCTTCCCCGTGGCGATGTTCACAGTCCCCTCGGGCAGCGTCTTCATCTCCAGCTCCCACGGCGTGTAAGCCTTCAGCAGACGGTTGCCGATGACGCCGACGTAGATTTCTCTCCCCTCGATGAACTCCTCGGCGATGGCCGGCGAGTTCGTCTGCCGGTGGATGAAATCGACGCGCTCGGCGAGTTTTTCGTCAGTGTTGACGATGGAAGCCTGCGAGATGCCGACCGAGCCTTCGACCGTCACGGACTTGACGAGCAGCGGAAAGCGCAGGCGCGCGGGCCGGCGCACCTTGCGTCCTTGCGGGAAGACGCCGAAGCCGGGGACGTTGATACGGTGGTAGGCCAGAATCTTCTTGGTGAGCGCCTTATCTTTGGCGATGGTCAGGCCGCGCGGGTTGCAGCCCGTGTAGGGCAGACGCTTCAGCTCCAGATAGCTGACGACGTGCTGGTCGAACATGGGCTGGCGGTCGAACTCTTCGATGAGATTGAAGGCGACGTGCGGCTCGTGATCCTGCATCGCCGTGCGAATCACGTCCGTCTCGTCGTAGAGGCCGACGGGGTAAACGTCGTGGCCCATCGAGCGTAAGGTGGAGACCACGTCGTACTCGGTGCGCCAGCGCAGCGTCTCCTTCGCCACGCCCTCGGGGAGCGCGTCGGGCGGGACGAGGTCGTGCTGGCAGAGCACGAGAATGCGGAGCTTCTTGACGGTCGGCTTTTTTTTCTTCGTCATAGCGGGACGCGGTGATAGCCGGCGTGCACGATATTCATCGTGTGCGCGGTGAGCATGATGAGAGCGCGCTCTTTGGCATTCTCCTCGTGTAGGGGGACGCGCAGGCGCAGCTCCTTGCAGCGGTCGATCATGTTCTTCAGGACCTGATCGACGGCGTAGTTGTGGACGCCGGTCACGTCGGCGACGAGGCGCCCCAGCTCGCGACGGTGACGGCGCAGGAGGCTGGCGGCCGTGGCCGAAGCGCGGTGGGCCTCGTCGTCCGAAAAGATTCGTTTGAGGTCGCGGTCGTAGTAGGCGGGCCACTTGAAGGAGTAGTGGCCGCGCTTGCGCCGGTAGTGCTCGCGCAGCGTCTTTTTGATCTCGGCCAGAGGCTCGACCTTCTGCCGGCTGTTGTTGGGCGGACGAGCGCCCGCGATCTCGCGCATCAGCTCGTCCACGTAACGCAGTTTCTTCATGGCCGGCCAACTCACGTAACGCTTGCGCCAGCGCGAGCCGGGCGCGAGCCAGACGGCGAAGGTCTCGGCGAAGTCCTCGGCCGGGTGGGCCTGTGCGTACCATGCGCCGAGGTGGAGGACGAAGCCGCGGCTGGTAGGGTCGGGCATGTAGTGCTCGGGGTAGGGCGCGGTGAAGCGTCCGAACGCCTCGCGCCAGCGGCGGCGGCGGTGGAGGTTGAAGGCGTTCGAGACGGCGTGGCCCGCCTCGTGGCGCATGATGGCGAGACATTCCTTCTCGGCGCCGCCCTCGACTTCGAGCATCTGCGCGCGCTCAAGCTTCACGAGGCGCGGGTGCGCGAGGTAGAACGGGATGGCGAAGCCGGGCACGCCGTCGGGCGAGAACCAATCCTCCGAGAGCCAGATGTGCGGGCGGAAGCGCAGGCCGCGCTCGGCCAATTCCGAGTAGAGCCGCACGATACGCCCTTCGAGCGGCGTCTTGCGGATGCTCACGGGCAGATCGCACAGACGCATGTCGAGCAACTCATCGTCGCTCAGCCTGTGCCATTTCGAGTTCACACCTCTGGACGCCTTCGCGCGCGTGGGACTCATCCGGCGTCACCCTCGCGCGCGTAGACCGAGACGTGTTTCGTGCTCCGCGCGTCGAACGGCTCGCGGCGCCAGCCCGCATGGCGTTGGCGCAGGGAGAGGCCGGCGAGCCGGGCCATCAAGTCCAGCTCCGAGGGCCACGCGTAGCGGAGTTGTACGGGGTAGAGTCGCGCGCCCGCGCCGTCGAAACGGATTTGCTGACCCACGAGCATCTGCGTCGCCGCGTCGAGTTGCGTGACGTGGAGTTCGACCAAGTCGTTGGTCATCTGTCCGACCTTGACGCTCTGGCCGCCGGGGTGAAACGTCGGGTCGGGCACGAAGGCTTCGATGAGGAAGACGCCGCCGGGCGCGAGCCGGCGCGCGACGTTGCGGAAGCAGCGCACCTGCTCGTCCTGCGTGAGCAGCGCGAAGATGGTGTTGAAGACGACGTAGACGAGCGCGAACTCGCCTTCGGCTTCGACCCCGGCGAAATCGCCGAAGGTCACGCGCACGGCCTCGCCGCCGGGCTTGGCGCGCATCCTCTCGACCATTCGGGGTGAAGCGTCGATGCCGTTGACTTCCACGCCTCGGGCCGCGAGCGGCAGGGCGACGCGGCCCGTGCCGACGCCAAGCTCCAGCGCACGCCCGCCGCCCGCCAGCCCGACGAGCATCTCGATGGCGGCCTCGTCGTAGTCAGGCAGGCGCTCGTCGTAGATGTCGGCGTGGCGCTCGCCGTATGTGTCGCTCGTGTAATCGTCCATCCACCGGCCTCTGGCCTTCAGTTGATTACCTCGAAGTCGATCCACTGCGCGGTCTGTCGCCGATCCTTGTCCTTGACCGACTCGTCGGTGACAACGACCTGAAGGACGTACTCGCCCGGCTTCGCCTGCGGGACGAGCCGTAGCGCGCCCTCGAGCCAGCCGGGCCGCGTCGGGTCGAACTCGACCGCGGTGGGCGCGCCCTTCACGACCGGCTGGCCGTTGTGAAACAGGCTCACCTGAGCCGTCAGACGCGGCGTCCCGCCCGGCCCGCCGCCGGCCGTCGTGTGATAAACCTGTGAGCCGTAGGCGAGGATGGCGCCGGGACGGAAGCGTCGGACGGCAGGGTCGGAGAGGCTGGTGACGGCCGCAATCGCCGTCTCAGCCGTGGGCCGCGCCGAATCGGGCGGCGATTGCTGCTGTGCGCCCCCGGCGACGATCTCGCGCAGCGTGAGTCCTGAGAGCGTGAGGCGCTGCTTACTGAGGTCGGGCACGTCGATGAGCTGGCTCGCCGAGCCGACGCGCTGGGACGCCTGATCGCGCACGACGATGCGGAGTTGGTAGGTGCCGGGCTTTTTGACGGGCACGTCGGCCGTGTAGGTCAGGCCGTGGCGGACGATGTTGTCGAGATGCTCGCCGCCCGTGCGGACGGTGTGCGTGCGGTTGAACTCGTCGATGATCTGTCCCTCCTTGCCGAGCGTGACGGCCGCCACGTCGAGGACGAGTTTTTTATAGCCGCCGCCCTCGGGCGCGTCGGTGAAGGTCAGGTCTTTGCCGTCCACGTGCAGGAGCATGCGGGCCGCCGACCCACCTCCGCGCGGGTCGCCGACGACCCGCGCCGTCAGGCGGACGTAAACGCCGCCGGCGTTGACGGGCGACGCAAGCAGGGCGTACAGCTCCTTGTCGCTGCCGCGCGTCTCGCGGCGCGCATCCTCGTCCGTGATGGCCATGAACCCACCGCGCGAGCGGACGCTCACGCCCGAGCGTCTGACCTTCACGTCGATCTCACGAAAGGCTTTGCTTCCGCCCTTGAAGGTCTGCTCCGTGGGGCGGTAGCCGAGCAGGTAGAAACCGCCTTGGTCGCGCATCACGCGTTCGAGCGCGCGGTCCATGTTGTTCGTGCCGCGGACGAAGAGGCCGCCCGTCTTGGCCGGGAGGTAGGTCAAACCGTCCTCGGCGCGGGCTCCCTTTTCGAGACGCGATTCAACCAGACTCTGGGTGGCGTTCGGGCGCACGTCGTCGGCCGCGGTGATCATGCCGGGGATGTGAACGCCGCGCGCGTCCACCGTGTAGATGACGACCGCGGCGCGGGTGGCCGATTCGATGACCCGATCCATGGCGTCGAACGAGCGCGACGCCGCGCCGTCATTGCGTGAGAAGAGCGGTATCCCGTCGGAGAACAGCACGACCGACTTCCGCCCCGGCGCTTCCTGCATTCCGCGGATGATGTAGCGCAGCGTGCCGAGCGCGCCGTAGGCGACGAGGTCGCGGTTGCGCTCGTCCATGCGCTCTCGCCTCTGCCGCGTCTCCGCGTCCCCGAACTCCTCCTTGCCAACGGCCAAGCCGTCGAGGCGCGTGCCGCCGGAGCCCGGCGTGGTCGGCTTGAAGGTGGAGTCGTCCCGCGCAGGCTCGAACACGTCCACGCCCACGCCGCCGAGGGGGGGCGGATACCAGCGCACGCGGTCGATGGCCCGGTGAAGCTGGGTCTTGTCGGAGGTGAACTGCTGGAGCGAGCCGCTGCCGCCGCGCGTCGTGTAGATGCCGACGAGGTCGCCCGGCCGCATCTGCTCGTTGACGAACTTCCGCAGCCCCTCGCGCGCCGACGTGGCGCTCAGGTGGCTCATCCTCAGATTATCGACGACGAGCGCGATGGTGCGCCGCACCTCTCTCCTATGCAGCGGGGCGCTCGGCATGGGCGGCAGTGCCTTTTCCGTCCGGCGTGGGGCCGGCTGTGGAGCGCCCGCCTCCGTGGGCTGGCCGGGCGACGGGCCTTCGGTCGAGACAAAGGAGAAGTTCGTAATCTCGCGTTCCTTGCCGTCCTCGAAAATCTGGAAATCTTCGGGGCGCAGGTCGGTGACGGGGCGGCCGTCTTTGTCCGTGACGATCACGTCGAGCTGCACGAGGTTCGACGTGATCCGCACGATGTCGTCATCGTCCTGCTGCGGCCGCGGCTGGGTCGGCTGTTGTCGCGGCGCGCTCGCCGGATTAGCGACGGGCTGTTGCGCGAAGGCCGGCGCGAGCAGGCTGAGACAGAGGAGGGTCGGCGCAAGCGAGGCTTTAGTTTTCATCATCGAACTCCATGAATGATTCACTGCGAGGTTTTTGAGACGGCGCGCTCAGCGTGGACGGAAGACGTAGGCGCGCCGCGCGCGGACGGCGACGCGCTCGCGCCGGACATTGATCTTCACTTCGCGACGCTCGCCGGGTTTGGCGAGCGGCGTCGGGTGATAGCCGATGCTGTACATGCGTCGCAGCTCGTCGGCGACGGCCGCGAACGCCAGCTTGATCTTGTTCATGTCGTCGGCGACGTAGAAGCGTCCGCCCGTTTTCTCGGCCAGCCCTTCGAGATAGCGTTCGACCTCCAGCGCCTTCGGGTGACGCTGCTCGGACGGTCTCGTCGTCCTTGCGCCCAGCACGCTGGCGCTGCCGCCGCCGATGGGCGAGGCCCGCGTCGGCGAGGCCGGCGACACTCCCGCCGCGGTCATCTGCGTGGTCGACTGCCGAATCTCGCTCACTGAAGGCGCCGTGCTTGGCCGCGCGACCGGCCCCCCGAGGTTACCCGCCACCGGCTGCTCTTTGGGCGCGTAGTTGCCGTAGGGCGTGAACTGGACGACGTAGACGAGCGCGTCCAATTCCTCGGCCAGCGTCAGCGTGCTCGCGCGTGTCGCGAGGCGACTCGAATTGTCGTAGCCGTCGGTAAAGAGAATGAGAGCCTTGCGGCCCTTGATATGTCGGAGCGTTTCGGCCGACTTGTAGAAGGCGTCGTAGAGCCGCGTGTTGATGTGCTGGAAGACGACCTTCTTGCCGTCCGAGCCGACCTTCACCTCGCGATCCTTGTCCTCCATGATCATCCCCGTGCGCGCGGAGCGGATGGCCTGTGTGAGCACGGCGCGGTCGCTGGCCCAGCCGGGCAGGAGCGCCACGGCGTCGTTGTCGAAGGCGATGGGCAACACGCGGTCTTGCGGGCGGAGCTGGTTGATGAATTCGACGGCGGCCGTTTGGATGTCCCGAAGGCGGATGCTGGTCGAGCCGCTGGTGTCGAGGAGCAACATGACGCTGAAGGGTTGCTCGACGGAGGCGAAGTAAGAGATGCTCTGGTCGCGGCCGTTCTCGGAGACGCGGAAGTCGGACTCCTTGAGGTCGGGGACGAAGCGGCCGTCGCGGTCGGTCACGGACACCGGCACCGAGACGACGTGGACGCTCACGCGCTCGACTTCGTCGTCGTCGTCCGACGGGGTTGTCGCGGCCGCCGACGACGACGCAGGCGGCGCGGTTTGAGACGGCGGCGTGGTCTTCTGCGCCGACGCACTCACGGCGCTCATGACGAACGCGGCCAGCAGGAGAAAGATTCTGTGTATCAGGCGCACGGCGGTCACACTCCCTTTCGTTCGTCGGGGCGGCGGCCTCGTGGTTAACCGGGGAAGTCGTTCCGGCGAGGACACTATTTTTACGACCTTTTTACATCATATCCGGCGAAACGGCGAATAAAAAAGTTGCCGGCTTTCGCGTCTGCGATGATAATAGCGCGTCCAACGCCGCGGCGCCCGCCGCCATTGTAAAGAACGATGAGAAAACTGCTGCTCGTCATCGCCGTCGCCGTGCTCTACGTGCTGCACCAGGACTTCTGGAACTGGAGAGAGGCGCGCCCCTTCGTCTTCGGCTTCATGCCCATCGGCCTCTTCTATCAGGCGTGCTTCTCGGTGGCGTGCGCCGGGCTGATGTGGCTGCTCGTGACCTTCGCCTGGCCCGGCCACCTCGAAGAAGAAGTGGCACGGAAGGTGATAAGTGATAAGTGATAAGAGAAGACAAATTCTTTCTTATCACTTATCACTTATCACTTATCACCTATTCATAGGAGCTTCTAGTTGATCCCGGCAATCGTCGTCTTCATATACCTCGGCGTCGTCGTCTACATCGGCGTCTTCGCCTTCCGACGCTCGCGCGGCCACCACGGGGCCGAGGACTACTTCCTCGCCAACCGCTCGTTGGGGACGTTCGTCTTCCTGATGTCGCTGTTCGGGACGAACATGACGGCCTTCGCCATCCTCGGCTCCTCGGGCCACGCCTTCTCGAACGGCATCGTCACCTACGGGTTGATGGCCTCGTCGTCGGGACTCGTCATCCCGCTCACCATCTTCCTCATCGGCACGCGCATCTGGGCGCTGGGCAAGAAGTACGGCTTTATGACGCCGGTGCAGATGATGCGCGACCGCTGGGAGTGTGGACACATCGGCACCGTCATCTTCGCCGTGCAGGCCGTGCTGCTCGTCCCCTACATCATCATCGGCATCATGGGCGGCGGCACGACGCTGTCGGCCATCAGCGGCGGGTTAGTCCCCTTCTGGTTCGGCGGCGCCATCGTCGCGATGGTCGTGATGTCTTACGTCTTCTTCGGCGGGATGCGCGGGACGGCGTGGGTCAACACGTTCCAGACGATTCTCTTCCTCGTCTTCGGCGCCATCGCCGTCTCCGTCATCGGCTCGCAGATGGGCGGCTTCCGCGCGGCCGTCGAGGCGATGGAGCAAGCGCCGGCCTTAAAGCCCCTGCTCACGCGCGAGCGCATCTCGCCCTACTACTTCTTCAGCTACACCTTCATCCCGCTCTCGGCCATCGCCTTCCCGCACATCGCCATCTTCTGCCTGACGGCCAAAAAGATGGTGCAGTTTAAGAAAACGGTCATCCTCTACCCGCTCTGCATCCTCGCCATCTGGCTGCCGTGCGTCTTTTTGGGCGTGATGGCCAACCGCGTCTCGGACGTGCCCGCGATTCGCGCCAAGCAGGAGGCGCGCCGGGTGCTGGCGACTCAGGGCAAGACGATGGAGCCGGAGGCGCGCGACGAGCTGCGCGAGCAGGCGGCCGGCGACGACGTGATCCTGCTGCTGCTCGAACGCTTCGCGCCGCTGTGGCTCGCCGGCCTGCTCGGCGCCGGCATCATGGCCGCCGTCATGGCCTCCGACTCGCAGATACTCGCGCTCTCCACCATGTTCACGGAGGACGTGTTCGCCTTCTACGGCGGCAAGCGTCGCTTCGGCGAGGCCGTGCAGGTGCAGACGGGCCGCATCTTCGTCATCCTCCTGACCATCTTCGCCTACGCCGTGGCGCTGCGCGCGCCCGAGTCGATCTTCGAGCTGGCCATCCAGTACGCCTTCTCCGGCTTCGCCTCGCTCTCGCCGCTCCTCGTTGCCGCGCTCTTCTGGCGCGGCAGCACGAAGTGGGGGGCGCTCGCCGTCGCCGTCTGGACGATCTCGGCCGTCATCGCCGTCGCCATCTTCCAGTCGGTCGTGCCCGCACCCGCGCCGGGAGGCAACACGGTCGCCTATGCCATCGGCGCGACCGAGGTGCTGGCGCGCACGCCGGGCGGCACGACCGTCTACGGCTTCATGCCCGTGGTGCCGATGGTCTTCGGCTCGGCGCTCCTGATGTTCTTCGTCTCGCTCGTCACGCGCAAGCCGGCTGCCGCGACCATCGCCAAATACTTCCCCGAAAAACAAACCGCCTGAACAACAAACAAGACAAAAGGGATTCCCAATGAAACTGCTGACAACGCGCATTCTTACACTGCTCGCCATCGCCACCGTCACGCTGACGCTCTCCGCGTCGGCCATCGCCACGGCAGCCACGGATCCGCCCGCGGTCGGCGCGGCGGCTCCCGACTTCCAGCTCACCACGAACGAGAACAAGCAGGCGGCCCTCAAAGATTTCCGCGGCCAGTGGGTCGTGCTCTACTTCTACCCGAAGGACTTCACCTCCGGCTGCACCATGCAGGCGCGCAATTTCCAGCGCGACCTACAGAAGTATGAGCAGGCGAAGGCCGTCATCCTCGGCGTCAGCGTGGACACCGCCGACTCGCACAAGGAGTTCTGCGCCAAGGAGGGCCTCAACTTCAAGCTGCTCGCCGACATCGACGCGAAGGTGTCGAACGCCTACGGCTCGGTGATGGAATACAACGGGGCCAACTACTCGGCGCGCAACACCTTCATCATCGACCCCGAGGGCAAGATCGCGCGCGTGTTCCTCAAGGTCAAGCCGAGCGTCCACAGCGAAGAGGTGCTGGCGGCGCTCGCCGAGTTGCAGAAGAAGTAGCTGCCCGCCGCGGCCGTTTTCCACAGTACCGCGAGCGGTAGCGAGCGGGTGCGGCTGTACTGAGAGGCTCGCCACGCGTGCGTCAGACCCGCTCGCTACCGCTCGCGGTACTGTTGCTCCCACAATCAGGTGTCATTCAGGAGATTAAAGCGATGAGACTAAGAACCCCCCTCGTTACCCTCGCCTGCCTGCTCGCCGCGGTGGTCGCGGCGAAAGCCTTCGGCCCCCGGCCCAACTTCAGCGGCACATGGGAACTCGACCAGAAGCAAAGCCACAGTATCCCGCCCGACATGAAGCAGACGATGACGGTCGTCCACAACGGCGACAAGGTCTCTTTAGAGGTCAAGATCGTCAACGCGCAGGGCGAGCGCGTACAGAAGGACGAGTTCGTGCTCGACGGCAAGGAGATCGATTTCACCCCGCCGCCGCCGCGCCCCGACGCGCCGCCCGCCAAGGGCAAGCGCAAAGGCAACTGGCTCCCCAACGGCAAGGGCTTCTTCCTCGAAGAGGAGATTCAGACCAAGAACCCGCAGGGGCAGGACGTGACCCTCATCATCGCCCGCAAGTGGACGGCGTGGCCCGACGGCACCATCTCCATCGAGACCATCCAGGAGACCCCGCGCGGCACCTTCAACAACAAGCGCGTCTTCGTTAAGAAGGCGTGAGTGATGTGCAGTAAGAAGACGACGAGCCGCTGAAAGCGGCGGAAGAGTGTAGCCCACGGCGCGAGCCGTGGGGACAGGCCCGGCAAAGGAAATGAAGCCCCGGAGGGGCGAAAGAAATTGCGACCGCCGTTAGACGCGCGCTGCACTTCTTTCGCCCCTCCGGGGCTTTGATTTTGGTTGCCGCTTAAAACCCACGGCTGACGCCGTGGGCTACATTCTTCCGCGCCTCCGGCGCTCGTTGAGGCTTAATGCTTACTGACTCATCCCAAACAGTAAACGCGCCCGTCCTGCGTGCCGACGACGACGCGGCCCGCGGCGACGGCCGGCGAGGCCGAGACGGGGCCGCCGAGGTTGAACTCCTGCGCCTTGTCGCCGGAGAAGAAGTCGAGCGCGTAGAGGCGTCCGTCGTTCGAGCCGACGAAGACGCGCCCGGCGGCGAGCGCGGGCGACGAATCGACGCGCGCCTGCGTGTTGAAGCTCCAGAGTCGAGCGCCGTTGCGCGCGTCGAGACAATGGACGGCCTTGTCGCGCCCGCCGACGACGACGCGCGCGTCCACGGCCGCCGCCGAGGAATAGAACGGGAACTGCCGCTCCGGGTTCGTGTAGCGCCAGCCGACGCGCTTGGCGACGAGGTTGATGCCGAGCACGTCGTTGTTGAAGGTGCCGTAGAAGGCGTTGCCGGCCATGATGGCGGGCGAGGCGCCGGTGTATGCGCCCGAGTTGAGCTGGAAGACCTGTCGGCCGTCGGCGACGCGCACGGCCCTCAGACGCTCATCGCAACCCGAGATGTAAGCGACGCCGCCCACGACCGACGCCGTGCAATGGACGGCGCCGTCCGTCTTCATCTTCCAGAGGACGTTTCCGCCGCGCGCCGCGAGGGCGTACAAGTGCTGATCGTAAGAGCCGACGAGCACCTTGCCGGCGCTTACGACCGGCGACGACTTCACCTCGCTCCCCGTCTTGAAAACCCACACGCGCTTCCCGTCGCGCGCCGAGACGGCGTGGACTGTGCCGCCGAGGTCGCCGACGTAGACCGTGCCGCCGACGACCGCCGGCGACGACTCGCCTATCGGCGACCCGGCCCCGTACTTCCAACGCTCGCGCCCGCTTCCCAAATCGAGCGCCACCAGCTCCCCCTTCTGCGAGCCGACGTAGACCGTGCCGCCCACAATCGCCGCCGATGACTCGACCGACTCGCCCGCCTCGTAAGTCCACAGCACGCGCAACGTGTCCGAGAGACCGGAGCGCGTAAAGCCGGTCAGCGCCGGGTTGCCCCGAAACTGCGGCCAACTGTCGCCGCCCGTGAACTCCTGCGCGCGCGCCGCATGGCCCGCGAGGTAGAGACCCACGGGCACCGCGAGGAACCCGCGCCGCGAGATTGAACGCGCCAACGTCTCCTGCCCTTCTTCACTTTCAACTTCCCGCATCTTCCCTCCCTCTAAACGCTTCAACTCTCTGCGCCCCCTCTGCGTCCTCTGCGCCTCTGCGGTGAGTACAACCTTCCTTACACTCAAGCGAAAACTAATCTAGTACGCCCGCTCGTAAACTTCCAAAGCGCCCGCCCGGTCGAACGGCCGCGGGTTGAAGCGTCCCGTCCACTGTCCCGCCGCGTCTTCGGCGAGGGCCGCGAGGTCTTCGCGGCTCGCGACGACGGCGCGGACGTGCGACGCGAGTCCGCCCGCCGCGATCAACTCTTCGAGCCGGCGCGCGAGCGCCTCCGCCGCGTTCGATTCATTATCCCCGCCCCGCCGCGCCGCGTGGAGCAACTCCGCGTAACGCTCGCCCGCGGCCGATGCGTTCCAGCGCACGACCGTCGGGAGCAGGGCGGCGATAGCGGCGCCATGTTCGGTGCCGTAGCGGGCCGTCAGTGGGTTGGCGCAGGCGTGCGTGGCGCCGAGCATCGAGTTCTCGATGGCCGCGCCCGCGAAGTGCGCGCCGAGCTGCATCCGGCCGCGCGCCTCCACGTCCGTGGCTACGGCGAGCACGCGCTCGTAGGATGATTCGAGCAGCCGCCACGCCTCGCGTGAGAAGACTTCGGAGACAGGCGTGCGGCGCGTCGAGACGAACGACTCGACGGCGTGCGCGACGGCGTCGAGGCCGGCGGTGGCCGTGACGTGGCGCGGCTGCGAGATAGTGAGCGCGGGGTCGAGGATGGCCACGCGGAAGGAAGCGCCGGGGTCGCCGCAGGCCATCTTGGCATGTGTCTCGGCGTCGGAGATGAGCGCGTAACTTTGCGCCTCGCTCCCCGTCCCGGCCGTCGTCGGCACGCCGATCATCGGAAGCAAGGGTCGCGCGGCGCGGCCGTAGCCGAGGTAGTCGCGCATCTGCCCGCCGTTGGACAGGAGGAAGTTGACTCCCTTCGCGCAGTCGAGCGAGCTTCCGCCGCCGAGGCCGACGATGGAATCCACACCGGCGTCGGCCGCGAACGCGCGCCCGCGCTCGACCATCGCCGTGTCCGGGTTCGACTCGAACTCGTGGAACGCGACTACTTCAACGCCCGCCACCGACAAAATCTCCGACGCATGCCCGACGTGTCCGGCCGCGACGAGACCATGATCGGCGACGAGCAGCGTGCGCCGAAAGTTCAGCTCGCGCGCCGCCTCACCGAGACGCGCGACAGCGCCCTCGCCGAAAATCACGCGCGTGCGCGGCTGGAAGTCGAAAGATTGCATGAAGGTCACGTTCAGACGTGGAACTCGTTACAGAGTTCGTCGGCGTGTGTGTTCAGGAAAATCATTTAACGCAGAGTACACAGAGGCGCAGAGGGCGCAGAGAGTTGATTCAAGTCTCTGCGCCCCTCTGCGTGCTTTGCGACTCTGCGGTGAACGCCCCACTCTATACATTCAAGCTATGGATCCACATTCAAGCTACGGGTTGGCCGGCGTGGCCGAGGCCGTCGCCGGCTTGGGCGTGGCGGGCGCGCCGCCGGCCCCCTCGGCCAGCGCGAAGAGCTGGTTGCGGTTGGCGATGTAGAGCGCGCCGTTGGCCGGCACGGGCGTGCTGTAGACAGAGCTTCCCATGTTGATCTCGGCCAGCACCTTCTTCGTCTTCCCCAACTGCATGACGACCACGTCGCCGTCCTCGTCGCCCAGATACAGCACGCCGCCCGCGACCGACGCCAGGGGCGACCCCCACATGGCCGCGAACATGTCGTGTACCCAGTAAGCCTGTCCGGTCTTGGCGTCGATGGCGTGGAGGAAGCCGCTGAAGTCGGGTTGATAGATGATGCCGTCAACGATGGCCGGCGTTGAGATGGTGCGGCGAATCTTGTCGTAGTGCCAGACCATGCCGGTCTTCGTGATGTCGCCGCGCTTGGTGCCGTCGATGCAGTACATGTGGCCGACGCCTTCGCCGTGCTCCGGGTCTTGTCCGTTGGCGAGATAAATCTTGCCCTCGTAGATGACCGGGGTGGCGATGATCTCGTTGCGCGTCTTGGGCCAGACGGAGTCCTTCGGGTTGAGGTCGAACTCCCAGAGCTTCGTGCCCTTCAAAGCGTCGTAGCCGCGCGCCCAGCCGTCGCCCTGACCCATGATGACCTGTACGGTGTCGCCGATTTTTCCGACCGTGGGTGTTGACCACTGCCCGTGGAGAATCTTGTCGCCGGGGCTGGCGTCCTCCCAGACGACTTTCCCGGTCTTCTTATCGACGGCGATGATGGCCGGGGCCTTCGGCGCGGGGATGTTGACGTGGCTCTCGTCCTGCCCATTCGAGGTGCTGACGTAGACGAGGTCGCCGTAGGAGACGGGCGAGGAGTTGCAGAGGTTGTGCGGGAAGCTCCCGACCTCGTCGCCCATCATGTCGAGCCGCCAGATGATGTCCGGGTTGGTCTCGCCCGTCAGCTTCTCGTCGGTCACGGGGCCGTCGTTCTCCTTGTCGCGGAACCCCTGAGCATCGACGCACATCAACTCGCCCCGATTAGAGACGTAGTAGACGCGCTCCCCTTCGACGAGGGGCGAGGAGGCGATGCCCTGATACGGCCAGTCGTTGACGCGGCCCGCGACGAGCTTGTCGTGGACGGCCTGCCAGAGAAACGTGCCGTCGGACTCCTTGAAGGCCATGAGCACGCCCTTGTCGCCGGTGATCTTGGGATCGCGCGCGCCCTCGTTGTTGGTGCCGACTAAGACGATGCCGCCCGCCACCGTGATATTGCCGTAGGTCTGCGAACCCAGTTGCGCCATCCACTTGACGTTCTTCTTCGTCTTCACGTCCCACGAGACGGGCAGCCCCTTCATGCTCGTGACCATGTTGCGGTCGGGCGTGCCGCCCCACATCGGCCAGTCGCCGGTGCCGGGGTCTGAAGGGTTCGGCAGTGAGCCGTGAGCAGTAAGCAGTAAACCGCCTGCCGCTACCGCCGCGAACACCGCCGTTAAAAGAATGATGACTCTACTGCGTCGAATATTTTTCATTGACTTCAATTCCTCTGTGTTACTGCTCACTGCTCACTGCTTTGTGCTCACGATGATGTGCTCCGGCGGCGACGGGTGCAGCTCGCTGCGGGCGAACCCGGCGTTGCGGAACATCTGGTCGAATTCGGAGAACGTATAGGCGTCGCCCGAAGGGGTCGAGGCGAGCATGGTCATGGCGAAGGCGGCTTCCGCGGGCGGCGTGACGCGGTCTTCGTTGGGCACGAATTCGAGCGTCACGGCGCGGCCCCCCGGCTTGAGGGCGGCGTGCGCTTTTCGCATCAGCGCCTCGCAGGTCGGCGGGTCGAAGTGGTGAAAGAAGTTGGTAAAGAGCACGAGGTCGTAGTCGTCGCCGAACAACACCTCGAAGGCGCTGCCCGGCATCATGTGATAGCGCGAGGCGACGCCCGCGCTGGCGGCGTTCTCGCGCGCAATCTGCAAGACGTTGTGCCAATCGACGGCGTAGACCTCGGCCCTCGGGTTCTGTTCGGCGATGGTGATACCGAAGATGCCGTGGCCGGCGGCGATGTCGAGCACCTTACACTCTTCCATCTCGGCCGCGCCCGTGATGCGCGCGATGGCCTGTGCCGAGGGCTGCATCATCGCCGCCATGCTGCGCGCGAAGTCTTCCCAGATCGGGTTCTCATGCGTCACCGTGCCCTGATCTTCGAGCATCGTGCCGCCCTTGCGGACGCATTCGGCCACGTTCTGAAACGCCTCGATCATGTAAGGCCGCGAGAGGAAGCCGGAGACGCCGCCGACGTAGGCCGGCGAGCGGCGGTCGAGAAACAACTTCGACTCCGGCGTGAGCTGGTAGCGCCCGTCCTCTTTGGCGAGAAACTGCAAAGCGGTCAGGTAATCGCAGAGAATGCGCGCGCCGCGCTCGGCCGCCGGGAGGCGCGCGGCCAGCTTCTCACTGGTGTCGTCGCCCTCGGCGATGGCGCTGAAGATATCCAGCTCGATGGCGGCTTTCAGGGCGGCGGCCTGCTGATAGCCGGTGAGCGTTAGAAAGATGCGCTCGGGCGTCGGCCCCTGCTGTTGTTGCTGTGGCGTCGTCGCCTGCGTCGCGTGCTGTGCGTCTTCGTTCATTCTAGTTGTTGGCGTACACCTTCAGGTTATCGAAGTAGATTTCGGCAAGCGCGTTGCCGAAGATGCCGGGGGCGCCCACGCGGTTCGGGAGCGCATCGACCTTCTCAATCGTCCACGCCTCCGGCTCCGGCTGGCCCGTGAGCCAGACCTTGCCGCGCGCGCGCACACGGCCGTCGGGCAGGTTCTCCACCCGCAGCTTCATGCGATACCACGTGTCTTTCTTCCACTCGAAGGGGACGGAGGCAGTGCGTTCGACTTCGGGCTGCCACGGCTCGATGCTGAGCCTCTGCCCGTTGCCGTAGAGCGTGAGGGCGTAGCGCTGCGCGATGACGCCGGCGTCGCCCATCGTGCGACGGCGCTCGGCGCCGCGCACGTCGGCCTCGACCGTGTAGTCGTGCAAGTCGGGCTGGCCCATGTAGGCGCGCGAGCGGCTCAGGAGCGACGACCCCTCGGTCGTCTTCACCAGAACCTTGTTGCCCTCCATCTCGCGCACGGCGAACTTCATCGTCGCGTTCGTCCAGTGCGCCGGACTGGCGTTCGGCTCCAGCGCGTCGAAGTTCTCGGCCCACGGCAGCGGCGGGATGACGCGCACGCGGGCCGCGCCCGCGACGCCGCCGACCGTGGCTTTGACGAGACCGGCCTGCGCCGCGTCGCCCGCGGCCGTGAACTGCCCCGTTTCGGTGACCGCGCCCTTGAGTCCTTCGAGCGTCCACGTCGCTTTCTCTTCGCGCATGAAGTTGCCGCGCTCGTCGAAGAGACGCGCGCGGAAGCTCGCCTTGTCGCCGGGCCGCAGCAGCAGCTCGGTCGGGACGACCTGCACGTGCGCGACCGTCGGGTTGGAGTTGCCGCTGACGGGGTCGCCGGGGAGCGGCGGCGGCGCGGCGTTCGACTTCTTGCCGAAGGCGTAGAGCGCCGCGTCGGTGACGAGGAAGATGCGGCCTCGGGAGACGGCGACCGAGGCGATGATGGACTCGGGCAGGGCCGCGGTGCCGAGCTGATCCTCGTCGAGAACTTTCGCGCCCGTCGCCGACGGCTCGATGATGAAGAACTTGCCGTTCTCGGTGCCGACGTAGAGCTTGCCGTCGGCCAAGACGGGCGAAGCCTTCTGGATGGTGCCGAGGTTCTGGAGCCAGAGCTGCTTGCCGGTGTTGGTGTCGAAGGCGCCGAGGTTGGCGCCGTTGTCGATCTGGTAGAGGCGTTCGCCGTCGAGGATGGGCGAGGAGAAGCCGCCCTGCCAGCCCGTCACCGTCCACTTCACGTGCTCCGGCTTGATGTCGCCCTTGGCCGTGGCGTCCACGGCCGTGAGCATCCCCATCTCGCTCGAATTCAGGTTCTCCTCGCTGTGCGTGAGATATGCGGTCGTCCCCGACACGACGACGCCCGTGTTCAGGCCGCGCTTCGAGATTTCGTACTTCCAGACGAACTCGCCCGTCTGCGGCTTGACGGCGTAGACCTGCCCGTCCGAGCCGCCCTGAAGCAGCAGGCGCGTCCCCGCCACGTTGGCGATGAGCGGCGGCGAGTAGGTCGTGTCGTAGGGCCGCCCGCCCGGCGCGCTCACCCAGACGGCCTCGCCCGTCCGCTTGTCGAAAGCGACTAAGCGGTGTCGGCCTTGCCCGTGCTGGCCCCAGACGAACATCACGCCGCTGGCGATGACTAAGTCGCCGTCAACAATCGGCGACATGGTGCGCCCGCCGTGCGTCGTCAGCAGGCCGAAGTCTTCGCCGAGCGTGCGCTCCCATAAAACTTTTCCGTCACGCCCCGAGAGCGCGAGCAGTGTGCCCCCGCCGCCGAGCACGTAGACGTTGCCCGTCGCCGGGTCAACCGCGGGCGAGGCCCATCCGACACGATGCGCCGGCACGTCCGACAGGTACACGTTGAAGCGATGCTCCCACACGAGCTTGCCCGTGTCGGCGTTAAACGCGATCACGCGCTCCTGCTCGCGCTCACCCTTCTCGGCCGTGTTCTGCAAGTAGAGACGGTCGCCGAAGACGACCGGCGTCGAGCGCCCGCCGTAGGGGGCCTTCCACAACAGGCCGTCGCCCGCCGGCGACCACTTCGACGGCAGATTCTTCTCGAACGAGCGCCCGTCGCGCAGGGGGCCGCGCCACTCCGCCCAATCGACGGGGCCGGTGAGTTTCTGCGCGAGTGCGGCCGGCGCGAGCAGAAGAGTTGAAAGGGCGAGGAGGACGAAACGTCTGGAGAACAACATTGCACGCATCTTCTAAGTTCTCGGGTATTTGATTTCGGTTCGTGGGAGAGCTTGCGGGAGACGGCTCGCGGGCTTGCCTTCCGCGCCCGCCGGGGCCGCTACTCATTCAGGCTCGCCCGAAGTTTAGACGCCGCACGCCGGCGGTTTGTTTCAGTGACCAAAGTATTATGCCGCATCGAACCGTGTTCGTTGTAAAAAGGCTGTAAAAAGAAACCTTTAGCCGCTCGCCTGCGTTTCTACGCGTGTAGAATTCGGCCCGCGCCCGAGGCGACTTTCGGCGGCCTTGCTTTCAGGCCCGAACACAGTTTAAATACGCCGGGCTTTCGGCCGGGACAAGCGGCGCTTACGTCGGCTCCGCGTTTTGCGGCCCGCGACGGGCGCGAGCCTTACTGGTTGCTCCTTTAATTTACCACCTACCGGACGACTCCGAAAAACCGGGGAGTTACGATTTATGAAACTCAGAAGACTTCTGCCCCTCCTCCTCCTGCTCCTGCTCGCCCCGCCGGCCGCCATCGCGCAGACCGCGACGCCGACGCCGACACCGTCGCCAGCACCGACCGCGACGCCGACGCCCGTGCCGGCCGCGACACCGTCGCCGGAGAAACAAAAGCTCAACGATGAACTCTACGAGGCCGTTCGCAAGGGCGACGTGGCCGCCGTCAAGGCCACGCTCGACAAGGGCGCTGACGTGAACGCCAAATTCCGCTACGGCGCGACGGCTCTGTTCAAGGCCGCCGAGCGCGGCAACGCCGACATCGTCAAACTGCTCATCGAGCGCGGCGCTGATGTGACGGTGCGCGATACTTTCTACGGCGCGACGGCGATGACGTGGGCGCTCGACAAGGGGCACGTCGATGCCGTCCGCGCCATCCTTGAAAAGAGCGCCGACGACGCGGGCGACGTGCTTTCCACGGGGGCGCGAGGCGGAAACGCCGCGCTCGTCCGCGCCGCGCTCGACAAGGGCAATCTCAAGCCGGAGTCGATGACGGGCGCGTTCGTCGCGGCGACGGAGGCCGGCGATAAGGGAGTCGAGATCGTCGAGATGTTGAAGAAGGCCGGCGCGCAGCCGCCCGCCGAGGTCGATGCCGCGACGCTCCAGACATACGTCGGCCGCTTCAAGGGCACGCAAGGCCCCGAGCTGGTCTTCTCCGTCAAGGACGGCAAGCTCATCGCCGCGGCCACGGGCCAGCCGCCGCTCACCATGTACGCCCTCGACAAGATGACCTTCAAGCCGACCGCCTTCGACGGCATCACCGTTATCTTCACGCCCGAGGCCGGCAAGGTCAACGGCTTCACGCTCAAGCAGGGGCCGGCCACCATCCCTTACACGAGGGTCGAAGAAACGAAACAACAGTGAAGTCAGGAGTCAGGAGTCAGGAGTCAGAATAAAAGCATGGTTGCTTTCTTCCTTCTGGCTCCTGACTCCTGACTCCTGACTCCCGACTTTCCGAGAGGTTCCTTCCCATGAAAAGATTCGCACTTTCCCTCCTCTGCCTCTTTAGCGCCCTCTCTGCCGGCGCCCGCGCGCAGACTCAGAACCAGAACTGGCCGCAGTTTCGCGGCGTGAGCGCGTCGGGCGTGACCGACGGCAAGGCGACGCCGGCCGCGTGGGACGCCGCCAAGTCGCAGAACGTCGCGTGGAAGACCCCGATCCCCGGACTCTCGCACGCCAGCCCCGTCGTGTGGGGCGACAAAGTTTTCGTCATCACGGCCATCAGCGGCGCCGCTAAAGACGAGACGCGCTTCGGACTCTACGGCGACGTGGACCCGGTCAAGGACGACTCGAAGCACACCTACAAGGTCTACGCGCTCGACAAGCGCACCGGCAAGGTGCTGTGGGAGCGCGCGGCATGGGAGGGCGTGCCCAAGGTGAAGCGCCATCCCAAGTCAACACACGCCGCGGCGACGCCCGCCACCGACGGCAAATACGTCGTCGCGCTGTTCGGCTCCGAGGGCCTGTACGCCTACGACCTGAACGGCAAGCTTTTGTGGAAGCAAGACCTCGGCACGCTCGACGCCGGCTGGTTCTACGACCCCGATTACCAGTGGGAGTACGGCTCCTCGCCCATCATCTACAAGAACATGGTCATCGTGCAGGCCGACATCCAGAAAGATTCCTTCATCGCGGCCTACGACATCAAGACGGGCAAGCGCCTGTGGATGACGCCGCGCGAGGAGATTCCCTCCTGGAGCACGCCGACCGTCGTCGAGGGCAAGACGCGCGCGGAACTCGTCACCAACGGCACGAAGGCCATCCGCGGCTACGACCCCGCGACCGGCAAAGAGCTGTGGCGTCTGACGCCCAACTCCGAGGTCATCACCCCGACGCCCATCTTCGGCCACGACCTCATCTACGTCACCAGCGGCTACCGCCCCATCCAGCCCATCTACGCCATCAAACCCGGCGCCATGGGCGACATCACGCTCAAGGAAGGCAAGGAGTCGAGCGATTCCATCGCGTGGAGCAAGCAGCGCGGCGGCCCGTACATGCCGACGCCCATCGTCTACGGCGATCATCTCTACACGATCTCGAATCAGGGCGTGGTGACGGCCTACAACGCGAAGACCGGCGAGCGGCTCTATCAGGAGCGGGTCGGCGGCAAGGGCGGCGCGTTCACGGCCTCGCCGGTGGCGGCCGACGGCAAGCTCTACTTTTCGAGCGAGGACGGAGAGGTCTTTGTCGTCAAGGCCGGGCCGAAGTATGAGTTCTTAGGCATCAACCCGGTCGGCGAGGTCATCATGGCGACGCCGGCCATCTCCGACGGCCTCGTCATCGTCCGCGCCCTCAAACACGTCTACGCCTTCGGCGAGGCCGGAGCGGCGAAGGACAAGGTCTCGAAGTCAGGTAATTAACTTTCACTTGAGTTTGACGCGGGCAATATTCACCGCAGAGGCGCAGAGGCAAGGATGAAGGATGAAGGATGAAGGATGAAAAAAGACAGGTCGTCTTCCCCTCATCCTTCATCCTTCATCCTTCATCCTTGCTTCCCCGCGTCCTCTGCGCCTCTGCGGTGAGTCCAGTTCGCCCAACGCTCAAGTAACGAGCCAAACATCACGCGGAAACGGAACAAAACTCCGCCCCGTGCCGTCTAAACTTACAGCCCGAGGAAATCGCACCGTGAAACTCGCAATCCGTACCAGCATCGCTCTCGTCATCTGTCTATTTTCCCTGCTCGCGCTCTCGGCGACCGGCGCGGCGGCCGACCCCGCGAACTGGCCGCAGTGGCGCGGCCCGGCCAGCCTCGGCATCTCGACCGAGAGAAATCTGCCCGAGGAGTGGACGCCTGAGCGCAACATCAAGTGGAAGGCGGCCATCCCCGGCAAGGGCCACTCCAGCCCGATCATCTGGGGCAAGCGCGTCTTCCTGACGACGGCCGTCGAAGGCGCGGTCGTCCCCGGCGCGAAGGCCGTCCCGCATCTGGACGAGGGCGGCAAGGAGTCTAAGCACCCCGACTCGGTCGGCGCCGACCGCCAGCACGCCTTCAAGGTCATCGCGCTCGACCGCGACACCGGCAAGATACTCTGGGAGCGCACGGCGTGGGAGGGCACGCCCTACGACGACCGCCACCGCAAGAGTTCCTACGCCGCCTCCACCCCCGTCACCGACGGGCAACGCGTCTACGCCTTCTTCGGCGCCGAAGGTCTCTACGCCTACGACTTCGACGGCAAGCTCGCGTGGAAGGCCGACCTCGGCAAGCTGGCCACGGCCGGCATGGGCACGGGCATCTCGCCCGTCCTCCACGAGAACCTCGTCATCATTCAGGCCGACGAGGAGAACGGCGAGAAGTCGTTCATCGCCGGGCTGGACAAAAAGACGGGCAAGGAAGTCTGGAGAGTCCCGCGCAAAGTGCAGGTGACGTGGGCCACGCCGATACTTGTGAAGACGGCCAAGCGCACGGAATTGATTACGAGCGGCAACGAGGCGATCATCGCCTACGACCCGGCGACGGGGAAGGAGTTGTGGCGCTCGAAGGGACTGGAGAGCAACGCCATCCCCTCGCCCGTCGCCACCTCCGACATGGTCTTCATCACGGCCGGCTTCCCCGCCAAGATCGCCTACGCCATCCGCCTCGGCGCCACGGGCGACCTGACGGGCACGCCCAACATCGCGTGGAAGCATGAGAAGGGCGTGGCCTACGTGCCCTCGCCGATACTCTACGGCGAGCACCTCTACATGCTCACTGACAAGGGCATCATGACGGCGCTCGACGCCAAGACCGGCAAAGTTGTCTACGAGGGCGGGCGCGTGCCCATCCCCTCATCGTTTACCGCCTCGCCCGTCGCCTACGACGGGAAGATTCTGCTGACGAGCGAGGACGGCGACACCTTCGTCATCAAAGCCGGCCCCGTCCACTCGGTCGTCCGCACTAACTCGGTGGGCGAGCCGGTCTACGCCTCGCCGGCCATCGCCGACGGCAAGATTTTCATCCGCGGCGAGAAGAACCTGTACGCCATCGGCAAGTAAGGCAAGGATGAAATGAAAAACAGTACCGCGAGCGGTAGCGAGCGGGTCAGCGTGCGCGGGGCGAGACTTTCGCCGCAGGCGCACCCGCTCGCTACCGCTCGCGGTACTGTTAGTCCTTGCTCGTAATCGGAGGGAATTTAAAATGCTGAGCGAAGAGTCCTTCAACAAGCCCGCGCCCTGGTATCGACGCCCGCCCGTCATCATCGCGCTCGTCTCCGTCGTCGCTCTCGCGGCCGTCGCCGCTTACTTCTTTGCCACGCGGGGCGGCGCGCCCGGCTCGCAGGCGCACTACGACGAACTCGAACGCCACCGCGCCGCGCAGCAACAGCAAGCCGCGACCGACGGCACGCAGGCAGCCCCGGCCGAACAGGCAGCGGCGGCTGCGCCCGTCGAGGGCCAGCCCGCGGTGGAAGGCGCGGCGGCGCAACCGGGCGCGCCCGCGGGCGAGCAGCCCGCCACGGCGGCCGGCGCGGCCACGGCGCCCGCGGCCGGAGCCGCCGGCGGCGGTCGTCGCTACTGGACTAACTTCCGCGGCCCCTCGCGCGACGGCCGCTATGAAGAGCGGCAGGTGAAGACGAGCTGGCCCGCCGAAGGGTTACAGCTCCTTTGGAAGCAGCCCGTGGGCGGCGGCTACGCCTCCTTCGTCGTCGCCGACGGCACGGCCTACACCATCGAGCAGCGGCGCGGTCAGGAAGTCGTCGCCGCCTACAACGCCTCGACGGGCCGCGAGCTGTGGACGAACGCCTGGAACGCCACCTTCAGCCCCGACGACACCGGCGACGGCCCGCGCTCCACGCCCACCTTCGACGACGGACGCCTCTACGCCCTCGGGGCCACCGGCGAGTTTCGCTGTCTCGACGCGAAGACGGGCCGCGCCATCTGGTCGAAGAACATCCTCTCCGACAACGGCGCGCAGAACATCCAGTGGGGGCAGGCGGCCGCGCCCTTGATCGTTGACGACAAGGTGATCGTGATGCCGGGCGGAACCTCCGGCAAGACGGTCGTCGCCTACAACAAGATGACGGGCGCGCGCGTCTGGAACTCGATGAGCGATCAGGCGTCGTACACGTCGCCGGTGCTCACGACGCTCGCCGGCCGGCGGCAGATCGTCGTCGTCACGGCGCGCCGCCTCGCGGGCCTCGCGCCCGAGGACGGCGCGGTGTTGTGGGAGCACCCGTGGTCGAACGGCTACGGCATCAACGTCTCGCAGCCCATCGTCGTCGCGGCCAACCGCGTCTTCATCTCCTCCGGCTACGGCAAGGGTTCGGCGCTCGTCGAGGTGGCCGGCTCCGGCAACACCTACACGGCGCGCGCCGTCTGGGAGAACACGTCGCTCAAGGCCAAGTTCAACAGCCCCGTCTATCACGACGGCCACGTCTACGGGTTCGACGAGAGCATCATGGCCTGCATCGACGTGAACACGGGCGAGCGCAAGTGGAAGGGCGGGCGCTACGGCTACGGGCAGGTGATCTTCGCCAGCGGACACCTCATCGTCACGACCGAGGAGGGCGATGTCGTCCTCGTGCGCGCCACTCCCGCGGCGCACACGGAGGTCGCGCGCTTCAAGGCCGTCGAGGGCAAGACGTGGAACGTCCCCGTCATTGCCGACGGCCGCCTCCTCGTCCGCAACGCCAACGAGATGGCCGCCTTCAAGCTCTCCGACTGAAGCGGCCACCACACACGCCCCGCGACGACGGACGAACACCAGCGGGCGGAAGCTTGAACGGCTTCCGCCCGCCTTTCCTATGTCTTCATGCGCGCGACTCGCAGGTAGGTTGTGTCCTGAATTGAATGTTTCTTCTCTGCGCGTCCTCGGCGTCCTCGGCGACTCTGCGGTGAGTGGCCTTCAGCCGTGATTCACCGCCGAGCCGCGGAGGACGCCGAGGACGCGCAGAGAACTGAAATTAGGACACTATTTGCCGCGCGCGGCCGTTGACGCTCGGGCCGCTTTGTTATAAAAAGCATTCCGCCTGATTACCTGCCCGCCAAAGGAGAGAATTGAATGTCCATCAACGAAGAAAAATTGAATCAATTGTTAGGAAAGTTCGTCGCCGACTTCGGCGCGGCACTCCACGCTGGTCTGGTGGTGATCGGCGAAAGCCTCGGTCTTTACAAGGCGCTGGCTCAGGCGGAGCAACCGCTCACTTCCGCCGAGCTGGCCGAGCGAACCAACACGACTGAGCGTTACGTGCGCGAGTGGCTCTGCTCACAGGCGGCCGGGGGTTACGTTGAATATGACGCCCAGACGCAGCGTTACTTTCTCACCGAGGAGCAAGCCTTCGCTCTGGCTGATGAGCAGAGTCCGGCATATTTACCGGGAGCTTTTTTGCTGGCCGTCTCTTCGCTGAGAGCAGTGCCGAAGATTACCGAAGCATTTCGCACGGGGGAGGGCTTCGGCTGGCATCAGCACGATCACGGATTGTTTCGTGGGACTGAGCTATTTTTCCGCCCCGGTTATGCCGCCAATCTGGTCAACGCATGGATCCCTGCTTTTGACGGAGTCGAGGCTAAACTAAAGTCAGGGGCGAAGGTGGCAGACGTGGGGTGCGGGCTTGGCGCTTCGACAATCCTGATGGCGCAGGCTTTCCCCAATTCTACATTCGTGGGTTTCGATTATCACGACAAGTCCATCGAAATGGCGCGGCAGAAGGCGGCCGAGGCGGGGGTGGCTGAACGCGTGGAGTTCGCAGTCGCCAAGGCTAAAGATTATCCGGGAGATAACTACGACTTCGTCACGTTCTTCGATTGTTTGCATGACATGGGAGACCCCGTCGGCGCGGCCGCTCATGTCAAAGACTCGCTTGCGCCTGACGGCACGTGGATGATCGTTGAGCCGTTTGCCGGGGATCGAGTGGAAGATAATCTGAACCCGGTCGGACGCATCTACTATTCCGCTTCGACATTGCTCTGCACTCCGGCGTCTCTGTCACAGGAAGTAGGGCTGGCGCTCGGGGCGCAAGCGGGTGAAGCCAGAATGCGCGAGGTTGTCACCGGCGGGGGATTCAAACACTTTCGCCGCGCCACCGAAACGCCATTCAATCTCATTTTCGAGGCCAAGCCCTGACAGTTCTATCTGATGAGAAACGAGGATTGCTGCGGCACTTTCTGGCCGCGCTCGCCTACCGCACGCAGAAGGCGCTGCGGGACGCTCCCGCCGAGTTCGGCGCCTTCCGCGCGGGCGACAAGGTGCGTACTCCAGCGGAGTTGGTTCGTCACATGACGAGCGTGCTCGGCTACGCCCGCACCTTCTTCGTCGGCGGTCAGTACAGGCCCGCGCCCCTGCCTTCGCTGAATGAAGAAATCCTTCGCTTTCACGAGATGCTTGAGGAGCTTGCCCGGCACATCGAGGCCGGCACACCTTTTCTCGAAGGGATGACCGCGGAACGCTTACTACAGGGGCCGTTCTCCGATGCGATGACCCACGCCGGACAACTCGCCCTGCTGAGGCGTCTCGCGGGTCATCCCGTGCCCCCGGAGAATTTCATCGTGGCCGACATCGACGCCGCGCGCCTCGGCCCGGATCAGGCCGCGCCGATCAGCCCCGACGATGTCTGGCCCGAAGCGACGAAGGGCGGGCCGTCGTTGCCGCAAACATGAGAAACGTCGTGCGTCTGATGGCGACGCTACAACGCCCGCCGCCCGACGCGTCGCCGTCATCGGCAACAGTACCGCGAGCGGTAGCGAGCGGGTGCGGCCATGATGAGCGGCCTGCACCGCACACGCGAGACCCGCTCGCTACCGCTCGCGGTACTGTTTGAAAACTCCCTCAGGTTATTTCGTACTCCAGAAGACGGGCGCGGCGGGCTTGAGGCTGCGCTCGACGGCGAGCGCGACGAAGCCCATCGTGTAGCGTGCATTTATTTCCAGCAGGGGGTGGAGACCGCCCGCGTGCTCAAGCGCGTCTATTCCGACCGGCCCGGTATAGCCCTCTGCGAAAAGGCGTGCGGCAACGAGGGACGCGACGCGCGTGAGTTCGGCCGCGCGTCGTGGTTCGGGCGCGCGGCCGAGGATGTAGCCCGTGCCTGTGCCCGCGCCGTTGGTCTGGAGGTCGCTGATGCCTTGAACCTCGAATGAACCGTCCGGGTTAATCTCCAACACGACGCCGTACTCGCGAACGACCTTGAGCCACGGCTGAAAGATCAACGTCTCGCCCCGGCCCAGACGACGGCGAGACCACTTCGCCTGTGGCTCCTCCAGCGACGGGCCTCGGCCCAGCACGCGGTCACGGGCGGCGAAACCGTATGGACTTTTGACGACCCACTTGTCATCCGGCTCGGGGCAGGCGCGCGCGACCGCCTCTTGCAGTTCCTCGAACGTGGCGGCGAGCGCCGCCCCCGCCTGTGCTATTCCCAGTTCGACTTCGAGCGCGTGACTCCAGAGCTTTGAGTTGACGCGCGCCGCGACGGCGAAAGGAATGGAGCGCAGCACCGCCCCGGCCTCTTCGCCGGCCGCCACGGCGCTCGGCGACCAGCCCCAAGGCGTAAAGACGCGCGTGCTTTGGTCACCTGCCTCGGCCGGAGAGACGAGTTCCACGCCGCGCCGGCGCGACTGCGCGCGAAGGTTCTCAGACCACGGCTCCGTTTGTAACAGCGCGTCGCCCCGTCGGGCCAGCCACAGCAGGTGTTCGGCGAGGCGGCGGTTGAGAGTTTCAAAGGAAGCGGGACGGCGGTATGAGCCGGCGGGGGCGGCCAGCTCAGACTCGAAATCGGCGTTCATGTGCCAGAGCCTTGAAACCATGGGCGATGCAGATTGTATAATCCCGACGGCAATCGTACATCAGGAACCGGGTTGCGATAGGTTTATAATCGACCATGACGACGCCGGGAGGACGCGCGGCGTAAGGAGGTTTGGCGGTGGACGAGGTAAGACATTTAACGATGGCGGAACTTGAAGCCGGCCTGAGCGAGATTCGCCTGTCGCCCAGCGACGAAGGCGTGCTGGAGTTGATCGTGCGACGGCCGCGGGAGGACGCGCGGGAAATTTTGGAAGAGGGCGAGCTGCACACGGAAGTGGGTCTCGTGGGCGACAGTTGGAGCGCGCGCGGCAGCTCTCGCACACCGGACGGGTCGCCGCACCCCGACACGCAGCTCAACGTCATGAACTCCCGCGCGGTTGCCCTCGTGGCGCGGGACAAAGGGCGCTGGCCGCTGGCCGGCGACCAGCTCTACATCGACCTCGACCTGAGCGACGAAAACTTGCCCGCCGGGACGCGCCTCGCGCTCGGCTCGGCCGTGATTGAAGTCACCGCCCAGCCACACACCGGCTGCAAAAAATTCGTGGCGCGCTTCGGGCTGGACGCGATGAAGTTCGTCAACTCAACTGTGGGCAAGCAGCTTCACCTGCGCGGCATTAACGCCCGTGTCGTTCAACCCGGCGTCATCCGGGTCGGCGACGTGGTCAGGAAAATCTAAGATTGAAGGGCAGGCTTTCCTTGAACAGCGCTCGCATCGAGGCTTATCTCGACCGCATCAATCATCAATACTCGATAGCGCCTACCGCCGAGACCCTGCGCGCGTTGCAGTTGGCGCACCTGTCGGCGGTGCCTTTTGAGAATCTGAGTATTCACGCCGGGCAGTCCATCGTTCTTGATGACGAGGCCCTGTTCACGAAAATCGTCCGACGTCGGCGCGGCGGCTTCTGCTACGAAGCCAACGGCCTGTTCTGCGTGCTACTGCGTGCCCTGGGCTTCAACGTTTCGATGCTCTCGGCCGGGGTCGCGAATGCGGAAGGCGGCTTCGGCCCCGACTTCGACCACATGACGCTGCTGGTTGATCTGGAAGAGCGTTGGCTCGTGGACGTGGGCTTCGGCGATTCGTTCCGTGAGCCGTTGCTGCTCGACGCGCGCGGCGAGCAGGTACAGGGGAGCCGGGCCTACCGCATCGTCCCCGACGGCGACCACTTCCGTCTGATGCAACGCGACGGCGACGGCGAATGGAACCCGCAGTATCGCTTCAGCCTGCGTCGCCACGAATTTGCCGACTTTGAAGAGATGTGCCGCTATCACCAGACTTCCCCTCAGTCGCACTTCACCAAGGGGCGCATCTGCACGCGCTCGTCCGGCGAAGGGCGCGTCACACTGAGCGAGATGCGTCTCATCACGACCTCTCTCGACGGCGAGCGACGGGAGCAAACGCTTTCGAGTAAGGAAGAGTATGACGCGGCGCTGCGCGAGCATTTTGGCATCGTCATGGACGGGTAGCTTTCATCGATACCGCAAAATGTGAATGCCAACTGTGCGGTCTGCGCCGGCCGGGAGTTGCAATAGGGAAAATACACTTTATAGTGGATGACATCTTACAGGGAACAAGGTTGGTTAATGTCCGAATCCATTCTTCACAATCCGCGCCGTCTCGACCGGGAAAATCTTGACTACTCCGTCTGCATCCAGTTTTTCCTGATGCACGCGGCCTGCCTGCTCGCCGTCTGGACGGGCGTGAGCGCGGTGGCCGTCGCCGTCTGCGTGGCGCTCTACGTCGTGCGGATGTTTGCGATCACGGCCGGGTTCCATCGGCTCCTCGCGCACCGCTCGTACAAGACCGGCCGCGTCTTTCAATTCCTGATGGCCTTCGCGGGGACGGCCGCCTACCAGAAGGGGCCGCTGTGGTGGGCCGCACATCACCGCCGCCATCATCTCTACGCCGACACCGATGACGATTTCCACTCGCCGGTCTCCCGCAGCGTGTGGCGCTCACACGTCGGCTGGTTCATGTCGCGCGAGAGCCGGACGACTGATGCGCCGCTCGTCTCCAACCTGATGAAGTTCCGCGACCTGCGCCTGCTCAATCGTTTCTACGCGCTGCCGCCCATCATACTGGCCGGGGCCACCTTTCTACTGGGGGCGGCGCTCGAACGCTACTATCCGAGTTTGGGCACTTCGGGCTGGCAGATGCTCGTCTGGGGATTCTTCATCAGCACGGTGCTGCTCTACCACGGCACGTTCACGGTCAACTCTCTGGCCCACCTCTTCGGCAGCCGCCGCTTCGAGACCAAAGACGACAGCCGGAACAATCTCTTCGTCGCCCTCATCACGCTCGGCGAGGGCTGGCACAACAATCACCATCACTACCCGTCCTCGGAGCGACAGGGCTTCTACTGGTGGGAGATCGACATGGCCCACTACACGCTCCGCATGCTTTCGTGGGTGGGAGTCGTGTGGGACTTGCGGACGCCGCCGGCGCATGTCACTTCCCCTCTGGGCAGTCCGGCGCCGAACAAGTCTTTGGAGCCGACCGCGAGTTAGACGGCCGTCTCATCCGTGTTCTCTCCAGCCCGGCGCGCGGACGAACGCCCCCCTTCGCACAGGGCTATAATTAAGCTCGACCATCAATCACAACCCTTCGGAGGCATTGAATAATGCTCAGGACTGTGGCGGCCCTCTGCCTGTTCTTCTCTCTGAGCGTCGTCGCTCTGCCGCAAAACAGGAATGGTGCGTGGCTCGGCGGCAGGTGGGAGGGCACAGGCTATCAGATGGACACCGACAGCACGTGGACGATGGTGCTCACGGCGCGGGGCCGGAAATTTTTGATCGAATACCCTTCGCTCGACTGCGGCGGGGAGTGGAGGCTTCTGAGCATCAACTCCCGGCGGGCCACGTTTCGGGAGCGCATCACGCGCAACCGGGAGGCTTGCGCGGACAGAGGCCGCGTGGTCGTCGAAAAATTAAGCCGCCGGCAAGTCGCCTTCAGATACTCACATCGCGGGGCGTCGGACGTGTCGGCTTCCGCCATCCTCAACCGGAAAAAATAGGATCATCGGTCGGCCGCGGAGGCCGTAGCGCGTCCTCCAACGCGCCCGCGCGCATCTCGGTATTGTCTTCCGAGTCTCGACGGCGTTAGCATGGGCCGAAGTGTTGAAGGCGGCGGCGGCGCGAGTCTTTGCGCGTCAGGACGAAAGAGTTGCGAGATGAAGACGGCGAGAGAAAGGCTGAGCATCGAGGAGTTGGCGAACTGCGTCACGCACGGCGTGGGGCTGGGGCTGAGTCTGGTCGGCTTGGCGGCGCTGATCCTTCTGGCGGCCACGCGCGGCGGGACGCTACACCTCGTCAGCGGCGGCGTCTACGGCGCGTCGCTGGTAGCCCTCTACACGGCCTCGACGCTCTATCACGCGGCGCGACACCCGCGCACCAAGGACGCCCTGCGAATCTTCGACAAGTGCTGCATCTACCTGCTCATCGCGGGCACCTACACGCCCTTCACACTCGTCACGCTGCGCGGCGGCTGGGGCTGGACGCTCTTCGCACTCGTGTGGGCGCTCGCCCTGTCCGGCATCACCGTCACGGTGATGTTCGGCGAACGCTTCAAGGCGGCGACCCTCGGCTCCTATCTGTTGATGGGCTGGCTGGCCGTCGTCGCCGTCAAGCCGATCTACGAGCTGGTGCCGGCCGGGGCAATCCTGCTCATCATCGCGGGCGGCCTCGCCTACACCACGGGCGTCTTCTTCTTCGCCTGCGACCGTATCCGCCACAATCACGCCATCTGGCACCTCTTCGTCCTCGCCGGCAGCGTCTGCCACTACCTCGCCGTGATTCTCTACGTGATGCCCTCGAACTCCTAAGCGTGCGGCCGATGAAATCCACGCACATGCTTTCAACTCGCTGCCGGACGATTTCCCGCGTGGCGAAGTGCTTCGTCGCGCCGCTCGTAGCGGACAGTACCGCGAGCGGTAGCGAGCGGGTGCGGCCTGCGCTGAAGGCTCGCGTCGCGTGTCCACACCCGCTCGCTACCGCTCGCGGTACTGTTCATCAATCACGCCGGCCCGCGCCGCTCCAATGCTTCATCGACCGAGAGCTTGCCCGCCCCGTGGAAGAGGAAGAAGAGGGCGGACGCCAGCATGACGAGCGCGGGGAAGGCGCCCGCAAAGGTGTCGCCGAGGTGCGCGATGAGGATGGCGGCGATGAAGTTGATGATGAGCGGGACGGCCGCCGCGCGCACGGCCGCGCCGAGCAGTATGAGAACCCCGCAGATGAGCTGCGTGTAGACCGAGAGGTGCGCCGCGAACAGCGGGAAGGGCGTGCCGCGCTCGCCTAAGAACTTCGCGAACTCCAGCATCCGCTCCCAACTGAGGACGTTGTCCTGCGTGCCCCAGATGAGCATCCAGCCCACGACGAGGCGGATAAAGACGGGGCCGTACTCGGCGCGCCGCCTGAAGAAGTCGAAGAAACCGTTGACCATGAACACCTCTGGGAGGGATAAGTGATGAGTGATAAGTGATAAGAAAGAGAGGCAGTTCTTTCTTATCACTTATCACTCATCACTTATCACTTCCCCAGAGTGATGTCGAACGTGCCGCGCTGTGGAGCGGCGTCCTTCTCGCGGGCGGCGCCCGACAACTGCGTGATGAGTGAGCGGCGGACGAGGCCGTCGGTGTCGTTGTGCTTGTCGCCAGCGAAGTAGATTTCGGTGACGAGCGGCGCGCGGCCGGCGCAGGTGACGAGCAGGTGGATGTGCTTGGCGCGCATGAAGCGGCCCTGTCCGTAGTTGCCGGGCAGGACGGTCTCGAACTGGTAGCGGCCGTCCGAGTCCGTGCGGACGCGGCCGCGCAGATGATAGCGCGCGGGGTCGAAAGGGCGCGCCGGGTCGTTGTTGTCGTAGAAGCCGGCGGCGCTCGCGTGCCACACGTCGAGGACGGCGTCTTTGAGCGGCTGGCAGTTGTCGGCGGCCGTCACGCGGCCCGCGATTGTGAGCCGCTCGCCCGGCTCCTCCAAGCCGCAGAATTTCGCGCGCCACGGTGCGCCCTCGCGATAGAAGGGGCCGTACTGGCTCTCCTCCGTGAGACGACACGTCTCGGCCGCGGCGGAAGCGTCGTTGGCCGCCAGCGGCTCGACAACGACGCCCTGCTTCATGCGAGAGGCCGCGACGCCGAGGAGTGGGACGGCCGCCGCGCCCGCCAGCAAAAACTCCCTGCGCGGAACGACGATCTTGTTGCTCATATGTCTCCTTGACGCTCTCTCAGAACAGCAGCTTCGCCCCGAACTGGATGTGGCGCGGGTCGCGCGCCGACGTGATGCGCCCAAAGGTGGGCGAGCCGACGAAGTTGTCGGGCAGGTTGAAGTTCGGGTGGTTGAAGAGGTTGAAGACCTCCGCGCGCAGTTGCAGTCTGAGACGTTCGCCGAGCGCGGTGTTCTTGACGAGCGAGGCGTTGACGTTCTGGTAGCCCGGCCCGTCGAGGACGTTGCGGCCCGCGTTGCCGAACGTGCCGGGCGCCGGGAAGGAGAAGGCCGAGGTGTTGAACCAACGCTCGGGCGTCGGGGTAGACAAGCGCGGGTCGCCGACGACTTGGGGCCGGTCGCCCGCGCCGAAGCCGAGGATGGAGCGTCCCGTGCCGCTCACGTCCAGCTCGGGCAGGATGGCGACCGTGAAGGGCCGTCCTGATTGCAGGGTGACGATGCCGAAGGTCTGCCAGCCGGAGAGCAGCGTGGTGAGCAGGCCGGAGTCAGCGGCGAAGCGGCGGCCGCGTCCGAAGGGCAGGTCGTAGGCGTAGGAGACGGAGAGACGGTGGCGCACGTCGAAGTTCGAGCGCCCGCGTTCGGCGCGCGGATTGTTGGAGTTCTGCGGGAAGTTTGCGTCGCCGGCGCTGGAGAAAAAGTTAGAAGCGTCGTCCAGAGACTTCGCGAAGGTGTAGGAGGCGAGCATCGACAACCCTTGCGAGAGGCGCTGCTGGAAGCGCGCCTGAAGGCTGTGGTAGTTGGACGAGGCGCGCGACTCCAGAGTGCTGATGTCGTCGAAGCGCGGGTTGGGGCGCGGGACGAAGGGCAGGCCCGGCGGAAGCACCGACGGAAGAGGCTGGTTGATGTCGCGCGCCGTCAGAAGTTTCGTGCCCTTCGAGCCGACGTAGGCCAGCTCGACGACGCGGCTGCGTCCGAGTTGCCGCTGGACGTTCAGGTTCCAGTGCTGCATGTAGCCGGTGCGGAGGTCGCGCTGGATGGCGAGCGCCGAGTCGGGAAGCGGGAAGGGGAAGAAGGCGGGGAACGGGTCGCTCAGGGTGAGCGGCAGCCCCGGCAGGGAGAAGAAGATGTTGTTGTCGAAGTAGGGCGAGTTGAAGTAGAGCGCCTCGCCGGGCGCGAGCGGCGACTGATCGTAATAGACGCCGTAGCCGGCGCGCACGACCGTCTCGCCGTCTTCTCCGACCGTCCACGCCAGCCCGACACGCGGCGCGAAATTGTTTTTGTCGGCCTCATAGCCGCCGCGCGGGATGCCGTTCGTGCCGACGCGGGCGAGCGTGCCCGTCGAGAAGTCGTAGACGTTGGAGCGATCCTCGGCGTCCACGGGCGGCGTGTTGTATTCGTAACGCAGACCGGCGTTGATGGTCAGGCGCGGGGTGACGCGCCAGCTATCGTCAATGAAAAAGTTGTAGCTCTGCGTGCGGAGTTGCTGCGGGTTATCGACGCGGGCGACGCTCGTCAAAAGCGGGAAGCCGAGGAGGAGATCGGCCAGCGCGTTTCCGGTGAACGGGAAGAAGGGCGAGAACTGGAGGCGGCCTCGCGACTCCACGTCGCGGAAGGCGTTCTGCTGTGTGAAGCGCAGATCAGCGCCGAACTTCACGAGGTGCCGGCCGCGCGCATAAGTCGCGGTGTCGAGCACCTGATAGACGTTCGTCACGCTCTGCTGCGGGTTGTTGCCCTCGTCGCCGAGCGGCGAGAAGCCGGTGACGGTGATGAAGCTCAAGCCCGCATCGCGCGCGCGCGTCGAGACGAAGGGCAGGCCCACGTCTGTGTTGAGGACGCTCGCCTCCTGCGTGACCGAGGAGGCGACGCGGCTGAAGGCGACGCGCGCCTCGTTGACGAAGCGCGGGGTGAAGACGTGCGTCTCGCCGAGCATCAGGTTCTGGCTGCGGCGGCGAACGTCGTCGCCGAAGCCGGGGACGAGCGCGAGGGTCGGCCCCGTGAACGGCTCGAAGAGGTCGCGCTCGCCGAAGCTGTAGCGGGCGACAAAGTGCGACGCGTCGTTGAAGGCGTGGTCGAGGCGCACGTCGAAGCTGTTCTGATCGTCGCGCTGAGTGGGCGAAGAGACGAAGTTCTGGAACGCTACGTTGCGGTTCGGCAGCGGATACAAAGCGGCGATCCGGCGGCCTACGGGGTGGATGAAGAAGTCGGGGAGGCGCCCGCCCTCGAACGGCTGGCCCGTGAACGGATTCGTCGGGATGCCGAAGATGCTCTGCGAGAAATCGCCCGCGCGCTCTTGCGCCGTGGGCACGTTGGTGACGCGCGTGACGCCTTCGCGCGCGCGCGTGCCCTCGTAGTCGGCGAAGAAGAAGGTGCGGTCGCGGCGCAGGGGGCCGCCGAGAGAGCCGCCGAACTGGTTGCGAATGTACTTGGGCTTACCTTCGCCGGCGGGCGCGAAGTAGTTGCGCGCGTCGAACTGTGCGTTGCGGTGGAACTCGTAGAGCGAGCCGTGAAAGTCATTCGTGCCGCTCTTGGTGACGACGTTGACCTGCGCGCCGGGGTTGCGTCCGAACGAGGCGTCGTAGGTCGAGGTGGCCATCTCGAACTCGCGGATGGCATCGACGGGCGGGCGCACGCCGAAGGTGTTGAGCTTGGGGTCGAGGTTGTAGACGCCGTCGAGGAGGAAGTTGTTGGCGTCCTCGCGCGCGCCGTTGACGCTGAAGGAGAAGTCGCCGCGCACCGAGCCGGCGGAGCCGGGCGCGGCCGGCACGGCGCCGGGGACGAGCAGAGCCAGCTCGAAGAAGTTGCGGCCGTCGAGCGGCAGATTTTCGACCTGCCGATTTTCGATGACCGTGCTGATGGCCGCCGAATCTTTTTTCAGCTCCTCCTGCGTCTCGACATCGACATAGGCCGCATCAAGCGTCGGGGTCGCCATGATGACATCGACACGCAACTCCTGATTCACATAAAGGGAGAGTTTCTGCGTGAATTTGGGGAAGCCCGCGGTTTCCACAGTCAGTTCGTACAAGCCCGGCGCGAGCGAGGAAACCGCATACTCCCCGCTCTCACCAGCCGCGGTCTCGCGAGACTCGCGGGTCTCCCTGTTAATGATTTTCACTACCGCGCCGGGGACGACGGCGCCGTTTGGGTCGGTGACGGCGCCGCGGACGGTGGCGCGGTGCGTCTGCGCGAAGGCGGAGGCAGCGAATGCGAGCAGCAGGATGGCGGCGACTGGGGCTTTTATCTTCACGAGTGATCTCCCGATTTAATCTCGGCTTAAATGTTTTCCGGCGCGGGCATCTCGCCCGCCCTCTGTCTCTCGGACGGATGATTGACCTTCGAGAGCCTGCCCGTCTCGATCATGCGCCGGTGCGCCACGCGCCAGTCGGGCAGCTCATCAGACGCCTGCTCCCAATGGCCGACTGAAGCCTCGTCGCACCATTCGAGGAGTTTCGGCATCGCCCGCTTGTGCGCGCCAGAATTTCGGTAGGCGCGCATCGCGGCTGCCGTGTCCCACGCCGTCAGCGTCCAGTAGGCGCCGTCGGCGGCGCGCTTCGTCTTCGCACTGGCGTTTCCGGGCGCGCGCTTCGCCTGAAGGAGACTCCTGAGCGTGTGCCACAGAAACGGCGGCAGATAGCGCACCGAGCGCAATCGCAAACGCGTCACGGAGATGAAGGTCATGGGTGTTGAAGGCTCCGAATCTTCGCCCGTCAGGATGTACGGCGAAACGTACTACGAAGATTCAAACCTTAACGCGCCGCCCACGCGAGGGCAACCACACAACCACAGTACCGCGAGCGGTAGCGAGCGGGTCTGCCGCACGCAAGGCGAGCCTTAAGCGCAGGCCGCACCCGCGAGGCTTCCGCTCGCGGTACTGTGCGTGACGACGCTCGCGGCTGTCGCGGCCAGACAACCGTGGCTTTTCAAATAGCTCAGGCATTATCGCGGAATCGGGCGGGATTGTTGTAAACGACGTGTAAAAGTCAGCCGGCAACTGTCAAAAGATTGTAAAAGGGGCGGGGCCGTTTATGTATGTCAGAACCCGCCTGTTAGAATGTTCGTCAGTCAACGGGCAGGCAGTTTCGTCCGCCGTTCAACCTGGAGTCATAAGGCAGTCATGCACCACACGCAACGGTTTTTTCCCGCGCCCTTTCTTCGTCTCCCCTTCTTTTTCAACACGACCGCCGCCGCGCTGCTCCTGCTGCTGTGTCTCGCCCCGGCGGCGAGCGCGCAGACGACGAGTACGCTGACGGGCGACGTGCGCGACGCGCAAGGCTCGGTCGTCGCCGGCGCGCGCGTGCGCGCCAAGAGTCTGGAGACGGGTCTTGAGCGCGAGACCGTGAGCGACGATGAGGGGCTGTTCACCTTCCCCGCGCTCACCGTCGGCGCCTACGAGGTGAGCGCCGAGAAGGAAGGCTTTAAGAACTACGTCGCCGACCGCGTGCGCCTCACCGTGGGCGAGACGGCCACGCTCAACATCCCTCTGGAGGCGGCCGGCGTCTCCGACTCGATCACCGTCACGGACGAGACGGCGCTCGTCAACACGCAGACGCCCGAACTCTCCTACCTCGTCGGCGAGCGCGCCATCCGCGAGCTGCCCTTAAACGGTCGCAACTACACCGACCTCGCGCTCCTGCAGCCCGGCGTCGTCGCCTTCCCCCACCGCGACGGCGGCTCCGTCGTCGCCCACGGCCTCGGCACCAGCATCAACGGACAAGACCCGCGCTCGAACGTCTATCTCCTCGACGGCACGCCGCAGAACGACTTCACCAACGGCCCCGCCGGCAGCGCCGCCGGCACCTCGCTCGGCATCGAGAGCATCCGCGAGTTTCGCATCGAGACCAACGCCTATAGCGCCGAGTTCGGCCGCAACTTCGGCGGCCAGATCAACGCCGTCACCAAGTCGGGGACGAACGAGTTTCACGGCTCGCTCTACGAGTTCCACCGCAACGACAACCTCGACGCGCGTAACTTCTTCGACGGCGCGGAGAAGCCTGAGTTTCGACGCAACCAGTTCGGCGGCTCCATCGGCGGCCCCGTCCGCACCGACAAACTCTTCTTCTTCGGCGCATACGAGTCGCTGCGCGAAGACCTCGGCCGCACCGTTCGCACCATCGTCCCCGACCTCGACGCGCGCGAAGGCTTTATCTCCACCTCGCAGGCCGTCGCGCCCGCAGGGCAGCCGTGCCCGAACCGCCAGTTCGTCGGCGTGAGCGCCGCCGTGAGGCCGTACCTCGACGAGTTCCCGCTGCCGAACACAGGCGCGTCGCGCGTCTGCGGCAACCTCGCCGACTACGTCTTCGGCTTCAACCAGCAGGTGCGCCAGCACTTCTTTCAGGGGCGCATCGACTACAACCGCAGCGAGCGCGAGCAGTTCTTCGCCCGCTACACCTTCGACGACGCCGACCAACTCTTGCCGACCGACTTCCCGCAATTCCCGCGCACCTTCCTTTCGCGCAACCAGTTCTTCACGGGCGAGTACCGACGCACGCACTCGGCCAACACCATCAACACCTTCCGCTTCAACTTCGGCCGCACGCGCGTCGGTCAGAACGTCGAGTCGAACACGACGCAAGCCTTGACGCCCTTCGTGCCGGGTCAGGACCTCGTCGGCGGCATCGACATCGGCGGCATCCCCGGTCGCTTCGGCCCGCAGACCTCCGCCAACCTGCGGCTCACCCAGAACGTCTTCGGCTTCGAGCACGGCCTCGTCCACAGCCGCGGCCGCCACTTGATTAAAGTCGGCGGCCTCGCCGAGCGTTACCAGGACAACATGGTCAACCCGACGTTTAGTCTCGGGGTCTTCACCTTCAACTCTTTGCGCGACTTCCTGCGTAACACGCCGGCGCGCTTCCTCGGCATCTCTCCGGGCGGCGCGCTCGACCGCTACTGGCGCTTCACCCTCTTCGGCCTCTACGCGCAGGACACCTTCCGCGTCACCGACCGCCTGACCTTGAACGCCGGCCTGCGCTACGAGTTCTCGACCATGCCGCTCGACACCGGCGGGCGCGACGTTTCTTTGCCGAACCTGACGGATCGCACGCCCACCGCCGGGCAGCTCTACCAGAACCCGACCCACAAGAACCTCTCCCCGCGCGTCGGCTTCGCGTGGGACATCTTCGGCGACGGGAAGACCTCTCTGCGCGGCGGCTTCGGCGTCTACTTCAACACGAACAACCAGCAGAACCTCATCGTCACGGTGACGAACCCGCCGGCCACGCCCCGGCCCATCATCGCCAACCCGACGTTCCCCGTTCCCTCGTTCGCCGTGGGGTCGCAGTCGATTCGGCCCATCCAGTACGACCTGAAGAATCCGTACCTGCAAGTGTGGAACCTGAACCTCCAGCGCGAGCTGTGGTTCGACACCGTCGTCACGCTCGGCTACGCCGGCTCGCGCGGCGTCCACCTCCTGCGTAGCTCCGACGTGAACACGCCTGTGCCCGTCACGCAAGCCGACGGCTCGCTCTTCTTCCCCACGGGGCAGCTCCGGCCGAACACGGCTTTTACGACCATCGAGCTGAAGTCCTCGGACGGCAACTCGTGGTACAACTCGGCCGTCTTCGAGGCGCGCAAGCGCTTCAGCCGCGGCTTCAGCGCGCAAGCGTCCTACACCTTCTCGCGCAACATCGACACCACGCAGGCATCGACCTTCTTCTCCGACGCCACCAACGGCACCACCACGGCCTTCCCAGAGTTCCCCGGCCTCAACTACAACAAGGGCCTCGCCGACTACCACGCCAAGCACAACTTCGTCCTCAACTTCATCTGGGAGCTTCCCTTCGCGCGCGGGATGCGCGGCGCGGCCGGCAAGATTCTGGACGGCTGGCAACTCGCCGGCATCGGGCAGATGCGCTCGGGCAACCCGCTGACCGTCTTCGTCCAGCGCAACCGCTCGCGCTCGCAGTGGTCGCCCTCCATCGGCCCCGGCCAGGGGTTCGACCGCCCGAGCCTCGCGCCCGGCTTCACGCACGAGTCGGCCGTGCTCGGTCGGCCCGAACAGTGGTTCAACCCCGACGCCTTCGTGCTCCAGAGCGCCGGCCGGCTCGGCACGCTCGGGCGCGGAACCTTCATCGGCCCCAACCTCAGAATCTTCGACCTCTCGGCCGTCAAGAACACGCGCCTGCCGGCGCTCGGCGAGAACACCGTCCTCCAGCTTCGCTTCGAGGCGTTCAACCTCTTCAACCGGGCAAACTTCGCACCGCCGAACCTCCTCGCCTTCACGGGCACGACCGACGGCGAGCTTCCGCTCTCCACCTTCGGGCGCGTCCGCTCGACCGTCACCTCGTCGCGGCAGATTCAGTTGGGGCTGCGGCTGGTGTTCTGATAAAAAAGGGAGTCAGGAGTCAGAAGACAGGAGTCAGAAGATTGACGACGGACGGCCGCCGTGTTACCACAGACCGGCGCGGTCGGAGGTTTTTATTCTGACTCCTGACTCCTGACTCCTGACTCCCTTCTTCCGAGAGGTCTTCTATGCTCTGGGTAATCTTCGCGCTCGGCGCGGCGCTGTCGTGGGGTTTGTACGGGCCGATACTGCATCAGGGGCAGGTGGAGTTGAAGAACCCGATGCGGGCGCTGCTGTGTGTGGGCGTGGCGTACTTTCTGGTCGGGGTGCTCGTGCCCGTCATCAGCCTGTGGTCGCAGGGGCAGCTCGGCGGCTTCAACCTGAAGGGGTCGGCGGCGGCGACGGCCGGCGGGGCCCTCGGCGCCGTCGGCGCGGTCTGCATCATCTACGCCTTCCGCAACGGCGGACTGCCGACCTACGTGATGCCGCTCGTCTTCGCCGGCGCGCCCGTCGTCAACGTCATCGTCTCGATGATCCTCCACCCGCCGAAGCAAGCGCCCAACCCGCTCGTCTACGTCGGCTTCCTCCTCGCCGCCCTCGGCGCCGGCATGGCCCTCTACTTCAAGCCGCAGTCTTGAAGAGTGAGCAGTAAGCAGTGAGCGGTGCGCGGTAAGCTACGGGCGTCAACGAGCGCCGGAGGCGCGAAAGAATGTAGCCCACGGCGTGAGCCGTGGGTACGAGTTCGATTAAAGGATCAAAGCCCCGGAGGGGCGAAAGAACCTCAAGCCACGTTTCAGGCAGGCTTCAGATTCTTTCGCCCCTCCGGGGCTTTCAATTTTTATTTACGGCTATTCCACGGGACGGTCGCCCGTGGCTACTTTCTTCCGCGCCTCCGGCGCTCATTACTGCTCACTGCTCACTGCTTCTGCCGCTTGCCGATGCAGTAGAGGTTCTGCGAGGTACGCAGGAAGAGCTGTCCGTCGGAGACGGCCGGCGAGCTGAGCGTGTGCTCCTTGAGGTCGTTCTCGGCCAGCACCTCGAACTGCGGCCCGGCCCTGACGACGGTCGTCACGCCGTCCTCGCTCGTCGCGTAGATTTTGCCGTCGGCCAACACCGGCGACGCGCTGTAGGTTCCCGACTTGATGCGCTGCGCGCCGTAGACCTCCTTGCCGGTCTTCGCGTCGAGGCACCAGACGATGCCGCGGTCGTTAACGACGTAGAAATATTTGCCGTCGGTGACAGGCGTCGGCACGTCCGGCCCGTTCTCCGTTGACCATAGCAGGTGCGACTTCGACACGTCGCCGCGCCCGCCCGCGCGGATGGCGAGCAGGGGGCGGACGCGCGTCGGGGCGTAGATGATTCCGTCGAAGGCGATGGGCGAGGCGACGATGCGGTAGAAAGGGTTGTTGTCGGGGTTAAGACCGCCGGCGCGCCACAGTTCCCTGCCCGTCGCCGGGTCGTGGCCCGTCACCACGTCGCCGCCGGTGACGACGATCTCAAACGTCTTACCGTGGCGCAGAAGCGCGGGCGTCGTGTACGCGTCAGGCGACTCGCGCACGGCCGCCGTCGGGCGCTCGACGCGCCACAGGGTCTTACCCGTCTTCTTATCGACGCGCAAGACATAAGACGGCTCGTCGGTCTTCATGCCGTGGAGCACCTGCACGAAGAGCGCGTCGTCGTGGAGGAGCGGCGACGAGGCGTAGCCCCACTGGAGTCCGAACTGTCCGTAGTCCTTCTGGATGTCGCGCGACCAGAGTTCCTTGCCCGCGAAGTCGAATGCTTTGAGGAGGCCCGTGCCGGTCATCACGTAGACGCTGCGGCCGTCGGTCACGGGCGACGGCGAAGACATGTTGTGCTTACGCATCCGCTCGTTGCCGCCGCCGAGCGGGCGCTTCCAAAGGACGCTGCCCTTCGATCTATCAACGCACCATAGCGCGAGCGCGTCGCCCTCGGCGACGTTGAGGAAGACACGCTCGTCCCAGACAATCGGCGTCGAGCCGCTGCCGTCCGGCATCGGGAGTTTCCACGAGACGTTCTCCTCCGGCCCCCACTTGACAGGCAGGTTCCGCTCGACGCTCGTGCCGTTGAGCGCCGGGCCGCGCCACTGCGGCCAGTTGTCGGCGAAGACCGGCGCAGCGAAGGCGAGGGCGGCGGCGAAAGACAAGGCGGCGGCGAAGGCGAGGGCGAGACGTGAACTCACGTGTGATTCTCCTTTCAGGGTTGTCGCCATTTTATTCCACATCGGGCGGCGCGATTCAAGTTTCCAACGACGATGACGACAGAAGCGTTACGCACCGCGTGGGAGGAACGCGATGCCAGCCGCCGAAGGCGGCGGCAGAATGTAGCCCACGGCGCGAGCCGTGGGAACAGGTGCGAAAGAGACGAAAGCCCCGGAGGGGCGAAAGAACATCAACATCGGCCACCGTCAAGGTTAATGTTCTTTCGCCCCTCCGGGGCTAAAATCTTTTCATCCTGCTGCCACCCCGGTCTCACGACCGGGGCTACATTCTGCCGCCGCTCCGCGGCTCGTCGTCGCTTGCTTCAACGTCTCCGCGGCCCGTCACTAACTTCCCTGCGCGTTCGCGGCCCGGCGTCAGCTCAAATCCAGAGCCATGATGTTCTTGCGGTCGCGGACGTAGAGGCGTGTGCCGACGAGCGTCGGCACCGTCCAGGCGCGGTCTTGCAGGAGCGACACCTTCGAGATCACCTTGAGGCCCGCGGCCGAGGCGGTGGCGAGGCCGAGTTGGCCGTCCTCGTCGAGGAGGATGAACTTGCCGTCGGCGTAGACCATGTTGGCCTTGGCGAAGCTGCGATCCTGCCAGAGCACCTGCCCCGTCTTCACGTCCACGGCGACGAGCGGCGAGGGGCCGAAGTCGCCGCTCGAACCGTAGACGATGTCGCCGACGCGCACGGCCGTCGTCTGGTGGACGCGCATGCGCCGGTGGAACCAGACTTCGCTCGCCGCGGTCTTGCCCGTCGCCTTGTCGCGCGTGAGCTTGATGACGCGGCTCCCGCCGCCGTAGGCCGACGAGACGTAGAGCAGGTTGTCGTCGCCCCACACGGGCGACGTGATGTTGAGGCCGAAGTCGGTCGCGTGCGGCTGCGACCACAGCAGCTCGCCCGTCGCGGGGTCAAGCCCGGCGACGGCGCCGCCCATGAAGGCGATCAGTTGGTCCTGACCGTCCACGTTGACGACGAGGTGAGAGGAGGGCGACACGGGGAGGTCTTGTTTCTTCCAGACCACGCGGCCGTCCTTCTGGTCGAGCGCGACGAGCGACTGTCCGGGGCCGCCGAGGGTGACGATGACGAGGTTCTTGTAAGCCACGGGACTGCACGAGTAGCCGCGATCCATGCGCGCGCCGCCCAAATCTTTCCAGAGGTCTTTCGACCAGACGACCTTGCCCGTCTTCTTGTCGAGCGCGTGGAACTTGCCCGTCGAGCCGACGGTGAAGACGCGCTCGCCCGCGACGAGCGGGGTGGAGTGCGGCCCGGCGCCGAATTCGTAGTTCATCCCCGCGGCGGCGGCGTCGTACTTGTGCTCCCAAAGCGTTTTGCCCGTGGCGGCGTCGAGCGCGACGGCCACCTCCTGCGTGCCCTGACTGTACATCGTGTAGAGCACGGGGCCGTCGGCGACGATGGCCGCGTAGCCCTCGCCGAGCGCTCGCGTCCAGAGCTGCTTCGGCCCCTTCTCGGGCCACGCGGAGGCCAGCCCCTTCGACTTCGCGATGAAGTTGCGCGACGGGCCGCCCCACTGCGTCCAGTCGCCCTGCGCGAGTGCGCCCGTGGCGGACAAAGATGACAGCGCGAGCGCGAGCGCGGCCAAGCGAAACATTCTGACGGGGGATTTACACATCTTCCGAATCTCCTTCGAGGGCGCGGAAAGCCTTCACGCGTCGCGTGTGACCTTCGTTTAGCGGCCGGGCTGCAATCATATTACGCCCCGGCTCGGCGGGTGTAAAAAGTCTGTAAAAAATACGGCAGCAGGAGAATTAACATGGATGGACAGGATGGCTAGGATGAAGACAAAGCAGATTTGAGATTGAAGATTTCAAATCTCAAATTTCTCATCCTATTCATCCTGTCCATCCATGTTAATTACTACTCCGCGCGCAATGTCGGGATGAGCGGCGAGCGCAGGGCGACGACGGTGGCGAGGAGCGACGACAGCAGGCCGGCGGCGACGACGGCCGCGAGGAGCAGGCCGACCGAGGCGAGCGGGAGCCGTCCGCCGCGCGCGAGCGAGACGGGCGCGACGGCGAGGAGCGCGCAGAGCGTGCCCGTTAGCAGGCCGCAGAACAGGAGCAGCGCGTTCTCGGCCAGCGCCATCAGCGCGAAGTGTGAGCGGTTGTAGCCGACGGCGCGCAGCAGCGCCAGTTCCCTCCGGCGTTCGAGGACGTTGCGCAGGAGCACGGCCGCGAGGCCCAAAGTGCCGAGCACGAGACCCAGGCCGCCGAGCATCTGGAAGGTCGAGAGGAATGTGTTCTCGACGCGATGAAAGCTCGCGAGGCGCTCGGCCGTGGCCTCCGCGTCGAAGCCGTAATCGGCGAGTCGTTCTTCGAGTATGCCGGCCACGCGGGCGGCGCGCTCGGGCGGCACGTCGAGCAGGAAGAATCTGTAGCCCTCCTGTTCGGGGAAGAGGCGTCGGAAGTTTGACTCCGACATCAGCATCTCGCCCTGAAAGACGCTGTCGGCGAGCGCGCCGACGACGCGCAGACGGACAGGCTCGCCGCCCGCCCCGGCAAGCTCGAACACGTCGCCGAGGCCGAGGTGGAGGACGTAGTTGAGCGAGTTGGCGTCGGCGATGACGGGCACCGTAGCGTCCGACGTGTCGCGGCCCAGCAGCAGCCACGGGTTCGACTTCTCTTCCGCGGACTCGGCCAGCGAGTCCTGAAAGTCGAAGCGGCCGCTGGCGACGAAATCGGCCGACGGCGCGAGGATGCGCGGGTTGCGCGGCTGGTAGAGATTCAGACAACTCGCGTCGTCGCCGGGGCGCAGGCGGAAGCGCGCCGCCTCGACGCCGGCGAGCGCCGCGCGCGTCTCATCGTCGGCCGCGAGGCCCAGCGCGTCGCGCCCTTCGGCGGTGTTCGGGTCGGGGATGACTGGCAGCAGCGCCGTGCCGAGGAGCGCGTAGCCGCCGCTTCCCGACTTGCGCTCCGTCGAGGCCGCGCGGTCGTCGCGCCGGAAGGCATCGACGGCGACGACGATGAAGGCGGCCGACGCGATGAGCGCGATGCACAAGACGCTTCGCGCCGGCCGATACGTCGCGCCGCGAAAACCCAGACGCGACACCGGCCAGAAGCCATGCCCCTGAATCGACGCGCCTCTCCTGCGTCCGCCTCTCAGCCAGCCGGCCTGCGCCAGCAGCAGCGCCACGAGCAGAAGCGTCCCACCGCCGAAGAACCCCGCCACCTGTCCCACTGCCTTCAGCCACGCCGCGACAAGCAGGGCGACGCCGACGGCCGCGAGCAGGAGGGCAAGGGGTAAAGGGTAAAGGGTAAAGGGCAAAAGTTTGCGCCGCGCCGCGCCGCCGGCCTTTACCCCTTCCCCTTTACTCCTTCCCCCTTCCGGCTTACCGGCGAGCAGGCTGCGCGGCGACGCGGGCACGAGCCGGCGCAACGTCCAGACGACGCACAGGAGCGCGGCGACGACGGCGCCGGCCGCGCCCGCCGCGAGCGACCACGGCGAGACGCGCAAGGCGATACTCGTCGTGCCGACGGCGTCAACCCACCACGTGCGCAGGCCATGCACCATCAGGTTTCCGTAGAGGACGGCTCCGGCGAGTCCGAGCAGGCTGCCCAGGAGCGCGAGCACGAACCCTTCGGCGAGAAAGATGTTGCGGACGCGCGCGGGCGGAAAGCCCACGGCGCGCAGCACGCCGATCTCGCGCAGACGCTGCTCGACGCCGAGCTTGAAGAAGAGCGCGGTGAGCATCAGCGCCGAGACGACGATGAAAAAGCTGAAGTAGAGGAAGTACTCGCCGAAGTTCGTCGCCCCGCGCGACGCCGCCAGCCCCTGCGCGCGCGCGCCGTAGGCCCCGAGTCCCACGCGCGCCGGGTCGATCAACTTTTTCAACTCGTCGCGGTACGCATTGAACGACGCCTGAAACTGTGCGCCGCCCGGCGCGTCAACGGTTGTCGCCGCTGCGCCCGGCGTGTCGATGCGGACGGAGGTGAGGCGGCCGAAGCGCGTCTGCCAGAGTCTTTGCCCGGCTTCGAGCGGGACGAACGCTTTCGGCGTCGTGCGATGCTGCTTCCAGTAGTCCTCGTCCTGCCGGCGCACACGCTTTAGCTCGACGGGGAACGGCGGGTCCCACTCGGCAAGGCTCTCCGACTCGGTGATGCCGGGGTAGACGGGGACGAGGTCTCTGTCCGCCGCGAGGCCGGCGATGGGGACGACGCCCGCGACGCGGAACCGCGCGCTCTCGGCCGCGAGCCGGTTGTCCTCCTTCCACACGTAGTATTCGAGCTGGAGTTCGTCGCCCGTGCGCGCGCCGAGGTCGAGCGCGGCCCACTCGTTCAAAAGGATCGGGGTTGGGGGTTGGGAGTCGGTGGGCGGCGACGGCGAGGCAGCCGATGACGTTTGACTCGCAGACGAATCGACGCCAGTCGCCCCGTCGCCCTGTTGCCCTGTCACTCCGTCGCCCTGTGTCTGCGTCGCCGTTCGCCGCAAGCCCTCGAAGGTTTCGTCATCGATGGCGGTCACGAGCGAGTAAGGCACTTCGCGCGCGCCGACGCGGATCGTGTTGGCGAGATAGGAGAGGACGGGCGCGGCGCGCAGGCCCGAAGCGCGTGCCGCCTCGCGGGCCGTCTCGTAAAGCGCATCCGTGACGACGGCGCTCTCGGTTTCGAGCGAGATGCTTCCGCGCTCGGGCAGCGCGCGCAGACGGATGCCGAGGTCTTCGAGCGAAGCGCGCTCTTTGATGATCGCCTCAAGCGTCGCGGTGCGCGCAGCGTCTTCGCGCTCGTCCGCGCCATCGTCGCCGCCCGCGGTCGAGACGAGGAGGGAGTTGACGCGGCCGTCCTGCTCTAAGTCTTGTTGCAGCAATCTGAGCGGGACGAAGACGGCGCGGACGGCTGACTGTTGCGCTCGCGCGCTGAAGTCGCCCATGCGCGCGGCGTCGAGCGTGTCGCGCGCCGTGAGACGGATGGTGCGGCCGAGGTCGTCCTTGCGCCCGTGCAGCGACTCGGCCGGGATCGACGAGGGCTTCTCCACTCTCAGCAGCAACACGTCGCCCGCCTTCAGCTCAAGCTCGCCGGCGAGGCTCGGGCTGGCGAGCACGTCGCGCCGTCGCGGGGCAATCTCACCGGCGCCGTCCACGCCGTGAAACTCCCAGAAGCGTTCGTCCACGCCGTAGACCGCGACGCCGGCCGCGCGTCGGCCCGTCTCCTCGTGCGTGACGGCGCCTTCGAGGATGACGAGCGGGCAGGCTCCGTCGAACCCGCCCGACGCGAACCGCGCGTCGCCTCTCAAGTCTTCGGCCAGCGCCTCGCGGAAGAAGCCGGCGGACGAGACGACGTGGTCGGCGCGGCCCAAACGGCCGAGGAAAATGTTACGCAGGGAGGCGCGCACGGAGTCGCCGACGAGGAGCGCGCCGGCGAGGACGGCCGTGGCGGCGGCCACGCCCAGGACGACCGCGAGGTTCGTGCGCCAGAAGAAGGTGAGGTTGCGGCGGAGGAGTGTGGCGGTGGTCATTGGCGGGGGCGGAGCTGCTGTCCGACGAGTTCGTAGCGCAGGGGGAAGCGCGCGGCCAGCTCCGCGCTGTGGGTGACGACGATGAGGATGGTCTCCTGCCGCCGGTGCAGCTCGAAGAGGAGCGAGGCGACCGACTCGGCCGCGCGCGCGTCGAGGTTGCCCGTCGGCTCGTCGCACAGAAGCAGCGACGGGCGGCGGATGAGCGCGCGGGCGAGCGAGACGCGCTGCTTCTCGCCGCCCGAAAGCTCTGCGGGGCGGTGCGACGTGCGCCCGCTGAGTCCGACCTGTTCCAACAGCTCGCGCGCGCGCCCGGCCGCGTCGTCGCCGTTTTTAGAGACGAGCGTCGGCGCGAGCACGTTCTCGATAACGTTACACTGCGGCAGCAGACAGTGATCCTGAAAGACGAAGCCGACGCGCTCGTTGCGGAAGGCGGCCAGTTCTTTTTCGCGCAGGGAGAACGGGTCTTGCCCGTCGAGCGTGACGCGCCCGCCGGTTGGCCGCTCCAGCGCGCCGACGATGTAGAGCAGCGTTGACTTGCCGCTGCCCGAAGGCCCCATGATCGAGACCGCGTCGCCGCGCCGGAGCGCCAGCGACACGTCCGAGAGGATCGCGAGCGGCCCCTGCGGCGTCGGGTATTCTTTGTAGAGATTCGAGACTTCGAGCAAACCTAGCCCTCGTTATAATGATTGATTGCCGGCACAAACAGTACCGCGAGCGGTAGCGAGCGGGTGTGGACGCGCGACGCGGGCCTCTCATCGTAGGTAGACCCGCTCGCGGTACTGTTACGCCGCGCCGGCCTGCACCGTCTCGACACTTCGCGCGTTCGTGTCCGCAAGGCTCTCGTAGACTTCGAGCGCGCGCTCCGCCATGCGCTCGACGGCGTAGTGCTCGCGGACGCCTTGCAACCCCCGGCGGCCGAGGTCGGCGGCGAACGCCGGGTCGTCGTGAATTTTTTGCAGGCCGTCGGCGAGGCTCGCCGGGTCGTCGGGTGCGACGAGCAGGCCGCCGCCGGTGCGCTCGACGATCTCGGTGAAGCCGCCGCGGCGCGGTTGCACGACGGGGACGCCGCAGGCCATCGCTTCGAGCAGGAAGATGCCCTTCGGCTCGTCGTAGGTGGCCGGCACGGAGAGCACGTCGAGCGAGCGCAGGAAGTCGATCTTCTCCACGCGGTCGAGCACGCCGCGGTAGTGAAACTCTTCCGCCAGCCCCCACTCGCGCATCTTGCGCTCGACGCCGGCGAGATATTCCCGGTGATCCGCGCCGAGATAGCCGGCCGCCTCCAGCCGCGCATCTTTGAGCCGGCCGCTCTCGCGCAGGAGCTTGTAGGCTTCGGCCAAAACGTGCAGCCCCTTCTCGGGCGCGACGCGCGCGAAGTAGCCGACCGTGAAGGGCCTTCTGTCGTGGTTCGTTGCGACGGCGCCGCCGTCTTCTTCGCGCGGCCCGTAGCCTTGCAGGTTGATGCCCAAGGGGACGACGCGAATCTTCTCGCGCGGGATGCCGAGATAGCCGGGCATGAAACGCGCGTAGTATTCGCTCACCGCGATGAAGGCATCGACGTGTTGGATGTTCTCCCGTATCAGCCGCTTCGACTCCGTGCGGTAAGGCTCCTGCAACCCTTCGAGATACAAGTCCTCGCCCTGAAGCGTGCAGCACACGGGGCGGCCGAGCGCTTCTTTGAGCGGGCGAGCGAGCGCGATGACGAGCGTGTACGGGAGGCTGATGACATCCGGCGGCGATTCGTGCCGGAGCCATTCGATGAGTTTTTCAAGCTCCTTGCGCTGGTTGCCGTCCTCGCCTCGGAGCATCGAGACGGTCATCTCGCCGAGCATCTTCGGATTGGTCTTGAGCGAGCGGCGCGCGGCGAGCTTCAAAAGCAGCTTCGAGTCCCAAAGCTTATCGAGCCACGCCGGCGACTTGCGGAAGAAGGGCACGTACTGTTCGAGGTAGACGCTGACGCCGCCGAAGAAGACGCGCCCGCCGCTCACGTTCGGCTCGTCGGTCAGCGTCGGCGTGTACATCGGCAGCAGCGCCACGTCGTGTCCGCGCGCCATCAACTCGGTCGCCAGCGCGTTGTCGCGCAGACAACTGCCGCAGTACATGTCGGCGGCCCCGGCAGTGATGTAGAGAAGCTTCATAACTCAAGTAAGCAGTGAGCGGTGAGCAGTGAGCAGTAAAAGAAAGTCTATTCAACGTCCGGCGTC
>DASVES010000153.1:0-43053 GCA_036380435.1 Pyrinomonadaceae bacterium | reverse complement strand
CCGCCGCCGGTGGCGGTCTTCTGCTTGTTGGGCGGCTGGCCGAGGGTGCGGCGGGCGGCCTCGGCCTCGCGGGTGCGCCCCGTGCGCTCGTAGATGGCGATGATGCGTTCGAGGAGGGCGGGGGAGACGGGCCGAAGTTTGAGGGCGGCATCGTAGTGCTTGAGCGCGTCGTCGTTGCGTCCGGCCTGTTCGAGCAGTTCGGCCGTCTTGAGACGCGCGTCGTAGTCGCCGAAGGCGCGTGCGAGCGTCTTGAAAGCGTCGCCGTACTTGCCGAGGCGCGCGTAGACGAAGGCGATGTTCTGGAGGACGTAGGGCGAGCCGGGCGCGAGACGCTCCGCACGCTTCAGACGACCGAGCGCCTCGGCGTGACGGCCTACGAGGAAGAGCGAATAGCCGAGGTTGTTGAGCACCTGCGCGTCGTCGGGCGCGGCCGAGAGAGAGCGCTCGTAGGCGTCGATGGCCTGAGCGTGCAGGCCGAGGCGGTCGTAGGCGAGGCCGAGGAGGTTGTTGGCCTCGCCGAGATTGGGGCCGTTGACGGCGGCAATGGACAGCTCGGAAACGGCCTCGTTCGGGTAGCCGTGTTGCAACAGAGCGCGCCCCTGTGTGAGCGGGTCACGGCCGATGCCTTCAATGACGGGAATCCACTTCGGCGGCGTGAGCCGCGCCGGGGCGGGCTGCCCCTCGGCCGGCCTGACGACGCGCGCGCCCTGCGACGGCCCAACCTCCGCGGTCGCCTCGGCGGCGACACCGCCGCCCGGCGCGATCTGTCTGTCGGGTGCAGCGGCCGTCTTCTTCACTTCGCCGCGGGCGGCGACCGGCGTCGGGGTCGTGTGCCGCGCGGCGGCCGGCTCCTTACGCTTCTCCGGCTTGACCTCCTCGCGCGGGCCGGTCACGACTGTGACGGCCGCGACGGCGCGCGCGCCCGTCTCCTCCACGGGCCTTTGCTTCTTCGCCTCGTCCCTCTTCTTCCCGCCGCTGAACAGGCGCCCGAGCGCGCGGAACGGCGCGGTGATAGCGCGCACGAACCCGTTGCCCTTCGGCTTCGCGGACGGCGTGTCGTCGGCCGCCTCGGCGCTGACGACGACCGCCGGCGCGCCCGCGAAACTCAGCTCGACGCACTCGCCGACGCGGGCGATGGGGCCGACCGCGAGAAACAGCGCGACCAGCAGTGAGAGGTAAATTCGCTGATGCATGTGACTGACCTCCAGAGACTCGGGCCGTATAGTCTGGCAGCTTAAGAAGGGGCGGGGCGCGGCCTCAAAGCCCGGCGAGCACGACGGATTATAGGCCAAATCCGCGGCGATGTAAAAAAGCTGAAGGGACGAGGTTCCCCGCCGCGGACGCTTCCTCTTTGCGCGGCGGCCGTGTCCACGGACATTCAATCAACACTCTCGGCGAACGCGCGCCGGAGGGGTTCGGGGACGGGGACGGCGCGGCGCGCGTCGAGGTGCATGGCGACTTGCACGAGCGTCGCGGAGGCGCAGAGCGCGCGGTCGGAGGCGCGGCGCAGACGGTACTCGAAGGTCGCGGAGCTGCGGCCGACGTTCGAGACGAAGACTTCGACCTCCGCCACGTCGCCGTAGACGAGCGGCGCGAAGAATTCGGCCCGCGCGCTGACCGTGGGGAAGCCGATGTGCTCCCCGGCCACCAACTCGTGATAGGCGACGCCGCAACGCGCCGCGAAGAACTCCTCCATCGCCACATGGCAGTAGTGGAAGAGCACGGGGTAGTAGACGAGGCCGGCGGCGTCCACGTCGGCGAAGCGGACGGCGATGCTTGTAGAGAAAGGCATAAGGGCCGTGATGAGTGATGAGTGATGAGTTATAAGAAAGAGAAAATGGGTTTGTCTCTCTTACTCACTCATCACTCATCACTCATCACTGTTTTAGCTGCTTCCGGTCGATCTTCCCGCGGTCGTTCTTCGGGATCGACTCGACGAACTCGAACCAGCGCGGGTACTTGTAGGGCGCCAGCTTCGACTTGACGAAGCCCTTGAGGTCTTCCTCCATCTCGCGGCCCGGCTGGCGTCCCTCGCGCAAAACGACGTAGGCGCGCGGCTTGACGAGGCCGGAGCCGTCGTCGTGGCCGACGACGGCGCACTCCAGCACGGCGTTGTGCTGGAGCAGGCAGTTCTCGATCTCGGCCGGCGCGACGAAGATGCCGGAGACCTTGAGCATGTCGTCGGTGCGGCCGTGATACCAGAAGTACCCCTCTTCGTCGGCGTGGAACTGGTCGCCCGTCGTACACCAGTCGCCCGCAAAGGTCGCCTTCGACTTGTCGTGCGACTGCCAGTAGCAGAGCGCGGCCGAATCGCCGCGCACGCGCAGCGTCCCCATCTCGCCGGTCTTCACCGCCCGGCCGTCGCCGCCGACGATCTGCGCCTCGTAGCCCTCGACGATGCGGCCGAGGCTGCCGGGCTTCACGTCGCCCGGCCGGTTCGTGATGTAGATATGAAACATCTCAGCCGAGCCGATGCCGTCGAGAATCTCCACGCCGAAGGTCTCCATCCAGCGGTTATACAACTCGACGGGCAGCGCCTCGCCCGCCGACAGGCACATCCGCAAAGACGAGAGGTCACGGCCGGCGGCCCGCTCGACGTTGAGCATCCCGCCGATCATCGTCGGCACGCTCGTCAGGATCGACGGCCGGAAGCGTTCGATCATCTCGAACAACTTCTCGGGCGTCGAGCGTTCGGAGAAGAGCGCGGTCGCGCCGCCGACGGCGAAGGGGAACAGCAGGTTCGTGCCCGTGGCGTAGCCGAAGAAGAGCTTGGGGACGGAGACGGTGAGGTCTGATTCATTCACGCCGAGCACGCGCTTCGCATAGCACTCGGTGTTGAAAGGCAAATCGTGCTGGAGGTGTACGGCGCCCTTCGGGTGCCCCGTCGAGCCGGAGGTGAAGAGCCAGATGGCGATGTCGTCGCGCGAGGTGTCGGCCGGCTCACACTCATCGGCCTGCGCGCCCGTTGCCTCATCGAACGACAGAAAATCCCCACGCTCCTCACCGACGACCAGCACGTTCTTCAAGTAGCGTGCGCCCCGCGCGGCTTCAGTGAAATTATCAAGCAGCGACTCGTGAATGACGGCCACGCGCGCGCGCGTGTATTCGAGGTAATACCTGTAATCCTCCGCCGGCAGCAGCGGGTTGACCATCGTGATGACGGCCCCCGTGCGCGCCGCCCCGAACCACGTCCACACGAACTCGGGTCAGTCCGGCAACACGATCAGCACGCGGTCTTCCACCTCCGCCCCCGCCTCGCGCAGAGCGTTGCCCGCGCGGTTCGACCGGCGCACCGTCTCGCCGTAAGTGTACGTCTCGTCGCGGTAGTACAGACACGTCTTACCTTCGCGGCCCTCCTCCACGTTGTGGTAGAGGAAGTAGTCGGCCATGTTGAAGCGTTCGGGGAATTCGATACTCATAGTCGTCGCTGCGTGTGTTTACGACTTACCGGCGAACGGGCAGCCGGCCGCGCCGCCGTGCTTGCTGTCGAGGTGCGTGCGGGCCTCCCACATCTCGGGGAAGAATTTCTTGTCGAGCGTGGTGCGGAGGTAGCCGACGCCCTCGCTTCCGCCGGTGCCGGGCTTGGAGCCGACCATGCGCTCGACCATCTTGACGTGGTGTGAGCGCCAGAGCGAGAAGTATTCGTCGTGCGCCATCAGCGCCTCGGAGAGTTGAAACTCCTCGGGGCGCTCCTCGAAGTGTGTGAGGATTTCGAGGACGGCGCGCGTGCGCCGGCCGTAAGACTTGCGGCGTTCGTCTTCCGGGGCGCTTAAATCATCCGCGGGAGCGTCGAGGCCGCGGCGTCGCAGCAGCGCGTAGAAGGCTTCGGCGAGGGTGGGCGCATCGTGTCGCTGCTGGAGACGCGGGGAGGCGAAGTCGTCGTCGCGGAAGGCGCGCAGAATCGCTTTGTCGCGGAGACCCGAGGAGAATTCAATCTCGCGGAACTGCATCGACTGGAAGCCGCTCGCCGGGTTCAGCTCGTCGCGGAAGGCGAGGAAGCTGATGGGCGTCATCGTCTCCAGAATGTGTATCTGCGTGATGAGCAGTTTCTCGATCTCGACGACGCGGGCCAGTGCGCGCGTCGCCGCGAACGTGCGGTCGTCGTCCATCGCCGCGACGGCCGCGTCCGTTTCGTGGAGTATCTGCTTGAACCATAGCTCGTAAGCCTGGTGGACGGTGATGAACAGCAGCTCGTCGTGATGCGCGGGGTCGGAGAGACAATCCTGCAAAGCGATCAGCTCCTGCACGCGCAGATATTTGTTGTAAGATAAAGCTTCAGTCATATGTAACTCGATGGGTGGGCGAATGGGCGTCGCTGTCGCCGGCAGCGGGTTCGCGGGCGTGGGAAAGCCTCAACACTGTCGCACGAGCCTTTAGAGACCGGGCGGCAAGTCATGCGGGCCGGCTCAACCTCGCTTCTTATCCGGCCGTGGCGTAAAACCGCGCCGCTGCGGCACTCCTTTGGAAGTGGGTTGCAGTCCTTTGCTGGCCTGCGAGCGTTCCAGATTTTGCTTCTCGATGGCTTCCTTCACACGTTTTTTAGCACGTTTATTCATAAGAATGATTATACCGTAGATAAGAAGTTGGTATCATCTCGAACATGACCAAGGGTAATCAAAAGTACGCCGTGAGACGCACCTCCACGGGGCTGGGTCTCTTCGCGTTGGAACCCATCCCGGCCGGCAAACGAATCATCGAGTACACCGGCCCGCTCGTCTCCAATGAAGAGGTCGAGAGGAGAAACTGGGGGAAATACTTCTTCGCCGTCAATACGAAGTGGTCTATCGACGGCACTCCGCGCAGCAACACCGCCCGCTATATCAACCACTCGTGCCGGCCGAACGCCGAAGCAATCGTCACCGGCCGCCGCGTGTGGATATGGTCAAAGAGGCGCATCAAGGCGGGTGAGGAGATCAACTACGACTATGGCAAGGAGTATTTCGACGACCACATCAAGCCCGTCGGCTGTAAGTGCGAAAAATGCGCGGCCCGGTGAAACTACTCGAAGCCCTCTGGCCCGTGACACGTAAGGCGTCCGCGCTCCCGGCCGCGCGGCTCCCCGCCTTGGATGTCAATCTTTAGTTTCACCGTCTATAATCAAAACCCCCCAGCTCAACGAGAAATATTTAACGTCATTTCCCTGGGCCGCTCCCTATTCCCGGATTGCAGGTGAGTAAGAGTCGATGTCTGACGGCAGGGTGAATCCCGAACAGTCTTCCGACGAGTTACGTGCGCTTGAAGAATTGCGCAGGCGCGAGCGTGAGTTGTCAGACTTCATCGAGAACGCTTCCGTCGGCCTGCACTGGGTCGGGGCCGACGGCCGCATCCTGTGGGCCAATCAGGCTGAGTTAGACCTGCTCGGCTACACGCGCGAAGAGTACGTCGGTCGCCACATCGCCGAGTTCCATGCCGATGCGGCCGTGATCAATGACATCCTGACCAGACTGGTTAATAAGGAGACGCTTCATAACTACGAGGCGCGCCTCAAGTGTAAGGATGGCTCGATACGGGACGTGCTCATCAACTCCAACGTGATGTGGGAGGAAGACAAGTTCATCCACACGCGCTGCTTTACGCGCGACGTTACGGAAGCCAAGCAGGCCGAAGTGGAGCTGCGGGAGTCGAGAAGCCTGCTTGAGGATCTGCTGTCGCGGGAACAGTCGGCCCGTGCCGAGGCCGAGCGACAGCGAGACTTCACCCGCCTCGTGTTGGAGCACGCCCCGCTCGCCATCGGCGTCATGGAAGGCCCGGCCCACCGCTTCCTGCTGGTCAATCGGGAGACGTGCGAACTCACGGGACTCTCGGAAGAGCAGTTCACGGGGCGGGCGCACGCCGAAGTCGTGCCTGAAGCCGACAAAGTAGTGGCCCCGATTCTCGACCGCGTGTACACCACCGGCCTCAGCGAGACACAGGAGATAGACGTCGTTCTCCCGAAGGGGCGGCGGCAACTTCTGGTGACGTGGACGGCAATGCCGGGCCGAGACGGCCGGGAAGGATCAGTGCTGTACCTGTCGCTCGACATCTCTGACCGCAAGCAGGCCGAAGAGGCGCTGCGCGAGAGTGAGAGTCAGTTACGCACGCTCGCCGACGCCGTGCCGCAACTGGTGTGGATGGCCGATGCCGACGGTTATATTTTCTGGTACAACCAGCGCTGGTACGACTACACCGGAACGACGCCCGAGCAGATGGAGGGCTGGGGCTGGCAGTCCGTACACGACCCCGAAGTGCTGCCCAAAGTGTTGGAGCGTTGGCGCGCGTCAATCGAGACGGGCGAGCTGTTCGAGATGGAGTTCCCGCTGAGAGGCGCGGACGGCGTGTTCCGCTGGTTCCTGACGCGCGTTAACCCGCTCCGCAATTCTCAGGGCCGCATCGTGCGCTGGTTCGGGACGAACACGGACGTTGACGAGCAGCGGCGCGCGGCCGAAGAGCTGCGGGAAGCGAACCGTCTGAAGGACGAGTTCCTCGCCACCGTCTCGCACGAGCTGCGGACGCCTTTGACCGCCATCATGGGGTGGGCGCACATGCTGCGGACGGGACACTTCGCGGGCGCGAGCGCGGACAAGGCTTTGGAGACCATCGAGCGGAACGCGCGGACGCAGGCGCAACTCATCGACGACCTCCTCGACGTTTCGCGCATCATCACGGGCAAGCTCCGTCTGGACGTGCGCTCCATCGACCCGAACTCCTTCATCGAGCCGGCCATCGAGGCGTTGATGCCCGCGGCGGAGGCCAAGGGCGTGCGCGTGCAGAAGATCATGGACACGGGTGTGGACTCGGTCTCGGGCGATCCCGTCAGGCTCCAGCAGATAGTGTGGAACCTGCTCGCGAACGCCATCAAGTTCACACCGAAAGGCGGGCGGGTGCAGGTCAGGCTCGAGCGCGTCAACTCGCACGTCGAGATCGCCGTCAGCGACAACGGGGCGGGCATCGCGCCGGAGTTTCTGCCCTACGTCTTCGACCGCTTCCGGCAGGCCGACCAGCGCACCAGTCGTCAACACGGCGGGCTGGGCCTCGGCCTCGCCATCGTGCGCCATCTGGTCGAACTCCACGGCGGCGCCGTGCGTGCCGAGAGTCCCGGCGAGGGGCAGGGCGCGACCTTCACGGTGCTGCTGCCGGTCGCCCCCGTCTACCGGAATACTGGTGTGGATGAGCGCGTGCATCCGGCGAGCAGAGATACGCTTCCTTCATACGATTGCCCTGAGAGGTTGGACGGGTTGAAGGTGCTCGTGGTGGATGACGAGCTGGACGCGCGGGAATTACTCAGAGTGGGCATCGGCCATTGTGGCGCGGAAGTGAGGACGGCCAGCTCAGTTCAAGAGGCGCTCGAAGCCATCGAAAATGAAAGGCCCGATCTGTTGATCAGCGACATCGGAATGCCGGGCGAGGACGGCTACGAACTGATCCGGCGCGTGCGCGAGCTTCCCGCCGAGAATGGAGGGCGGGTGCCGGCCATCGCCCTGACGGCGTATGCCCGAACGGAGGATCGACTTCAGGCGCTCAGAGCAGGCTACCAGATGCACGTGCCCAAGCCCGTGGAGATGGCCGAACTCATGGCCGTGGCCGCCAGCCTCGTCGGGCGCGCCGGGTAATGCCGAGCGGACAAAGCCGCCACTTTTTACAACTGTGTGAGTATTTCACGCGCGGTTTTTTGTTACCATCCGCCGCAAGCCGTGACATTTCCGAACAGCACGACTCACCCCTTGACGCACGAGGAGAATTAAGATGAAACCCGCTCAGAAGTTTTTCCGCCGCGCCGCCGCCCTGTCGCTTTTGCTTTTGACCGCCGCTCCGCTCGTCTCCGCGCAGTCGCCCCTGCGCCTGCCGCGCCCCAGCCCGAAGGCGAGCGTGATGCAGACGGTCGGCGTCACCGACGTGAGCATCACCTACAGCCGGCCCGGCGTGAAGAGCCGCAAAATCTGGGGCGACGCGCCGGCCGGGAGCGCCGCCGGCGAGGCGACGCTCGACAACCAGCAGACGCGCCCGAAGGACGCCGTCATCGTCCCCTACGGCCACGTCTGGCGCGCGGGCGCCAACGAGGCCACGCTCTTCAAAGTCACCGACGACGTGCTGATTAACGGGCAGCCGCTCGCCGCCGGCAGCTACAGTCTGCACACCATCCCCGGCCCCGCTGAGTGGACCATCATCTTCAACAAGGACGACGGCCAGTGGGGGAGCTTCACCTACGACGCGGCGAAGGACGCGCTCCGCGTCAAGACGAAGCCGGAGACGGCGGCCGTAAATCAGGAGTGGCTCGCCTACAGCATCGAACCCGAGGGGGAGACCTCCGCGCGTGTGAACATCCGCTGGGAGAAGCTGACGGTGCCCTTCACGGTCGAGGTCAAGGACGTAAAGGCGCTCACTCTGGTGAAAGCGCGGGCCGCGATTGCCGCGGCCAAGCCCGACGACTGGCAGACGCCCCTTCAGGCCGCGAACTACGCCCTCCAGAACAAGCTCGACCTCGACGAGGCGATGCGCTGGGCCGAGCAGTCCGTCAAGACCAAAGAGAACTTCAACAACCTGAATCTCCGGGCGCGCATCCTCGCCGCGCAGGGCAAGACCGCCGACGCCATCGCCGCCGGCGAGAAGGCGCTCGCCGTCGGCAAGGCCGCCAACGCCAACGCGCAGGCGATGGCTAATTTCGAGAAGGTCGTCGCCGAGTGGAAGACGAAGAAGTAATAGGAAGTAGGCAGTGAGCAGTAAGCTGTAAGACGACAACCAGCCGCCGGAGGCGGCGGCAGATTGTAGCCCACGGCGTAAGCCGTGGGGTCAGCGCAGGTAAAGAAACAAAAGCCCCGTAGGGGCGAAAGAACATCGACGTTGAGCGTGATGCACGTTGATGTTCTTTCGCCCCTACGGGGCTTTTCAAATTCTTCTGGCGACTGTTCCACGGGCTTGCGCCCGTGGCTACAATCTTCCGCCGCTCCGCGGCTCGTCGGCCGCCGACAACCTACTGCTTACTGCCTACTGCTCTGTTGACGACGAGCGCCGTGGCGATGACGGTGAAGGCGCCGATGACGTTGTACCAGAGGAAGGCGATCTTCGTGAAGAAGAAGCAATAGAGCACGACGCCCTCGCCGACGAGTGCGCCGGTGAAGGCCGCCGTGCCATTCGTGCGTTTGAAGTAGAAGGCGAGCAGGAAGATGCCGAGCAGCGTGCCGTAGAAGAGCGAGCCGAGGCGGTTGACGGCCTCGATGAGCGAGCCGAGGTGTCCGGCGTACTGCGCGAAGGCCACGGCGAAGAGTCCCCAGAAGAGGGTCGCCAGCCTTGACGACAGGAGATAATAGCGGTCGCTCGCGCCGCGCCTGACGAGTCGCCGCTGGATGTCCACGACCGTCGTCGAGGCGAGCGCGCTCCATTCGGAGGCGGTCGAAGTCATCGAGGCGAAGAAGACCACGGCGAAGACGAGACCGACGACCCCGGCCGGCATGTAGTGGATGACGAAACTCAGAAAGACATAGTTCGTATCGTTCGGCTTCGGGTTCTGTTCCTTCAATATCTCGACGGCCGCGGCGCGCACCTCGCCCGCGCGTCCCTGCGCCGCGCGCAGACGCTCGGCCGCCGCGGCTTCCGCTGCCTCGTCGCCCACCCGCATCGCCCCGATGAGGCCGCGCGCCTCCGTCTCCTTCGCCGCGAAGGCCGCCGAGTACTCCGCTTCGAGCGCGCTGAACTGCGCTCCGCGCACACTCGCGCGCGCCCGCTCCACCTCGACCGGGTTGAAGAAAATCGGCGGCTCGGTGAACTGATAGAAGGCGAAGACCATCGCGCCGAGGAAAAGGATGAAGAACTGCATCGGCACCTTGACCAGCCCGTTGAAGAGCAGGCCCAGACGGCTCTGCGTGACGGACTCGCCTGTGAGGTATCTCTGCACCTGCGATTGGTCGGTGCCGAAGTAGGCGAGCGCGACGAACATCCCGCCGAGGAGTCCCGACCAGAAGTTGTACTGGTTCGACGGGTCGAACGAGAAGTCAATCGCGTTGAGGCGTCCCAATCGGCCGGCGACGTGTACGGCCTCGACGAAAGAAACGTCCGCGGGGAGCAGCGAGACGAGCGTGAAGAAGGCGACGATCATCCCGCCCATGATGATGAGGAACTGCTGAAAGTTCGTGTTGTCCACGGCGCGCGCCCCGCCCCGCGCCGCGTAGAGCAAGACCATCCCGCCGATGAGAAAGATCACCAGACGGATGTCCCAGCCCATGATGACGGAGAGGATCAGCGAGGGCGCGTAGACGGAGACGCCCGTCGAGAGGCCGCGCAGGGCGAGGAACAGGAGGGCGGCGAGCGTGCGCGTCTTCAGGTCGAAGCGGCCTTCGAGGTATTCGTAAGCCGTGTAGACCTTCAGCCGGTGATAGATGGGGACGGCCGTGACGGAGAGGATGACCATCGCCACGGGCAGCCCCAGATAGAACTGCACGAAGCGCATGCCGTCCGTGTAAGCCTGACCCGGCGTGGAGAGGAAGGTGATGGCCGACGCCTGCGTGGCCATGATGGAGAGGGCGACGTGGTGCCAGCGCATGCGCCGGTCGGCGACGAGGAAGTCGTCGAGGTCGCGCGTCCGGCGTCCCTTCCACAGCCCGTAGAGGACGATGCCGACGAGCGCCGCGGCGAGCACCAGCCAGTCGAGTGGTCTCATCGGAAGGCCCGCGTGAAGAGATAAAAGAGCACGACGAGCAGGGCGAGGTTCAGCAGCACGGCCGCATAGAGCACGGCCCAACTCCCGCCGAACGGGGGCCGCTCGTCGCCGGAGTCTCTGTGTTGGTTCGTTGTGTCAGGCATTTTCAGCAGGACATTCGAGGGGGAAGCCCGACCGTGAGAGAGGGCGTGCCAGTTACGTCAGCGTCAGCACCGCCCACCTTAGAAACGCCCTCCCTCACGGTTGGGCTTCCGCCTTACTGTGTTGTTTGCCCGCCGAGATTAAATTGACGAACACGCGGTACGCGCCCGGCACCCCGGCGGGCAGTTGTCGGAACCACGAGTAAGAAGTGTAGACGTAGACGCCTCGGCCGTGACGCGCGATGAGCGTGCCGCCGGGCTTCACTGTTTCGCCGGGGTCGTGCGTCTCGAAGGGCGTGCGGTAACGCGCGTCCCACTCCGAGGGGAAGTTGAGGCCGCGCTCCTGCACCCAGCCGTCGAAATCGGCCGCAGTGATTTTGTTCGGGGCGTCGAGCATCTCGTCGCGCGGCGCGACGAGCGTGACCGGCGCGTCCTCGACCGCGACGCGCTCCTGCGAAAGCTTCACGGGGTAGGGGCCGAGCGCGAAGCCTTCGAGCGCGCGCTCCGCCGTGTTGTACTGCACGACGAGCGTGCCGCCGCGCTCGACGTATTCGAGCAGGCGGCGCTGCTGCCGGCGCAGCGCCGCGCGCGTGTTGTAGGCGCGCACGCCCGTGACGACCGCGTCGAACTTCGAGAGGTCTGCGCCTTCGAGGTCTTCGTCCGAGAGGAGCACGACATCGTAGCCCACCTGCCGCAACGCCTCCGGCACCTCGTCGCCCGCCCCCATCACGTAGCCGACGCGCGCGCCACGCCGCGCGAGGTCAACGCGCACGAGGCGCGTCTCGGCCGCGGGCAAAAGCGTCTGCCGTGGGATGTGCGGGTAGTCGATCTCGACCAGAGCGCGCGTGAACTTCTTACCATTCGTCTCGAACTCGGCCGCGAGCGTGGCCGTCGCGGCGGCGGCGGGCGGCGTCACGGCGAACTCGGCCGCGAACTCCTCGCCCTTCGACTTGAGCGCGACTGTAACCTCGGCCGGCGCGGCCGTCCACCCGGCCGGCAGACGCAGACGCAACGTGCCGGAGACGGCCGCCGCCGTGTTGCTCTTCAGACGCACGCGCACCTGCTTCGGCCTTCGGTCGGGGAAGACGAGCACCTTCTCCTCCACACGCACGGCCACCTCCGGGACGACGACTACGGGCCGGTACATCTCCCCCTGCACGCGGTCAGTCCAGCGAAAGAGGACGGGCAGCGCGAAGTTGATCTTCTCGCCATCGCCGGTCGTGGTCCTCACCACCAGCGGGATGTGCGGCGTCGGCTCGGCGCCGCCGATGCTCTCCTGCTCGGCAACCGTGAACAGCCCCTTGCCCGGCTCTTTCCGAAGCCAGTAGGGCTGGCTGTATTCGGCGGGCGCCGGCACGAGCACTTCCGTCGTCACCGGCTGGTTGTTCTTCAACTCTTTGTTCACCGCATGCGTCTGGCCGCTGAAGAGCGCGAGGCTCTCGAAACGGGCGGGCACGTCAGAACGATTGACGAGCGTGACGGCGACGCGCACGTCAGCGCCCGGAGTCGCGTAAGGCTCGGCGGCGACGGCCTCGGCCCACAGTCCCAGACTGTTGAGAATTACTTTGAAGAGTTGATTGCTCTTCGCATTGACGAGCGCATCGCCCGTCGGCAGCTTTCGCATCTCGGCGCGCGCGCGGAAGAGGTGGGGCAGTAAGCCCTGCGGGTTCGACGCTTGAAACTCGCGCTCCGCCTGTTCGAGCAACTGTCCCACGGCCTCGCCGCCCGCGACGCGCCGCCAGGTTAAATCGACGCCGTCGAAGATGTCTTTCGACGCCGGCTCGCCCGCGACGTGCGCGAAGTAGTTGAGGGCCGTGCCGCGCCGTTCGGCCGCGCCCATGCCCTGACTCTTGTGCATGGAGCGGCTACGGGCGGCGATCTCGGTGTAGGACTTGCCGAGCAACGGATTGTACTTCCCAACGTCCACGCTCAAAAGTTTGTCGGCGTTAGCGGGCCGCTCGCCCTGCCGCACGAAGGCGTTCCAGAGCAGGCGCTTCGGCTTCCAGGGCTTGACGAAGTCGAGTTGTTCGGGGAAACGCGCGGGGTCGCCCGCGGCGTCGAACGCCTCGCGCGCGAGGATGGCCGAGGCGGTGTGATGGCCGTGCCCGCCCTCGCCCGTCGTGGGGAAGCGCGTGATGACCACGTCGGGGCGGAAACGCCGGATGACCCAGACCACGTCCGCAAGCGCCGCCTCGCGGCCCCACACTCGGAGCGTCTCCTCGGGCGACTTCGAGAAGCCGAAGTCGATGGCGCGCGTGAAGAACTGCTCCGCGCCGTCGATGCGCCGCGCCGCCAGAAGCTCCTGCGTGCGGACGAGGCCGAGCGCCGCCCCCTGCTCCGTCCCGATGAGGTTCTGCCCGCCGTCGCCGCGCGTCACCGACAGGTAGGCCGCGCGCACGCCGCGCTCGTTCGCCAGGTAGGCCAAGAGCGCCGTGTTCTCGTCGTCCGGGTGCGCGCCGACGTAGAGCGCACTCCCCACGACGCCCAGCCTCCGCAGCGCGAGCTGCGTCTCGGCCGCGTCCATCAGCTCGGGTGACTGCGCGCGCGCCGACGCGACGGCCGACAGCAGGAACACGAAGGCGGCGAGTGGCGAAAGGCGGCGCGAAAGATTCTTCATGCGAAACGGCTCATTGGTCGAATCTAATTTCACTCTCGGCGGTGAGTTATGCTTGCCATACACTCAATTGATAATTGCTATCGCCTTCTCAAATCATGAGTGTCTATATCTTCCGAAGAGTCGGACGGCGGGTCAACAGCGGAATTGTAAAAAAAAAGTTCTCGCGGTGTTCTTTTCTTCAAACCAATTTTCGCAACACAATCATCGGGATAATTACCGAATTATATACAAGCGCCGCTCCGGTCTTCGAGAATTAATCGAACCCCGAGTAAACGCCAAAGCGCTGGCAACCCATCATAGCTGCCGTCGTCAGATTTTTCGTACCTCGCCAGCAGCTCACTTTAACCCCTGAAGGAGATCACTCAATGCGAGACCAGTCAGAAGCACGCGCCCCCGAAGGCTCCGAGCGGAGCCTGCCATTCTTCGCGCGTTTCCTCGAAAGCCAGGACACCCCGGAGGTTTGCGCCATGACGCTCAAGTACCCGTCCGACAGGGACGAGATCGACCAACGACTTGAGTACGCGTCTGGCAACAACGAGACCGTAGCGCCGCATAAATAAGAAGACCGTTTCAGTCGGTCGCTGAAAAGCCGGTCGGGCGTCGAGCGCCTTTCGTCTCCTCGTCCGCCCGGCCCTCCAAACGCAAGAGGGCGCCGGCCCTCGTCCGAAGCCTTCGCGGCGAGAGCTATCCTGCCGCCGCGCGGTGCTCGCCGGACGCGGGCCGCACCCTTGAACTACTCGCCTTCGACGCATGATTCCGACAACACCGCGCGACGCCGTCCTGCTGCTGACGCACAGCGGCGATTTCTACACCGTCGATCTCGTCGCGCAGGCTCTCGCGCGCAGGGGCGCCCGCCCCGTTCGCTTCAACACAGACCTCTTCCCGTCATCCGTCAAGCTCTCGGCCCGCGCGGGCGACGCACGCGCCGCACATCTCTACACGGACGCGGGCGAGCAGGTGTCCGCCGCGGAGGTGCGCGCCGTCTGGGCGCGCAAGCTCTGGTCGCCGCGCATGGCCGACGACCTCGACGAGCGTTATCGCTTAATGTGCGTCAGGGAGTCGGTCGCCGCGCTCGAAGGCTTTCTCGACGCGCTCCACGACGCACGCTGGGTCAACGACCTTCAGCGCGAGCGCGACGCCGAGAACAAGCAGCGCCAACTCCGACTGGCCGCGCGCGCCGGCCTGCGCGTCCCGCGCACCCTCGTCACCAACGACGCGGCCGCGGCCCGACAGTTCTTCGCCGAGACCGAAGGCCGGACGGTGGCGAAACTCCTCCGCCCGCTCACCGTCGGCATGGACGCTGCGCAGCCCTTCGTCTACACGAGCCGCGTCAGCGAAGAAGACCTGGCCTGCGCCGAGACACTTCGCCATAGCCCGATGGTCTTTCAAGAGTTGATTCCGAAAGCGCGCGAGTTGCGCGTCGTCTGTGTGGCGGGCCGTAGCCTGGCGGGCGCGCTTGACGCGAGCGGCACGTCGCGCGCTCAGACAGACTGGCGGCGCGCCGCACCCGGCGAATGTCGCTGGCAGAAGGCACAACTCCCCGCCGAAGTCTCAAGCGGCCTGCGGGCATTGATGTCTGAACTCGGCCTCGTCTTCGGCGCCGTCGATTTAATCCACACCCCTTCGGGCGGACACGTCTTCCTCGAAGTCAATCCCTCCGGCGAATGGGGCATGCTCGAACGCGACCTCGGCCTTCCCATCTCGGAGGCCATCGCCGAATCACTACTAGAGGTCAGAGGTCAGAGGTCAGAGGTCAGAAGAAGGACCGTCTCTTAATTTGATCGTCCGTGTGTCGGCGTCAATATCATCGACGCGGAGCGCTGCTGACCTCTGACCTCTAACCTCTAACCTCTGACCTCTGACGCTTATGTCCATTCTCATCATCACACGCAGCGACGACAACGAGTGCGTCGCGTTGGTGGCCGAGGCCGTCGCGCGCAGGGGCGGGCACGCGATCCGCTTCGACACCGACCGCTACCCGACCGAGGTGCGCCTCTCCGCCTATTACGGCGCCGCGGGCGACGAGCGTCTGACGCTGACGAACGAAGCGGGTGAGTTCGATCTGCGCGAGGTCACGGCCGTCTGGCACCGCCGCCTCAACTTCGGCGCGCGTCTCCCGGCGACGCTCGACGGGCAACTGCGCCACGCGTCCTTGGGCGAAGCGAGTGCCGCCGCCCACGGCATGCTCGCCAGCCTCAAAGCCTTCCGCGTGGACGAGGTGCGCCACATCCGTCACGCCGAGAACAAGCAGCTCCAGCTACAGGCGGCGCGCGATCTCGGACTCGACATCCCGCGCACGCTGACGACGAACGACCCGGCGGCCGTCCGCGCCTTCGCCAAGAGCTGCGAGGGTGGGATGGTGACGAAGATGCTCTCCTCCTTCGCGGTCTACGACGAGGGAAGAGAACTCGTCGTTTTCACCAACCCCGTGAAGCCCGAAGACCTCGCAGACCTCTCCGGTCTGAGCCTCTGCCCCGCAACCTTTCAGGAGTTACTCCCCAAGTCGCTTGAGCTTCGTGTCACGGTCGTCGGCCGACGCGTCATGTCCGCCTCCCTCGACTCACAGTCTTCAGCCCGCGCCGCTCACGACTGGCGACGCGACGGCCTCCGCATGCTTCAGGACTGGCGACCCTACCAACTCCCCCTTGAAGTCGAACAAAAAATCCTGCGCCTCATGGACTACTTTTCCCTGAACTACGGCGCTATCGACATCATCCTCACGCCCGACGCTCGGCACGTCTTCCTCGAACTCAACCCCTCCGGCGAATTCTTCTGGCTCGAACGCACCCCCGGTCTCCCCATCTCCGAAGCCCTCGCAGACCTTCTCCTCGGACAGGCTGTGTTACAAAAATCGAGTTGAGGCACACGAAGACTTCGCGATGTCTCAGCTTGGTGGAAGTCCCCACCGAGACTCTTCTCGCCTCTCATCACTGTTTGCAACACAGCCAGAAACTTTAAAAAATAGTTAATCGACGCCGAAAAAAAATTTCAGCAAAACTTTTGCAAATAGTTCTTGACAAAAATATTCTGTTCAATCACTATGCGCACGCATTGGCAACTTGTCCCCGGCGAGAGCCTCCTCTCACCTCGATCTCATTAGCCTTCAAACTTCACCTTAATGAATCAATGGCGCAGATATTTCGCGCTATTTGCTTGGGCTGTGCAGGACGGTGGCTACGCTTTTCGATGACGCGCCGCCCGTTTGCATCGCAGAGGGACGACAAGGTAACACTCACAGGTTTGTTGATAACCGCCTGTAGTACGTAAGACTCAAAACAATCAGCCGACACTAATTTAAGTAACTCGCCGCTAAGTGCCGAAAGTTCAACTTCGCACACATCGAGCGAGCGGGGCGGTGCTCTGCCTATCGTTAAAGAGTTGTTCGCTGAAAGTTTCCGGTCGTTTCTTTGTTGATAATTTCGGCTCTTCACCGAACTCAGTAAATAACTGATGATCTCTTCAACACACGCCAGCGTCTGCCAGCGCATCGAGCGAGGCGGTTTCTTTACCGACCAAAGAGCGATGACTGTAGAGACACGAGGCACAAGCAACGGCAGTTTCGACTCGGCGACTGTGGAGGGCCAGTTCATGGCGCGCACCGGGAGTAAGCTTCTTTCAACTTTTATTTTGCTGCTGGTGCTGGCGCTGTCAGCGCAAGCTCAGACGGCCACCTATCACCTTCATAAAGAGGCGTCGGCGACGACCGGTCTTTTCCAGCTCAAAACCGCGGGGCCTGACGGCACGAGTCTCGCCGTTCAGTCCGCCAACCTGAAGGGCGTGGCGGCGGGCGAGTATCTCGTCAAAGCCTTCGACACCCCGAGCGGCGTGCCGAATAGTTCCGGTGTGATAAGCGCCGGCTCAAACATCAGTTTCACCCTCTGGATGAGGAAGACCACCACCGGCGGAACGATTTATCCGCGCGCCAAATTGCGTTTGAACGGCGTGGCCGGAACGCTACTCGGAACCGCCACCAGTGCGACAGCACTCACCTCGACGCTCACCAAATACACTTTCACTACTACCACGAGCACTAATATTTCGGTGACCGCCGCCGACAGGTTTTATGTCTGGGTCGGGGTCAATCTCACCGCCGCGCCCACCACCAATACAACCGCGGAACTCGACATCGAGGGAACGCTCAACGGTAACTACAATTCTTTGGTCACTGTCCCTCTACCCATTCGCCCGACGGTAGACACAATTTCACCATCCGCCGGCCCCACCGGCACGAGCGTCACCGTCAGCGGCTCCAACTTCGGCGCTACGCAAGGCACGAGCACCATCACCTTCAACGGTGTCGCCGCGGCTCCCGGCAGTTGGAGCGCCAGCACGATTGTGGCCCCGGTTCCCTCGGGGGCGACGACCGGCCCGGTCGTCGTGACGGTCAACGGCGCGGCGAGCAACAGCAGCACCTTCAGCGTGGGCGAGATCAGTGGAATCTCCGGGAGTGTCGCGCGCGCAATCGACGGCGCGCCGATTGTCGGGGCACAGGTCAAAGCCATTCAAACGGGCGCGGTGAAGGGAACCGCGACGAGCGGCGGCGACGGCAGCTATTCGATTACAAATCTTTTAGTCGGGACGTATGACGTGGAGGCGTCGGCGGCGGGTTACGAGACTCAGAGCCAAAGCGGGCAACAGGTCTCCGCCCCAACACCCGCGACGGTCAGCTTCGCGCTCAATTCCACTCAAATCACATATATCTATGATGAGCTGGGGAGGCTCGTCGGCGTGGTTGACCCGAACGGCGAGCGGGTGACCTATGCTTACGATGCGGTCGGCAATCTCACCTCCATCTCACGCCAGAGCGCGTCCCAAACATCCATTATCGAGTTCACACCGAACAGCGGCGCGGTCGGCAAGCAGGTCATCATCTACGGCTCAGGCTTCAGCAGCACGCCCACTCAGAACACGGTTAAATTCAACGGCGTCGTGGCGGCCGTCGCCTCCTCAACCGCGACACAAATCGTGACCAACGTGCCTGCCGGAGCCACGACGGGGACGATCAACGTCACCACGCCCTCCGGTACGGCCACCAGCAGCGCCACTTTCATCGTCGGCGATCCCGGCCTGCCGACGATTACCAGCTTCACTCCGAGCGTCGGCTCTCCCGGCGCCGCCGTGACGATCACGGGCACCAATTTCCAGACCGTCCCTTCGAGCAACAGAGTGGCCTTCAACGGTGTTCGCGCGTCCGTCACTTCGGCGGCGGCGACGAGCATCGCGGCGACTGTGCCGACGGGAGCGTCGTCGGGGCGCATCACGGTGACGACCCCTGACGGGAAGGCCACCAGTAGTAACGACTTTTATATTCCTCCATCTCCGTATACGGGAACGGATGTCGAGTCCACGGGGCGCATCGCGTTAGGAGAAGTAAAAACCGTCTCCGTCAACACCGCGAGCAAAGTGGCGATGCTTCTGTTCGACGCAACTGCCGGGCAGAGGATCAGTCTCGACATCCAGAGTTCCAACATCCCCGGTTATACATACGTCTATATTTATAAGCCGGACAACACGCAGCTCACCAACACGTATGTCTACCAGAACGGCGCCGGCTTCATCGACGCATTGACAGTGCCCGCGACCGGAACCTACACCCTCATTGTTGACCCGGAAGGCTCCAACACCGGGAGTCTGACGCTGCGGGTGAACGACGCGACGAATGTTAACGGCGGCACGATTACACCCGGCGGCGCGGCCGTGACGACGACCACCACTGTTCCCGGTCAGAACGCCCAGGTGACTTTCAGCGGCACGGCGGGGCAAAAAATCAGTCTCGACATCAGCGCGGTCACTATCCCCGGAACTTACGTCTACGTTCAGAAACCGGACGGAACCACGCTCGCCTATGTCTATTCGGGCACGGGCGGAGCGTTCATGGACAGGCAGACGCTCCCCGCCAGCGGCACTTACACCATCCTCGTCGATCCGTCGAACACCTACACGGGCAGCGCAACCCTGAGACTCTACGACGTACCGGCCGACGGCAATGTGCCGATTACGCCCGGCGGCGCGCCCGTCACGGTGACGACCACCGTCCCCGGACAGAATGCCACGCTCACCTTCACCGGCGTCTACGGGCAGCGCGTGAGCATCAGCATCAGCAGCAGCACCATCCCGAGTTACGCCTACATCTACCTGCTCCGGCCCGACGGCTCACAGGTGACGAACACCTACGTCTATCAAAACGGCGCCGGCCTCATCGATACGCAAGTGCTGCCGATGTCCGGCACGTATACCATCCTCGTTGACCCGCAGGCGGCCAACGTCGGCAGCATGACTCTGCAATTAAATGCAGTGAACGACGTGACGGCGACCATTACGCCCGGCGGCGCGCCCGCCACCGTGACCACCACCGTCGCCGGACAAAACGCCAGAGTCACCTTCGACGGCACGGAAGGACAGCGCGTGAGCTTAAGCCTGACGGGCGTGACCATACCCGGCAGCTACGTCTCCATCCTCAACCCTGATGGGAGTGCGCTCGTCGCCGCCGCTCACTTCGGCGCCGGCGGCACGTTCCTCGACCCGCGCACGCTGCCCGTCACCGGAACCTACACGATTCTGATTGACCCGACCGGCGGTTACACGGGCAACGCGACCCTGACACTCTATGAAGTGCCCGCCGACGGCGTGGGAACAATCACGGCGGGAACACCCGTGACGGTCACGGCCGCCGCCCCCGGCCACAACCCGCGACTGACGTTCACCGGCACTTACGGGCAGCGCGTGAGCATCAGCATCAGCAGCAGCACCATCCCGAGCTACGCCTACATCTACCTGCTCCGGCCCGACGGGTCGCAGGTGACGAACACCTACGTCTATCAAAACGGCGCCGGCCTGATAGACGTGCAGGTGCTGTCAACGCCGGGGACGTACACCATCATGGTTGACCCGCAGGCGGCGAACACCGGCAGCATGACCCTCCAGCTCAACGATCTGAGCGACGTGACGGCGACGATTACCCCGGCCGGCGCGCCCGTGACGGTCACGACCACCAGCGCCGGGCAGAATGCCAAAGTAACTTTCAACGGCACGGAAGGGCAGAGAGTCAGTCTGAGTGTTACAGGCGTCACCATCCCCAGCAGTTACGTCTCGATTATCAGCCCGGACGGCTCGGCTCTGGTCGCCAATACGCACTTCGGCACGGGCGGCACTTTCCTCGACGCCCGCACCTTGCCCGTCACCGGAACCTACACCATCCTCGTTGACCCGCAGAGCACACATACGGGCAGCGCAACGCTGACGCTCTACGAAGTGCCCGCCGACGCGGTCGGAACCATCGCGTCCGGCGCGCCCGTGACGGTCACGGCCGCCGCGCCCGGTCACAACCCGCGACTGACGTTCACCGGCACTTACGGGCAGCGCGTCAGCATCAGCATCAGCAGCAGCACCATCCCGAGTTACGCCTACATCTATTTGCTCAAGCCCGACGGGTCGCAAGTTACCAACACCTATGTCAACCAGAACGGCGCCGGCTTCATCGACGTGCAGACGCTGCCCGTGTCGGGGACGTACACCATCATGGTTGACCCGCAAGGTGCGAACACCGGCAGCATGACCCTTCAGCTCAACGATGCCTCCGACATTGCCGCGGGCACAATTACGCCGGGCGGTTCGGCCGTGACGGTGTCGCCCAATGTCGCCGGACAAAACGCCAGACTGACCTTCAGCGGCACGGAAGGACAGCGGGTGAGCTTGAATCTGACGGGCGTGACCATACCCGGCAGCTACGTCTCCATCCTCAACCCCGACGGCAGCACGCTCGTCGCCGCCACCTACTCCGGCACCGGCGGCGTGTTCGTTGAACCGCGCACGCTACCGACCTCTGGAACTTACAGCATCATCGTTGACCCGACCGGCGGTAATACAGGCAACGCGACCCTGACGCTCTACGACGTGCCCGCCGACGTGAGCGGCACACTCACGCCGGGCGCCGCGCCCACAACGGTGACGATGGGCGTGCCGGGACAGAACTCCAAGTTGACGTTCAGCGGCGCCTACGGGCAGCGCGTGAGCATCAGCTTGAGCGGCGTGACGATCCCGAGTTACAGCTACGTCTATCTGCTCAAGCCCGACGGCTCGCAGGTCACCAACACCTACATCAATCAAAACGGCGTCGGCCTCATCGATACGCAGTCGCTTCCGTTGACGGGAACCTACACGGTGCTCGTCGATCCGCAGGGGGTGAACACGGGCAGCATGACCCTCCAGCTCAATGATGCGACCGATGCCAACGCCGGCACGATTACGCCTGACGGCGCGTCCGTGACGGCCAGCACGACCGCCGCCGGACAAAGCGCGCGCGTCACCTTCAGCGGCACGACCGGACAGAGAGTCAGCTTGAGCGTCACGGGCGTGACGATACCCGGCACTTATGTGTATCTCCTGAATCCCGACGGGACGAGTGTGGCCAACGTGTACACGGGCACGGGCGGGACGTTCATGGATACGCAAACGCTCCAGTCCAATGGAACGTACACGATTCTCGTTGATCCGCAGGGCACCAACACCGGCAGCGCCACCCTGACCCTCTACAACGTGCCGCCCGACAACGCGGGAACGATTACGCCCGGCGGCTCCACGGTCACGGTCACGGCCGCCGCGCCCGGTCATAATCCCCGGCTGACATTCACCGCCGTCGCCGGGCAGCGCGTGAGCGTTAATCTGAGCAGCGTCACCATCCCGAGCTACAGCTACGTCTACCTGCTCCGGCCCGACGGCTCGCAGATTACTAACAATTACGTCTACCAGAACGGCACCGCGTCCATCGCTACGCAGACGCTTCAGTCGGCGGGGACGTACACGATTCTGGTTGACCCGCAGGGAACCAACACCGGCAGCATGACGGTCGGTTTAACTGACGGCGGAATAGTAACCGTCACCCCGCCGGTCAGCGATGTGACCGGCACGATCACGCCGGGCGGTTCGGCCGTGACGGTGACGACGACCACCGCCGGACAGAACGCGCGGTTGACGTTCAGCGGCGTCTACGGGCAGCGCGTGAGCGTCAGCATCAGCAGCAGCAGCATCACGAACTACGCCTACATCTACCTGCTCCGGCCCGACGGCTCACAGGTCACGAACACCTACGTCTACCTCAACGGCACCGGCTTCATCGACACGCAGATGCTCAATGCCACCGGCACGTTCACGCTCCTCGTTGACCCCGAAGGCTCCAACACGGGCAGCATGACCTTGCAGCTTAACGACACCACAGAGGTTAATGCGGGCACGATTACGCCGGGCGGCGCGGCTGTGACGACCTCCGTCGCCACACCGGGCAAGAACTCCGTGGCGACCTTCAGCGGCACGGCCGGACAACGCGTGAGCCTCAATGTGTCGGGCGTGACGATTCCCGGCAGCTATGTTTATCTGAAAGCCCCCGATGGAGCCACGCTCGCTTACGTCTACACGGGCACGGGCGGCGCATTCCTCGACGTGCAGACTTTGCCCGGTAACGGCTCGTACACGATTCTCGTCGATCCGCAGGGCACATACACGGGCAGCATCACCCTGACGCTCCATAACGTGCCTGCCGATCCCAGCGGAACCATCACGCCGGGCGGCGCGGCCGTCACGACGACCACCACCGCCGCCGGGCAGAACGCGCGTCTCACCTTCAACGGCGTCTACGGGCAGCGCGTGAGTCTGAGCATCAACAGCAGCACCATCCCGAACTACGCTTACATCTACCTGCTGCGACCCGACGGGTCGCAGATCACGAACACCTACGTCTACCTGAACGGCACCGGCTTCATCGACACGCAAACGCTGCCTGTGTCGGGGACGTACACCATCCTCGTTAACCCGGAGGGCGCGGGCGCGGGCGCGATGAGTTTGCAGTTGCATGACGCCGCGGAGGTTTCCACGGGCACGATTACACCGGGCGGCTCGGCCGTGACGGCGACGACGACCGCCGCCGGGCAGAAGGCCAGACTCACCTTCAGCGGCACGGCCGGACAGCGCGTGAGCCTGAACATCAGCGGCGTGTCTATCTCCGGCAGCTACGTTTACCTGCTTGCCCCCGACGGCGTGTCGCTCGCCAACGTCTACACGGGTACGGGCGGCGCGTTCCTCGACACGCAAGCGCTGCCCGCAAACGGAACTTACACCCTGCTGGTTGACCCGCAGGGCACGGCCACTGGCAGCGCGACGCTCCAACTCTACAGCGTGCCCGCCGACGCGAGCGGCACGATTACGCCGGGCACGCCCGTCACGGTCACGGCCGCCGCCCCCGGCCACAATCCGCAACTGACCTTCAACGGCGTCTACGGGCAGCGCCTCAGCATCAGCGTGAGCGGCGCGACGATTCCCAACTACAGTTACGTCTACCTGCTCAAGCCCGACGGCTCGCAGGTCGCCAACACCTACGTCTATCAGAACGGCTCCGCGCTCATCGACGCCCAATCGCTCCCGATCTCAGGAACGTACATGATCCGCGTTGACCCGAACGGCGCGGGCACCGGCAACCTGACCGTGCAGCTCAACGACGTGAGCGATGTCGGCGGCGCCATCACGACCGGGGGCGCGCCCGTCACCGTCACCACCACCAGCGCCGGGCAGAATGCCAGCTTGACCTTCAACGGCACGGAAGGGCAGCGCGTCAGTCTACGCATCTCCGCCGTCACCATCCCCGGCACATACGTCTACCTGAAGAACCCCGACGGGGCGACGCTCGCATACGTCTACTCAAGCACGGGCGGCGCATTCCTCGACACGCAGACGCTGCCAACAACCGGCACATACACGATCTTCGTAGACCCTTCGAGCACCAACACCGGCAGCGCAACGCTGACGCTCTTCGACGTGCCCGCCGACGCGAGCGGTGGGATCACGCCGGGCACGCCCGTCACCGTCACGGCCGCCGCCCCCGGCCACAACCCGAGACTGACCTTCAGCGGCGTCTACGGGCAACGCCTGAGTCTGAGCATCAGCGGCAGCACCATCCCGAATTACGCCTACGTCTACCTGCTGCGGCCCGACGGCTCACAGGTCACGAACACCTACGTCTACCTCAACGGCGCCGGCTTCATCGACGCGCAGACGCTCAACGCCAACGGCACATTCACCCTCCTCGTTGACCCGGAAGGCGCCAACGCGGGCAGCATGACGTTGCAGCTTAACGACGCCAGCGATGTCAACGCGGGCACGATTACGCCGGGCGGCGCGGCGGCCACGGTGACGACGACCGCGCCGGGCCAGAACGCGAAAGTCACTTTCGACGGCGTCGAGGGGCAAGCCATAACGGTTCACCTCACGAGCAACACGATGAGCACCGTCGTCGTCAGTCTGCTGACCCCGGACGGAATGCTTATCACGTCAGCCACGTCGTATGGCGGCAACCTCGACCTCGCCCCGCAGACGCTGCCGACGACAGGCGCCTTCATCATTCGCATTGATCCTTCCGGGGCGAATACGGGCGGCGTCAGCGTGAACGTGACCAGCCCCTGAGCCGAACCCATGCGTCCTGAGTTGTCCCTGCGGCGGGACGGCGACGACACTTCAGAAGAGGCAATCATTGCTTCTCGGCAGAGAAGCAGAAGAGAAAAGGAGATTTTAGTGATGTTGAGAAAGAGTTTGATTAATGCGCGCCCGGCGGCGTTGATGTTGGCGGCGCTTTTACTGTCGGTCGCCGCGAGCGGCGGGGCGGGCGCGACGGCGGCGACGCAGCAGGGGGCACAGGCGCCGCCGCCGCAGAACATCTACTTCACGGCGCAAAACGCGGGGAACTTCAAGACCTTTATCGAGGCCGTCAAAGCCGCCGGGTTGGTGGACACGCTCAAAGGCGGGGGGCCGTTCACGGTCTTCGCGCCGACGGACGAAGCCTTCGCCAAACTGAGCGCGAACACGCTTGAGGAATTGCTCCGGCCGGAGAATAAAGAGAAGTTGAAAGACTTGCTCACCGCACACATCTTCCCGGTCAAGGCGACGGCCTCCGAGCTGAACAAGTTGAAAGACGCCAAAACGCTCAAGCGCAACTCGCTTCAATTCGACACGAGCAACGGCCTGAAAGTCGGCAAGGCGAAAATCACGCAGGCTGACATCAACACCTCGAACGGCGTCATTCATGCCATCGACACGGTGCTCATGCCGGAAGGCAACTAGGCGGCCGCGGTCTTCAAACCCCTGCCGGCGCACGGCTCTCGCCGGGACGCGCACGCGCGCGCGTCTTGAGGCGCCGACTTCGAGATCGAGTTCGAGTTTCTCACGGTGAGCCGGAGTCACGCGCTCACGAGCTTCAAGCGAATGAAAATTCAGAGATCACTTTCGGGGATTAGGTTTATGACTCGGAGAGCTGGGATGAAAAAGAGCATTTCTTTGAGAGTCGTCTTGAGCGTCGGACTGAGTCTGTACATGGTAGTGGGGCCTTGCCTCCTGCCCTTACAAGCGTCCGGCGCCGGCGCGCAGAAAGCTGTCGCCCAAACACCGCCCGCCGGCTTGAAGCGTGCCAGCGCCAATGCCGCCAACGCCAGCATCATCAGGTTTCTCAGAGTCCCCGCGCCACAGACCGAGACGCTTCAGCCCGGTCAGAGCGCGACGCTGATGCCTGACGGGAGATGGCTGTTGCTCGGCGGGGAGGGGGCCGACGGCCCCTCGCGCGACGCGCAGGTGAAGGATGCTCGGGACGGCTCCGTGCTGCCGCTCGGTAATGGCTTGCAGCAGGCGCGTGCGTCGCACTCGGCGACACTGCTCCCGGACGGGACGGTGTTGATCTTCGGCGGCGTGGGCGCAGGCGAAGAGGTGATCGACAGCGCCGAACTCTTCCATCCCGACACCGGACAGTTCGAGCTTCTGCCCCTCAAGGGTCTGACGGCGCGCGCGCATCACACCGCCACCTTGCTCACCAATGGTCAAGTCCTGATCGCGGGCGGCACGTCGGCGAAGGGTGAGATGCAGGCGCGCGTGGAGTTGTGGGAGCCGCTGACGAAAACCGTCAAGCCCGTCCCCGGCCAACTGCAAAGCCTGCGCCGCAGGCACAGCGCAACGCTTCAGCCCGACGGCGCCGTGTTGCTGTGGGGCGGCGTGGGTCGTGACGGCGCAAACCTCGACGACGGCGTGCTCTATGAACCCAAGTCCGAGCAGCTAACGTGGATTAGCGGCTTCAACAGATTTGAAGATGAAAACGCGCCTTACCTCCGCGCGTCGCTGCCGGAGGACGGGACGACTGACGTGCCGGTGGAGACGCAGATCGCGTTGCGTTTCTCGAAACCCTTGAGCGTCACGACCGTCAACGCTCAGACCGCCGCACTCAAGGGGCCGCAGGGCACAGTCGAGGCGAAGATAACGCCGGCGGAAGGCGGCATGTTGGCCTTCATCGTCCCGCGGGAGAAGCTGCTCGAAGAGACGACCTACACCATCACGCTGGCCGACGCGCTCGACCAGAACAACCGCGCGCTGACCTACACCATGTTGAGCTTCACGACGGAGCGCGGCGCGTCGTCCGACGCTCGGCTCGCCGATGGTGAGGACTGGATACCCGACACCCGAAACATGCGCGGCGATTGGCGCAGCCACCGCCCCGAGTCGCCATGGCAGAAGATGCCGCCCCTCGAAGCCGCGCCCGGCGTCACGGCGTTAGCCGGTCAGGTCTTGCTCTTAAACGGCCACCCGCTCGCGAACGTCACGCTCCAAATCGGCGCGCGCTCGGCGCGCACCGACAACACGGGACGCTTCCTCCTGACCGACCTCCCCGCCGGTCATCACGTGATGCGCCTCGACGGGGCGACCGCCAGCAAGCCGCAGAAGGTTTATGGCGTGTTCAAGATCGGGGTGGACGTGGAGGCGGGCAAAACGAACGTGCTGCCGTTCACGAGCTGGATGCCGCGCCTTGATACGGAGCACGTCACCACGCTGCCAGTCCCGACCTCCCGCGAAGTCGCCGTCACGTCGCCCTACATCCCCGGTCTCGAAGTGCGCGTGCCGCAGGGGGCGGTCGTGCGCGACATTGACGGGCAGCCGGTGTCGCAGTTGACCATCACGCCGATTCCGGTTGACCGCACGCCGTTCCCGCTCCCCGGCGGCGTCAACGTCCCGGTCTTCTTCACCGTCCAGCCGGGCGCGTCGCGGGTGATTCCGCCGCGCGCACAGGTCGTCTATCCCAACTACGGCAACGACCGCCCCGGCACGCGGATGAACTTCTGGAACTACGACCCCGAAGACAAGGGCTGGTACATCTACGGGCACGGAACCGTGACGAGCGACGGCCGGCAAGTGATGCCCGACCCCGGCGTCGTCATCTACGAGTTCACGGGCTTCATGATCAACCGCAACGGCATGCCGCCGCCGCCGGGTTCTGGCCCGAATCCGGGTTCGGACGGCACGGACGGCGACCCGGTTGACCTCGCCACAGGGCTCTTCGTGTACGACAAGACAGATCTCATTCTGCCGGACACGATGCCCCTCAAACTCAACCGCACCTATCGCCCGCTAGACCCCAACTCCCGCCCCTTCGGGATTGGCACCTCGCACCCTTACGAGTTGTATCTCTACTCGGCGCAGGAGTACGTCGAGGCCGACCTGATTTTGCCCAACGGCGGGCGCGTCCACTTCGTCCGCATCTCGCCGGGTTCGGGCTTCACCGACGCCGAGTTCGAGCACACGACCACCTCGTCTCCCTTCTACCGGTCGCGCCTGAAGTGGAACGGCAACGGGTGGGACTTAAAGCTCAAGAACGGCCTCACCTACGTCTTCGGCGACGAGGCCCCGCTCAACACCATCAAAGACCGCCACGGCAACAAGATCATCATCTCGCGCGCCAGCACCAACGGCTTCGGCTCCCCGACCGGGCGCGTCACCAAACTCACTTCCTCCAACGGGCGCTGGATCGAGTTCACCTACGACGCCAGCAACCGCATCACGCAGGCCAAAGACAACATCGGCCGCACCGTCAACTACACCTACGACGCGAGCGGTCGCCTCTGGAAGGTGACTGACCCCAAAGCGGGGGTGACGGAGTACACTTACGACACCTCCAACCGGATGTTGACGATCAAGGACGCGCGCGCCATCGTCTTCCTCACCAATCAGTACGACGCCAACGGCCGGGTCATCAAGCAGACGCAGGCCGACTCCACCACGTACCTGTTCGCCTACACGCTCGACGCGAACGGTCGGGTCACGCAGACCAATGTCACCAACCCGCGCGGCGAAATCCGTCGCACGACCTTCAACGCCGACGGTCACACGCTGACCGACATCACGGCCCTCGGCAAGCCCGAGCAACAGAGCGTCACATACGAACGGCAAGCCGGCACCAATCTGCCGTTGAGCACGACCGACACGCTCAACCGCAAGACCACCTACGTCTACGACACCCTCGGCAACGCCACCGAGGTCACGCGCCTCGCCGGCACGGCCCAGGCCGCCACCCTGCGCTTCACCTACGATCCGAGGTTCAACCAGATGGCGAGCGCGACGGACGCGCTCAACCACACGTCGAGCTTCGAGTATGACGCGCAGGGCAATCTGACCGGCATCGTCAACCCGCTCACCCAGCGCACGTCGATGACTTACAACACGGCGGGCCAACCCATCACGCTCACCGACCCGTTGCAGAACACGGTGCAGTTCGAGTATGAGGGCGGCCTGCTCTCCAGCGTCACCGATCAGTCGGGGCGCACCTTCCGGCGCTTCTTAGACGACGCCGGACGCCTCCTCAGCGTCACCGCCCCGCTCGGGCAGGTCACACGCTACGACTTCGACGCGTTGAACCAGCTAGTCAAATCCACCGACCCGCTCGGCGCGACGACCTCCTACACTTACGACGCGAACGGCAACGTCCTGACCGTGAAGGACGGGCGCAACAACACGACGACCTTCGTCTACAACAACATGGATCGGCTGACCAGCCGCAAAGACCCGTTGTTGAAAACACAGACCTACCAGTACGACGCCGCCGGGAAGCTGACGAAGCACACGGATCGCCGCGGGAAGGTGACGACCTACACCTACGACGGGATCGACCGGATTGTCTTCATCGGCTATGGCACGGTCACCAGCCAGCAAGCGACCACCTACGAGAGCACCATCACCAACACCTACGACGCGGGCAGTCGCCTGACGAAGGTGGTTGATACGAAGGCCGGCACGATCAACTTTACCTACGACGGCCTCGACCGCATTCTCTCCGAGGTGAATCCGCAAGGCGCCATCACGAACGTCTACGACGTGGCGGGCCGGCGCACCGGCATGACCGTCGCGGGGCAGACGGCCGTGGGCTACGCCTACGACGATTCCAATCGAGTGACCGGCATCACGCAGGGCGCGAGCAGCGTCGGCCTCGCTTACGACGCCGCGGGGCGCCGCACCACCCTCACGCTCCCGAACGGCGTCTCGGTCGAATACGGCTACAATCAGGTCTCACAGTTAACCAGCCTCAAGTACAAGAAGGGCGCGGAACTCCTCGGAGACCTGGCCTACGAATACGACGCGGCGGGCCGGCGCACCAAGGTCGGCGGCAGTTATTCGCGCACGGGGCTGCCCCAGCCGCTCACCTCGGCCACTTACAACGCGGCCAATCAGGTGACCCAACGCGGCGCCACCAACCTGACTTATGACGCCAACGGCAACCTGACGAACGACGGCGCGAATACCTACACGTGGGATGCGCGCAACAAACTCGTCAGCATCAGTGGCGCGACGACGGCCAGCTTCGTCTACGACTCTTTCGGCAGGCGCGTCAGCAAGACCGTCGGCGCTCAGGCGACCTCATACCTCTACGACGGGATTAACACCGTGCAGGAGAAGGTCGGCGCCGCGCCGTCGGCCAACATGCTGGTCGGCAGTCTCGACGAAGTGTTCACCCGCACGACGAGCGCGGGCACGCAGACGCTCATCGGCGACGGCATGGGCACGACGCTGGCCCTGCTCGACGCGACGGGCGCGGAGCAAACCCGCTACACCTATGACCCCTTCGGCGCGGTCACGCAGACCGGCGGCGCCAACGACAATCCGAACAAATTCACCGGCCGCGAAGACGACGGCGCGGGACTCTATTACTACCGCGCGCGCTACTACTCGCCGCAACAGCAACGCTTCATCTCCGGCGACCCGATAGGCTTCGCCGGCGGCGACGCCAACCTCTACGCCTACGTCGGCAACTCGCCGACCAACTACGCCGACCCCAGCGGCCTCATCCTCGACACGCTCCTCGACATCGGTTTTATCGCCTACGACCTCTACAAACTGGCGACGGGCGGGCGCAAGAATTTCTGGGACAACATGGGCAATCTCGGCCTCGACGTGGTCGGGGCGGCAGTGCCTTTCCTCACCGGCCTCGGGGCTGGCCGTCGCGCGCTCCAGCACGGCGACGACGTGATTGACGCCGCCCGCCAAGCCCCCAATTGCTTCGTGGCAGGGACGCTCGTGCATACCGCGGACGGCGCCCGCCCGATTGAGGAAATCAAAGCGGGCGACCGCGTGCTCTCCTGGAATGAAGAGAGCCGGCAGGCAGAGTATCAAAAAGTGGCGCAGACGTTCGTGCGGCGTGCGGAGGCGTTGATCTTAGTCACGGTCGAGGGCGCGGAGAACGCGCCGCTCGGCACGACGGACGAGCACCCGTTCTACGTTCATCGCGCCCGCGACTGTCTCGGCGACGGTGATGCTGACGAAGACGATGAGGGCGAGTGGGTCGGTGCGGCCATGTTGCGCGTCGGCGACCACGTGCGCCGCCCCGCGGGCGGTTGGGTGCGCGTGCTCAAGGTGGAGCGGCGCGCGGAGAGCGCGACCGTCTACAACTTCGAGGTCGAGAACACACACACTTACTTCGTCTCCGCCCTCGGAGTCCTCGTCCATAATTCCTGCAAGACTCTTCAGCCCGGCCCACACGCCGGAGAATCCATCCCGGCGCGCGGGCCGCAGCGCGACTTCACGCCGCAGGAGCGCTCTGATATAAACCGGATTGGTCAGGAGACGGGTTGCCACACCTGCGGGAGCAAAGACCCCGGCACCAAGAGCGGCAACCACATCCCTGATCACCAGCCGCCCAATCAACTTAATCCGAACGGCGGCCCGCAGGAGTTGTACCCGCATTGCCTCTCATGTAGTCGGACGCAGGGAGGTGAGGTACGGCAAGCGACACGACCTTGAGACGAATGGAGAACCTTGCTCTCATCGCGGAGGGACTGAGCGTGCGAACGAGCGGCCTCGCCGACGACGACCAGCCGGAACTGCGTGTGCGCGTCCGGGACGCGGCGCTGCTCGGGGAGTGCGAGGCGTTCCTCAAATTCGTGGCGGCCTACATCGAACGGGGCGCGCGCCTTCGCCCCGATGAGACTCTCGCCTACGGGTATTGGTTAACCAAATTCAGCCTGGCCGACGACGGTTTACTTGAGGTGTGGGAGCACGAAGCCGGCGCGACCGCTTTTGTGATCGGCGCTCAGCTCACCCTCACCTACTGGCGCGACCAACATGAGGTGTGCCGCAAGTTCGGGGGCGATTTTACTCCGCCCAGACCCGATCAACTCGTCGTCGTCTCGGATGGCGTGTTCGAGGGCGACACAGTGCAGGGCGTCCGCTATCCGTCGCCGGAGCACATGTCCGGGTGGTGGATAACAACCGACAGGTACGACGGCAATACCGATTCCCTCAAGCGGGAGCACCTGTATCACCTCACCGCCGCACGGCCCGATCTCGCCCGTCTGATTGCGCTGCCGTTCGGCTTTCGCTTCGACCTCGCGCATCACGAAGACGTCTGGTTCGACCGGCAAACGCTGGGATAGTAGAGGACTGTCTGAGGCAGTGACCTTGAAGTTACTGCCGCACCGAAGAATTAAGTCCATGCGGTTTTCGATTAAAACAATCAAGCTGGCCTTCTTCTTCCTCTTCGTTCCGGGGAGTCTCTACGCATTCCTCGTCGGCGGCCCGACCCGCGCCGCAAACTCGACCCGCGTCCATGCTTATCAGCCCGCCATCCCGCGCGGCATCTCTCCTAAACTCTGGCGGAAGCTCATCCCCGCCGACAATCCGATGACGGCGGAGAAGGTCGCGCTCGGCGAGAGTCTCTATTTCGACAAGCGTCTATCGGCGGACGGAACCGTCAGTTGTGCGACCTGCCATGACCCGGCCACGGCCTTCGCCGACAACAAAGCGCTCGCCGTCGGCGTCAGCGACAAAGTTGGCACGCGTAATGCCCCGACCATCCTCAACGCGATGTTTAATGAGCAGTTGTTCTGGGATGGCCGCGCGCCTTCACTCGAAGAGCAGGCGAAGCAGCCGCTCATCAATCCGCTGGAGATGGGGATGCCCGGTTATGACGTGCTGATCGCGCGTTTGAGCGCGATTCCCGAATACCGGCAGGGCTTCCGACAAGTCTTCGGTGAGGAAGAGATTACGCTCGACAGAATCGTGAAAGCCATCGCCGCCTTCGAGCGCACGCAACTCACGGGCAACTCACCTTTCGACAGATTTATCGAAGGCGACTCGCCTGCCCTCACGCCGGCGCAAAAGCGCGGATGGGAGTTGTTCAGAGGGAAGGCGAAATGCAGCGAGTGTCACACGTTCAATTCTTCCGCGCCGTTCTTCACCGACGCCGGCTTCCACAACACCGGCGTGGCGACAAAGAACACAAACTTCGACCGTCTGATCCTCGCTGCCCGAAAGTTTCAAACGTCGAAACCTGAACGCCGCCGCGCGGCCAACACGCTGGCCCACACACAGGCTGTCTCCGAACTCGGCCGCTACCTCGTCACCGGGCAGGCGAAAGACATCGGCGCTTTCAAAACCCCCACCTTGCGAGATATAGAATTGACGGCGCCCTACATGCACAACGCCTCGGAGAAGACCCTCCTCGACGTGGTCAGGTTTTATAATCGGGGCGGCGAGCCGAATGCCCATCTTGACCAAAGAATGCGCCCGCTTAATTTGACGGATGAAGAGATGAACCACCTCGTCGAGTTTATGAGAGCGCTGACGAGTGATGAAGTGATGCGACGCGCTCAAACTGCCCGCCCTCAGACGCGAGCCGCCGTCTTCCTCAACACGCCCACCGCCCGGCGCTGAACGTCAGAGAAGCGACGAACCTCGCCTGCCCCGGTCACGGAAGACATGAGTTTCGCCCGAAGTAGCGCCGGCGTGCATATTGTCATTGAGTGACTGCATGGAGGCCGGGGACGAGTTGGCGGCGGCCGAGGCGGCGCGGGCGCGGGCGCGAACGTGAGGCGGAGGTGGCGGCCGAGCGCCACCTCCAACCCTCGACCTTGCGCGCGCCGTGGAAACTTGAGGACACAACGGGCGTGCTTACTGCTGCCACTTAATCACTCCCTCAAACCAAACTTGCGACGGCGGCGTTTGCCCGTTACACGGGGTCAGGTTGCTGGCGATGTGGAAACGTCCGTGGCCCGTCGCCCCCGCGTACTTTCCGGTGCCGCCGGCGACACGGAAAGGTACGCCGTGAGCATTCGCGGCGGCGCAGATGGCGGGGTTCGGCGCCAGCACGAAGGGGTCTCCTTCGATGAAGACCTGATCGCCGGTCTGCACATACGTATCGGTCGCTTTCAGGTCGAAGACGAGATTGGTTGTGGTGTTGGTACACGCAGAGAAAACGGCGGTGTTGTAGCCGCCTTCCGTGTCGATTCCCGAGCCTGTGAAACTCAGCTCGATGTTTTCTGGAAATGCCCCGCACCGAGCGACATTCGGTCCGGCATTGACCAGATTGAAGGTTGAGCCGCCTTTGTAGTGGGGATTGACTTGATCGTCCACCGTGGCTGCCAAACTTCCTCCGCCAATCTGGCCGGCGAGTATCATTAGCCCGGTGAGCGTCAAAAGCATTACTGTGAGTTTGGTTTTCATTCGTTTAGGTCTCCTTTTGGGGTTGTAACTTGTGATTTTGTTTATTCTCAGTCGTTGCCCACGCGCTTGAGAAAACCATTCGAAGCCGACAGTGCGCTTCCAACCCCTAAGGCGTAAATCTCGCGCGAAAACTATCATCGAGGGAAATGAATTTTCACGTGTGAGATCGTGAACCCTTCTCAGGGTGCGAAGCACATGGCTCGGTATGGTAAATTGGATACGTTCCCCGCACCCGCCTCGCTAATTTTAGATAGCCTCTTTTTTTACAAGTAGCCACGTATGGACGCGCTCGAGTCCCGCGACCTGACTGAACTTCTAGTCGCCTGGAGTGACGGCGATGAGGCTGCCCTCGACCGGCTGGCCCCGCTCGTTCACGCGGAATTGCACCGCCTCGCGAGCCACTACATGAGGCGGGAGCGCGGCGACCACCTCATGCAAACCTCCGCGCTGATAAACGAAGCCTATTTGCGTTTGATTGACTGGAAGGCCGTCCGCTGGCAGAACCGCGCGCACTTCTTCGGCGCCGCGGCCCAGATCATGCGCCGCATCCTTGTGGACTTCGCGCGCCGGCGTCCGCGCGTCGCCCAGGACGTGGAGGCGCGTCACATCTCGCTTGAGCAGGCGATGACCGTAACCGTGGAAAAAGATTCTGATCTGCTCGCGCTCGATGAGGCGCTGAAGGAGTTGGCGCGGATTGATGAGCGTAAGAGCCGGATCGTGGAACTGCGTTTCTTCGGCGGGCTGTCGGTCGAAGAGACGGCCGAGGTGATGAGCATCGCGCCCGTCACCGTGATGCGCGAATGGAACAAAGCTAAGGCATGGTTGTATCGAGAACTGAGTAACGCTTGAGCCGATGGACGAAGAACTGTGGAAACAAGTAGACGCCCTGCTTGACGCGGCTCTCGATCTGCCGGAGCGTGAGCGCGAACGATTTGTAGCGGAGGCGACCGTCGGGGACCCCGCCCTGCGCGGTGAAGTGTTGAGCCTGCTCCGGGCGCAATCACAGGCGTCTGGGTTCATGGAACGCTCCGCGATGAAGATCGCGGCGCAAGCCATGGCGCAGGACTCTCAACTAACCTCCCACCAATCACTCGTCGGCAAAGACATCGGGAATTACACCATCGAGAGCCTGTTAGGTTCGGGCGGGATGGGTGAGGTTTACCTCGCGCGAGAGATGAAGCTCAACCGCAGGGTGGCGCTCAAAATTCTCCCGCGCCATTTCGTCGCCGACGTGGAACGGGCCACACGCTTCAAGCGCGAAGCTCTGGCGCTGTCGGCGTTGAACCACCCGAATCTCGTCACCATTTACGAAGTGGGCGAAGCCGGCGGACTCAATTTCATCGCGATGGAGTTCGTCGAGGGTCAGACGCTCCGCCCGATGATGAGAAACGGGCTGAAGCTCAAAGACGGTTTGTCAATCGCGGGGCAGGTCGCGGAGGCCCTCGCCGCCGCCCACGCTTCGGGCATCATTCACCGCGACATCAAACCGGATAACATCATGGTGCGGCCCGACGGCTATGTGAAACTCCTCGACTTCGGTCTGGCGAAGCTGACCGAAGCCCGGGAGGCTGATGCAGCACATACGCAGGCGGGCGCGGCGCTGGGAACGCTCGCCTACATGTCGCCCGAGCAGGCGGCGGGCGAAACGACTGACCACCGCACCGACATCTGGAGCCTCGGCGTCGTCCTCTACGAGATGGTCACGGGACGCAAACCTTTCGAGGGGAGGGAGAGGCGTGTGACAGTTAACGCCATCCTGTCGAGCGAGCCGGATTCTGCCAGTTCCATCGATCCCACGCTTCCCTCGGAATTGGATTTGATACTTGATAAGGCGCTTGAGAAAGACCGCGATCTTCGTTACCAGACCGCGGCCGACTTTCGCGCCGACCTCCGCCGGCTGCTGCGCGCAATCGAATCCGGCACAGGGAGCGCGCGCGGAAGGGCAATTGAAAAATCTGCCGGCCCGACGGCGCCCCGCGCCCGGCTGGTTCTCCCGGTCGCGGCGGTTCTCGTGCTCGCGGCGGTGGGTGTCGCCGTTTGGTGGTTCTCGCAATCGCCGGCGGCGACGCCGCTCGACTGGGGGCGCGCCACTCATGTTCAACTCACAGACCAGCCGGGGACAGAACACTTCCCGACTCTCGCGCCTGACGGAAAGAGTTTCGTTTACGCGAGCCGGGTCAAGGGGAACTGGGACCTCTTTCTGCAACGCGTCGGCGGCAAGAACGCAACATTGCTCACGCCGGACACGGCTTCCGACGAGAGTCAGCCGGCGTTTTCTCCGGGCGGCGACCGCATCGCGTTTCGCTCGACCAGAGAGCCGGCGGGCATCTACGTCATGGAGGCCACGGGCGAGAACGCCCGCCTCGTCGTCGCCGGCGGTCATCACCCTTCATGGTCCCCGGACGGGAAAGAGATCGCTTACAGCACCGCCGGGCGCGATGTCCCCAGCACGCGGACGACCATTACCAGCGCGATCCGGGTTATCAGTTTGGGGACGGGCGCCACACGACTGCTCACCGAGGCCGACGCCATGCAGCCGTCCTGGTCGCCGAACGGCCACCGAATCGCGTACTGGTTCATGCCGCCGAACGTCGGGCGTAGCGACATCGCGACCGTTGCGAACGGCGGCGGCGGCGAGCCGGTGGCGGTGACGAAAGGCGCCTCCACGAACTGGAATCCGGTCTGGTCGCCCGACGGCAGGTTTCTTTACTTCGTGAGCGACCGGAACGGCAATATGAGTTTCTGGCGGGTCGCCGTCGAGGAAGAGACCGGCAGGGTCCTGGGCGAGCCGGAAGCCGTGGTGACGCCTTCGGCTTTCAACTGGCATTTGAGTTTCTCGCGCGACGGCCAGCGTCTGCTCTACGTTCAGACAAGCGAGCAATCGAACATCCGGGCCGTCGAGTTTAACCCGGAGAGCGAGAAAATTGTCGGTCAACCCTTCTGGGTGACTCGCGGCGACCGGCGGGTCGTGCGCCCCGAGCTTTCGCCCAACGGCAAACAGTTTGTCATGCGCGTCCCCCGCCGGTCTCAGGACGACATCGCCGTCGTCAACCGCGACGGCCGCGACTGGCGCGACGTGACGAACGACAAGTTCTTCGACCGCTACCCGCGTTGGTCGCCCGACGGCAAGCGGATAGCGTTCGCGTCCGACCGCAGCGGGAACTACGAAATCTGGTCGCTCGACCTGGAAGGCACGAACCTGCGCCAACACACCTTCAGCAGTGAGAGCAGCGCGTCGTTTCCGCTCTGGTCGCCCGACGGCAAACGCCTACTCTTTCAGAGCAACTTCCTGAACGCGATCATCGACGCCGATAAGGACTGGACGCATCAGACTCGCGACCCTCTCCCGGCGCCCGAGGGCGAGACACACTTCCTGGCGTGGGACTGGTCGCCGGACGGGGGAAAGCTGGCGGGAACATTCGACGGCGCTGAGTCGGCGGTCGGCTATTATTCATTCGCGCGCCGCAAGTACGAAAAAGTGGCGCAAGTCGAAGGCTATCCGATGTGGCTGTCGGACCCGATGTGGCTGTCAGACAGCCGGCGCTTTGTCTTCTCCGCCGGAAGTAAGGCCTACATCGCGGACATCGTGACAAAACGCATGCTGGAAGTCTTCGACACTGGGCAGGACGAGATTCGCGGAATCGGGATTTCGAACGACGACCGGCTGATTTACTTTTCGCTTTACGAATCGGAAAGCGACATCTGGCTCTTGGACTTGCGGCAGTAAGGGCCACAGAGTGAACGACCAGAGGGCGTGCGGAAAAGCCTGCTCTTCAGACGCCCTCTGGTAATCGAAGCTGTCTCCCCAAGCTACCGGGCCGCTGCCGACCGACGCAGCATCCACCCGTACAGCAAGACGATCACGCCGACGAATCCGAGCAGTCCGAGCCAGGGGCCGAGCACAAAGTCCCCGGGCACGAGGCCGAGTGGCGCATCTTTCGAGAGGCCGACGATGAGGGCGGCGTTGAGCACGCCCCACAGGCTCTCGCCGACGGAATGGTTTATTACGAACACCGAAGACCCCAGGAAGGAAGGTAAGAATGGCGAACAATACAAAAGCAAGCGTCCCCTCCCCTTCGGCTCCAATCTGGCAGAACTGGAGCGGAAATCTGGTCCACAATCCCTCGTCTGATGGCACGAAATACTACTTCGTGCCGACCAACCTCGCCGAATTGAAGCAGGTGCTCGCCGAGGTCTCAAAGATAAAAGGCGCGACCATCCGAGTCTCCGGCCAGCGGCATTCGCAGCCGCCGCTGGTGATCAGTGACAACCGTAACGCGGCGCCGCAGATGACTAAGGAGTATCTTGTGGATATGTCGTGTTATGCGGATTTGGGAGACGCACATGACCAGCGCCTCGTGCTGGGGCCGGGAGAGAATCAGGTCACGTTGAACGCGGGCGTTCGCGAGGATGAGCTGGACGCCTTCCTGACCCGTCACAACCTCATGATGAAAACGGTTACGGCCGGCGGCTTTTTCAGCCTCGGCGGGATGACCGCGGTTGACGTGCACGGCGGCACAATGGACGCGCCGATCTTCGCGGAAACCGTGGCGGCGTTCAACCTCCTGCTTGCCGATGGGACGGTGACAACGATTGATGCGCAGTCGCCGAAGGTCGCCGGCTGGTCGCCTTTGCAGTTCGCCCGCGTGTCTTTGGGCGGTCTGGGGATAGTCACGTCGATCACCCTCGATGCCATGAGCCGCCCGTATGCGACGACGCTTCAGGGCGGCACGGAGCGCTTAGGTCTCGCCGACAAAACGGCCTTCGTGAAGAAATTCAAGACGCTCATCGGACAGCACACGCGGCTGGAAACGTTCTTCACCCCTTACGCCACAAGTAATGTCGGGTTCCCTTTGTACACCAAGAACTTCCTCGCGCTGCATTGGGACGTGAAAGACAACCCGTCTCCGAAAACTCCGAACCAGCCGCCAAGCCCTGAGCCACCCAATGCGTGTGTCCTTGCCGGCAAACAACCACCCTCATACGGCGCACCATATCTGGGGGGATTTGCTAAATACGGCGCCGACGCGGCCCAGCGGGCACAGTATGTAAAAAGCCCTGGCAATACCCCACTTGGTGTTATTGAAGATGGCTTCGACAATCCCGCTGTTATCTCGGCCATCACCTTCGAGGTGATCGAGCCGGACGTTGCCACGGCCAACAAGTCGCATTCGGAGATGTGGCTGACGGGCGCGGTGCGAGTCATTTTCATGTCTTACTACGTACCGCTGCCCAACCTCGACGATGCGGGCCTCGGCAAAGTTTGGGACGGACTGGATGTCGTTTCCCAGATCGTCTTGAAAGACGGCAACTTCCACATCGCGGCGCCGATGGAGTTTCGCTTCGTCAAGGGCGGCGACACGGCCATGTCGGGGACGTTCACCGAAGCCCCCGCCAACACCTGGTTCATCAATCTCGACCTGATCGGCTTCGTGGAGTATGACCAGACGGCGCGCCCCCGGTATACCGCCAAGCTTCTACAGTTTTTCGCCGATGTCGAGAGGAAATGGGTCGCAATGGGTGGCTTCCCGCATCACGGCAAGATGTACGGCTTCTACGACCCGACCGACGAATCAGGCAAGCATACCGAACCTTTCAACGAGAACTTTCTGGCCGACCTCCGGCGACGCCGCGGCGCACGCCAGGAAGCCTTCGACGCTTACCGCAAGCAGCTCGATCCGAACGGCCTCTTCTGCAATGACTTTCTGTGTCAACTGCTTGAACCGTAGGGAGAACTGGAGGGCAGTAGATTCACATCCCCGACCCGCGCCGGAAGGTCCCGGTTGATAACTCGCCCGCGCTCGTAGACAACTGAGCAGCCTGTCGGCGGATTCGCGAGAGCAGGCCGCCGTCGCCGTATCTTCGGCCATACAGAAAGTGACGAGTGACGAGTGACGAGTTGTCAAAGCTCGTCTTACTCGTCACTCGTCACTGCTTTTAGAATGCCGCGCCCGCGGCCTCGTGCTCGGCGTAGGCGCGGGTATCGATGATTCGGCGCATCTCGCTGACGGCCCCTTCAAGTTCCTCATCCTTCGTGTAGAAGTGGGGCGAGAGGCGGACGCCGGCGCCGGGGCGGTAATCGACGATAATCTCACGGCGGATGAGTTCGCGCGTGACGGCCGCCGCGTGCGGGACGGCGACGGTGATGGTGCCGCCGCGCCGTTCGGGGTCGCGCGGGGAGGTGACTTGAAAACCCGCCTCCTCGCAGAGTTCGATGAGTCGCTGCGTCTGCCGCATGCTCTTGGCGCGAATGCGCTCGACCCCGATGTCGTTGATGATTTTGTAGCCGGACTCGGCCGCGTAGAGCGCGGGGACGGCCGGGCTGCCGTGGAGGAAGCGCGCGGCGCCGTCGGCGTAGCGGATGGGCGCGTCCTCGAAGGCGAAGGGCGCGGCGTGCGCCATCCAGCCCGTGACCTTCGGCTCCAGCGCCCCGCGCAGGCGCGGCGCGACGTAGAGGTAGCCCGCGCCGGGGCCGCCGCAGAGCCACTTCACCGAGCCGCCCGTGGCGAAATCAACGTCCAGGTCTTTGACGCTGAAGGGGACGGTGCCGGCCGACTGGTAGGTGTCGAGGACGACGAGGGCGCCGACCTCGTGCGCGCGCTCCGTGATAGCGCGCGCGTCCTGAAGGAACGCGCTCTTGAAGAGGACGTGCGAGATGGGGACGAGCAGCGTCTCCTCGTCAATCGCTTCAAGCATCCGTTCGAGCGACGCCGTGACGCCGTCGTCGGACTTGACACGCTCGATGCGGTAGCGCCCGTCGCGCGCGTGCGCCTCATAGACGTACATCACCGAAGGGAATTCAAGCTCAGAGTAGACGACCTTGTTGCGCCGGGTCTCGGGCGTCGTGTCGAAGCAGGAGAGGATGAGCGACTGGCAGACCGAGACGTTCTGGTGCATGGCGACGGAGCCTTGTTCGGCCCCGATGATGCGCCCCAACTCGTCGCCCACCGTGAGCGGCATCTCCCACCACCCCTCGGCCCACGCCCGCACGCCGCGCGTCGCCCACAACTCGGCGTAGTCTTGCAGACGCCCGAAAGCGCCGCGCGGCATCGCGCCCAGACTGTGCGAGATGAGATAAGCGCAGCTCTCCAAAATTGGGAACTCGCGCCGCCATTCCAGAAGCTCGTCCGACAAGAAGCGCCTCCTCGCGTGTTGATTACGGGGGACAGTACCGCGAGCGGGAGCCTCGAGGGTGTCGATGCGCGAGGCGGGCCTCTCATCACGGGCGTACCCGCTCGCTACCGCTCGCGGTACTGTTTCTAAGGGCCTCAAGTATATCGGCGGGCGACGCGCTTGGCTACCATCGGAAAAGGGAAGGCCGACGCGTGCGCGTGGCCCCGTTAATTGTTTATGAAGACGGCGCTGGCCCCGCGTCGTCTCTCGTCGTGAGCAGCCCCGCGAGCAGCACGAGGGGGCCGACGAGGAGCAGCCACATCATCGCTTCGAGGCCGTACCTCTGGGCGAAGGCGCCGAGCGCGAGCGGCGCCGTCGAGCTGATGATGCCGGAGACGTTCTGGAGCGTCATCACGGCGCCGCTGCGCCCCTCCATCTCTTTGTAGAGCTGCGCCTTGAGGATGGAGTACCAGCCGGCGTTGGCGAGGCCGAGCAGTCCGAGCGCGAAGAGTTTCGCCGTCATCCCCGGCGCCAGCATGAAAGCGGGGAAGAGGACGATGACGCAGGCCGTGCTCACGCGCAGATAGCTCAGGCCGCGGACGCGTTCCAGCAACGGGATGATCAGGAAGTCGCCGGGCAGACCCACGAGCGTCCACACGAAGACGGCGAAGGCGGCCTCGGAGAGCGACACGCCGACCACGTCCACGAAGTAGAGCGCGAGGAAGCCGCGCAGCACGTCCCACGTGAAGTCGCCGAACTCCAAAAGCAAAAGCCAGCGCACGACCTCGCGCCGCCGGAGCGCGCGCAAAGCGTCGCGGAGTCCGGCGCGCAGTCCGTGCCGCACTGCATCGTCATCGTCAACGCCCGCTGTGGGGACGGGGAAGGGCAGACGCCACGCGGCCACGACCACGACAAGCGTGAGCGCCGCCAGGCAAAGGAACAGGCCGCGCCAACCCCAGCCGAGCGCGACGGCGGCCCCGAGCGCGAGCGGCCCGGCCACGTTGCCCAGCGAGCCGGAGAAGGCCCAGCGCGCCATGTTCTGCTCGCGCCGCGCCGGCTCCGCGTCCATCAGCGCCGCCTGCGAGAGACCGACGAACGCGCCCGACGCCGGCGACAACACGCACAGCGCGACGAGCAGCAACGTGAAGCTGTCGCTAGACGCGACGAGCAACGTGCCAGCCGCGAAGAAGAGTCCGCCGCCGAGGACGAGTGCGCGGCGGTTCCACACGTCGCCGAGGACGCCGAGGAAGGTCTCGATGATGATGCCGACGATCCCCGGCGCGGCGAGCGCCAGGCCGATCTGCGCGTAAGACAGACGCAGGTCGTCGCGCACGAGCGGCCAGGCCGCTTCGCGTGCGCCGTAGACGAACTCGTCGAGGAATTCGACGAGGAGCAGCGTGTAGATAAAGTAAGAAAACCGCCGCGCCGGCGTGCGCCGGGCGGAAGTGTTTTGAACAGACGAGCGGAGTCCTTGCGACAAGGGTGACTCTCCTTTCACGGCGAAGGTTTCTTCGAGGACGTTTTCGGTTGCGGGTGAGGTGAAAACGTCTGACCGTGGAGGTGGAATCACCGAGCGGGCGAGCGCGTAGCGGAGCCTTCGCGGCACGTGTGCCGCGGGATTTGCGACGCGTTCAGCAGTGGCTTCGGCTGAGGCTTACCAGGGAGGGTATTTCATCTGCGTGCCTTTCGTTTGAATCCGTGAGCGTGATGCCGGCACAGTACCGCGGGCGGTAGCGAGCGGGTTGACGCTCCCGTAGCTACAACCCGCT
>DASVES010000152.1:0-7432 GCA_036380435.1 Pyrinomonadaceae bacterium | reverse complement strand
GGCTCAAGACTCGTTGCTTGAGCCGGCGGGCATGGCCCGCCTCTAAACGGTCGGTAATACGAATCGGCCGAGCGTCGCTCAAGGCTTGCGGGAGGGGGCGGCGGCCGTTTGTGCGAAGTAGCCCTGACGGTAGGTCAGGCGCAAATTCTGCCGGCGCAGCTCGGGGTTGACGACCTCGATCTTGACGTTGCGGAAGGTGCCGTCCTTCGCCTTCCGGGTCGGCGAGTAGGCGACGAGATACTGCGAGCGCAGCTCCTCCTGAATCTGCGCGAAGGCCACGCGCAGGTCTTCCTCGTTGCGGGGGAAGTAGGCGCGCCCGCCCGTGCGCTCGGCGATCTTACGCATCGAGCCTTGATCGACGCCGTCGAAGAAGTTGTCGCCGATGCCGACGGCGTAGATGACGGCGTCGGCGCGGATGGCGCCGTCGATGGCTTCGGCCATCTTGAGCTGGCTGCTGGTGTCGATGCCGTCAGAGAGCAGGATGATGGCGCGGCGCGTCTTGTCGGACGACTCTGAGAGAACTTCTTTGGACGTGACCCAGATGGAGTCCCAGATGGCGGTCGAGCCGGCGAGGCGCTGGTTGGTGCCGGAGATGGGGGGCGTGCCGCCGGGGACGATGACGCCGCCGCCGATGTAGCCCGAGGGCGGGACGAACTCCACCCGGTCGATGGCCCGGCGGACGCGCGCGGGGTCGCCCGTCAGAGATTGCTCCAGCGTCGTCTCGCCGGTGAAGGAGAGCACGGCCACTTCATCCTTGGCCTTGCGGATGACGGCATCGACGAAGCGCTGCGCCGCCGATTTCTCCTCGGGGAGCGTGCGCTCCTGCGAGGCGCTGGTGTCGATGAGGATGGCGAGCGAGAGCGGCCGGTCGGTCTCGCGTTGGAAGGTGAAAATCTCCTGGCGCGCGCCGTCCTCGTAGACCTCGATGTCCTCCTGCCGGAGGTTGATGACGAAGCGCTTGTTCTTGTCAACGGCCGTGAACAACACGTTCGTCAGGTCGGTCTCGACGCGCAGCACCTCGTCGTCGTCGATCTCCTCGTCGGGGCGTGTGGGCGTCGGGCGCGGGGCGGGCTGCGTCGTCTGCTGTTGCTGGTCGGACGGCGCGGCGGCAGCGTCACCCTCCTGCGCCAATCCGGCGCGGCGCGACCGGCTCGTCTCCGCCTCCTGCGACTGGGCGTGCGACTGCGAGGCCCGCGCGCTCGACGGCGACGACAGCAAGCCGCTGCCGGCGACGGCCGCGGACGCGAACGAAATCAGGAGCGCCAGGGCGCGAGCGATTTGACTGCGACGGAACATCTGTAAAACCCCGTAAATCGTCAATCGTCAACCGTGAATCGTGGTTGAGTGATGACTCGACCTGAGCAATGAATCGCAAGTGGTCGGGCAGCAACCCGTCGATTGACGATTCACGATTGACGATTCACGGTCTTTCTCACTTCACCGTGTCGGACACCGCGAGATAGCCGCGCTTGGCGCGCACCTTGAGGCCGTCGCGCTCGGAGGCGAGCTTGACCTCGATGCGTCGGTAGCTGCCGTCGTAGCGGTCGTTCGACGGGCGATAGGTGGCGATGTACTGCGAGCGTATCTCCTTCGCGATGGTCGTGAAGGAGCGCTCCAGAGCGAGCATGTCGCCCGTGAAGAAGGCGCGGCCGCCCGTCTCCTCACAGAGCTTAACGAGGTCTTTGTCGCCCGAGTCCTTCACCGTCTGGGCCTCGACGCCGGGGACGGCGCTTCCCGAGAACCCGCCCTTCGTCGAGATGGCGAAGATGACCGTCTCGGTGCGTTGCGCGATGTCGATGGCGTCTTTGAGCGTGGCGCGGCTGTAGGTGTCGTCGCCGTCCGTGATGACGACAAGCGCGCGCCGCGCCGAGCCGACGCCGCGCATCTTCTCGTTGCAGAAAATCCAGATGGCATCGTAGAGAGAGGTTTGCCTGCCCGGCGCCTTGACGGCGTTGATGGCCTTGTCGAGCAGGTCGAGCTTGTCTGTAAAGTCCTGCCGCAGAGTGACCTCGTGGTCGAAGGTGAGGAAGGCGACGCGGTCTTTACGCAGACGCGCGACCGTGTGGACGAAGTTGAGCGCCGCCTCCTTCTCGAACTTGAGCTTGCCGGCCGTGGACGAGGAGGTGTCCATCAGCACGCCGACGTAGACCGGCAGCCGCTCCAACTCCTCGGCACGGGAGAGCAACTCGAACTGCTGCGCCTTCTTGTCCTCGAAAATCTGAAAGTCGCCGGCCGAAAGACCCGCCACGGGCTGGCCCTTCTTGTCCACGACCGAGATCGGCAGACGCACGAGCGGGATTCTGATGCCCACGACATCGTCGTCGTCAACGGGCGTGGGCGTCGCGCGCGGCGCGGGCGTCTGCGGCGCTCCCTGCGGCTCATATGCGAGCGACAAGGCCCCGCCGCCCAGAAGACCTGCGGCGAGCGTCAGGAGGAGGAACGAAAAGATGGCTGTTCTCATAATTAACTGAAACTGCGAGCCGGAGGGAACCGCCTCAGGGGCGCCCGTTTTGGGTTCGCTCGTGATCCGCGTTTTGGATGCCCGCCGCGAGGAGAGTCGTTGCTTACAGCGTTGGGGTTCGCGCCGGGAGGGGCACAGTATAACAACGAAAGCGCGCGGGCGCATACTTGGGGCCGGGCACGTCCACGGCCCGTTGCCAATGAAAAAATTAACATGGATGGGCAGGATGGGCAGGATATGAAGATTTAAAATCTGAAATCTCAAATCTTAAATCAGCTCTTTCTCCATCCTGTTCATCCTGCCCATCCATGTTAATAATTCTTTCGCCGGGAAGGGTCGCGGACGTGCCCCGCTCCTACAGCCATGACCGGCGTTGACGCTCATTCGCGCGTCGTCGCTTCGGCGGCCTCCAGCGTGTCGAGAAAGGTGGAAAGCTCAGGCGGGAGCGGGGCCGTAAACAGCGGGCGCTCGCCCGTGCTCGGGTGGGCGAAGGCGAGCCGCTCGGCGTGGAGGAATTGCCGGCCGATGGCGCGGATGCGCGCGCGCAAGGCTGGGTCGGACATGCTCCGGTCGCGCCCGTCGTTGTAAGTCTCGTCGCCGACTACGGGGTGCTTCATCCACGCCGCGTGGACGCGTATCTGGTGCGTGCGTCCGGTCTTGATCTCCACGTCGAGCAGCGTGAAGCGGCCGTAGCGTCGGCGCACGCGCCACAGCGTGAGGGCCGCGCGCCCGCCGCGGCGCACCGCCATGCGCGTGCGGTGACGGGGGTCGCGCGCCAGCGACTCCTCGATGCGCCCACGCTCGCCCTCGACGCGCCCGTGGACGAGCGCGACGTAAGACTTGTGTACCTCGCGCACGCGGAATTGCTCGGAGAGGTGTTCGTGCGCCTGCGGCGTCTTGGCGACGACGATCAGCCCCGACGTGTCGCGATCCAGCCGGTGGACGATGCCGGGGCGGGCCTCGCCGCCGCGCGTCGGGAGTTGTTGGAAGTGGTAAACGAGCGCGTTGGCGAGCGTGCCCGAGGGGACGCCGGCCGCCGGGTGGACGACCATGCCGGCCGGCTTGTTGACGACCACGATGTCGTCGTCCTCGTGGACGATGTCGAGCGGGATGTCTTCGCCGGCGAGTTCGAGCGGCGGAGGCGGGGGTGTCTCGACCTCGATCTCCTCGCCGCCGCGCAGCTTGTAGGAAGGCTTGACGACGCGTCCGTCAACGAGCACGTCGCCGTCATCGACGAGCCGCTTGATCGCGCTGCGGCTCTGGGTCGCGATGCGCGCCGCAAGGAACGCGTCGAGGCGCTCGCCCGCTTCTTCCGCCGAGGCGTGAAACGCGAGCGTCTCCGCCTCCGGCCCGATAAGTTGTTCCTCACTCATGCACCACGTCCCCGCGTCGATTGTCTGGGCAGCAGACTTGTCCGCTGCCCCAACCAAGAAGGAATTAACAGGATGGACAGGATATGCAGGACTAACGGGATGAGATCATTTGAAATCTCAAATCTCAAATCTACTCTTCTTCATCCTGTCCGCCCTGTTAATCCTGTCTGAATCTCTTGCCTCTTGAGCGGGCCGTTGACTCGACCGACCCCGGCTACAGTTTTCTTTTACGCGCTCGCCGTGTTAGTGACCGCGGCCTCGCCGTCCGACTCGGGCGCGGAAGGCGCACGCCGCCGGCGGACGACGAGGAGGATTACTCCCGTGAGTCCGATGAGGAGGCTGATGATTTGCGAGGTGGAGAGGCCGGTGAGCGATGTCAGGCCGGCGATGTCGCCGCGCGGGTCGGCGCGGAAGAACTCAATCGTGAAGCGCACGGCGCCGTAGAGCGCGGCGTAGGCCAGCAAGACCTGCCCGCTGAAACGCTTTCGACGGTGGAGCCACAGCAGGAAGACGAAGGCCGCGAGCATCGCGAACGACTCGTAGAGCTGCGTCGGATGTAGATAGACGGGCGCGTCAAACCCGCCCAGTCGCTCGGCCCAGACGGCGCGCTCGGAAGCGCCCAGTTGCGCGACAGTCGTCGGCACGCCCGTCACCGAGTGGCCGTGCTCCGAGAAGTGTACGCCCCACGCTCGGAGCGTCGGCTCGCCCCAGCAGCAGCCGGCGGCGAAGCAGCCCTGCCGGCCGATGGCCTGCGCGAGCGCGATGCCGGGCACGAAGGAGTCGGCCGTCTTCCAGAAAGGCAGTTTCCAGCGGCGCATCAGAAAGTAGCCGGCCGTGACGCCGCCGATGAAGCCGCCATACCACACGCCGCCCGAACGCAGGAAGTCGAGCGACAGCAGCCGCGCGGGGTTCTCGGCATACTCCGGCTCGACCAACATCATCAGCAGCTTCGACCCCACGAGACCCGCCAGAAGCATCCACAAACCCAAATCGTAGATGCGCTCGCGCCGCAGCCCGTCGCGCTCGCCGAGGCGCGAGGCGACGTAAAGCGCGACGAGGAAGGCCAGCGCCAGAAGCACGCCGTAGGTGTTGACGGGGAAGCCGCCGATGCGAAAAAGCTCTGGGTACATCTCAGGTCAGAGGGTAAAGGGAAAAGGGGAAGGGGTAAAGGAGGCACACTCTCACGAGGCGGTGCCCTCCGCCTCCTTCCTTTCCCCTTTCCCCCTGACCCCTTTTCCTTCGAGGATGATGTCGAGCGCGAGCAGCCCCGCGCCGACGCAGATGGCGGCGTCGGCGACGTTGAAGGTCGGCCACTGGAAAGAGCCGAGATGCACTTCGACGAAGTCGATGACGTGGCCGAGGCGCACGCGGTCGGTGAGGTTGCCGGCGATGCCGGCCAGCAGCAGCGCGCACGCGCCGAGCACGCGATCCTCCGCGCGCGGCGTGCGGAAGAAATAGACGAGCACGGCGACCGCGGCCAGCGCGGCCAGTGTCACGAGCATCCAGCGTGAGAACTCGCCGCCCTCCTGCAACTGCCCGAAGGCGATGCCGTCGTTGGTCGCGTAGTCGAAGTAGAGCAGGCGCTCGACGACCGTGACCGTGTCGCCGAAGCGCAGACGCCGCGCCGCCCACGCCTTCGACGCCTGGTCGGCCATGTAAACGCCCGCGGCCGCCAGCAGGTACGCCCCGCGCCAGCCGATCTTGCGCGCCTCGCTCATGACCCCGCCGCCTCCTCACGTTCGATTTCTCGTAGTGCTTCGACGCAACGCTCGCACGCCGTCGGGTAACGCTCCGACTCGCCGACGCGCACGGAGTAGTTCCAGCACCGCTCGCACTTCTCGCCGCGCGCACGCTCGACGCGAACTGACAACAGTTCGCCCGCTGTCGGCTCTTCAAGCTCGACCTCCGACACGATGAACAGGTAGCGCAACTCGTCACTGTAGCGTTCGAGCAGGTCGCGCAGCTCCGGCGACTCGCCGGCGCTCAGAACGACGCGCGCCTCCAGTGAACTCCCGATCAACTTCGCCGTGCGCGCCTCTTCGAGCTTCGGGAGCACCATGTCGCGCACCTCGAACAGACGCGTCCAACGCTCCATCAATTCGTCGTCGCGCGTCTCGCACTTCTCAGGAAACTCCGCGAGGTGAACCGAGACAGGCCGACTTTCGTCTGCCGGCAGGTTCTCCCAGATTTCGTCCGCCGTGTAGACGAGGATGGGCGCAAGCAAACGCGCGAGCGCGTCGGCTATCCGGTAGAGCGCCGTCTGCGCCGAGCGCCGCGCCGGGGAGCGGGGGGCGGCCGTGTAGAGACGATCCTTGATGATGTCGAAGTAGCGCGCCGAGAGCGTGACGGTGCAGAAGTGGTAGAGCGCCTGATAGGCCGCGTGGAACGCGTAAGTCTCGTAGCCCTCACGCGCGCGCGCGGTCACGGCGTCCAATTCGGCGAGCGCCCAACGGTCGGTCTCGTGCAGCTCGTCTTCGGCCACCGAGTCGCGCGCGGGGTCGAAGCCCGCGAGGTTGCCGAGGGCGAAGCGGGCCGTGTTACGCATCTTGCGGTAGGTGTCCACGGCGCGCAGCATGATCTCGTCCGAGCAGCGCACGTCCTCCTGATAATCACTCGACGCGACCCACAGCCGCAGGATGTCCGCGCCCGACTCCTTGATGACCTCGTGCGGCGAGATGCCGTTGCCCTGCGACTTCGACATCTTCTGCAAATCGACATCGACCACCCAGCCGTGCGTGATGACCGTGCGGAAGGGCGCGTGGTCGTGCGCGGCGAGGCCCACTATCAGGGACGAGTTGAACCAGCCGCGGTACTGGTCGCCGCCTTCGAGATAAACGTCGGCCGGCCAGCGCAAGCCCTCATAACTTTCGAGCACCGCGACGGACGACGAGCCGCTGTCGAACCACACGTCGAGGATGTCCGTCTCCTTGGTGAACTCCGCGCCCTCGCACTTCCGGCACTTGAAGCCTTCGGGCAGGAGATCGCGCGGGTCGCGCGCGTACCACGCATCGGCCGACTCGCGCTCGAAGATGTCGGCGACGTGGCGGATGACTTCGGCGTCGGCGACGGCCGCGTCGCAGCCCGCGCAGTAGAAGGCGGGGATGGGCACGCCCCACACCCTCTGGCGCGAGACGCACCAGTCGGGGCGGTTCGTCAGCATGTTCCGCATCCGCCCCTCGCCCCACGCCGGCACCCAATCGACGGTGGCGATCTCGCGCAGCGCGCCCTGACGTAAAGACTGCGGCACGTCCGTCTCGTTGTCCGTGTAGTTCGTCAGGTCGCGCCCGTCCTCGTCGGTCTCCACGGACTGCGCCTCCGAGGAGGGCGCGTCGAGCGAGACGAACCACTGCGGCGTGGCGCGGAAGATGACGGGGTTCTTGCAGCGCCAGCAGTGCGGATAGCGGTGCCGGTAATCCTCGCTGAAGAGCAACGCGCCCGACTCGCGCAAAAACTCGACGATGCGCGGGTTGGCCTCGAACACGCTCATGCCGGCGAAGTGCTCGACTTCGGAAGTGAAGCGGCCGGCCGAGTCGACGGGGCAATAGATTTCCAGACCGTATGACTTGCCGATGACGAAGTCGTCGTGGCCGTGCCCCGG
>DASVES010000151.1:0-3292 GCA_036380435.1 Pyrinomonadaceae bacterium | reverse complement strand
CTCATCCCTCCGCCCTCATCCCTCTTGAAGAGGGAGGCGCGGCCGTCGTCCGCTCCGCTTGCACCTCGGAGGAAGTTAAATGGCAGCACACGGCAAGAAGTACCGCGCGGCGCTTGAGAAGATCGAGTTCGGGCGGAAGTACACACTCGAAGAGGGTCTGTCGAAGGTCAGGGAAGTCTCCGCCGTCACGGCGCGGAAGTTCGACGAGACGGTCGAACTCACCATGTGGCTCGGCGTCGATCCGCGCAAGGCCGACCAGTTGGTGCGTGGCACGGTCGTACTGCCGCACGGCCTCGGCAAGTCGAAGCGCGTGCTCGTCATCGCGCAGGGCGAGAAGATGAAGGAGGCCGAAGAGGCCGGGGCCGACTTCATCGGCGGCGAGGACATGGTCGAAAAGATCAAGGGCGGCTGGCTCGACTTCGACGCCGTCATCGCCACGCCCGACATGATGCGCCTCGTCGGCGCGCTCGGTAAGGTGCTTGGCCCGCGCGGCCTGATGCCCAACCCGAAGACGGGGACGGTGACGTTCGACGTGCGTAACGCCGTGAGCGAGACGAAGGCCGGCAAGGTCGAGTATCGCGTGGACAAGACGGGAGTCATCCACGTCGGCATCGGCAAGGTGTCGTTCGAGCCGGACAAGCTGCGCGAGAACGCGCAGACCCTGCTCGACGCGGTCGTCAAGGCCAAGCCCTCGACCGCCAAGGGCAAGTACGTCAAGAAGGTCAACCTCGCTCCGACGATGGGGCCGGGCGTGCTGCTCGATGAGACTGTGTACGCGAAGTAGGGAGGACGGGAGAAAGTTATGAAGACCAGGGAGCAGAAGCAGAAAGACCTCGACGCCCTCTCGCGGCAGTTTCAGGAAGCGACCGCCGGGATGTTCGTCGGGTTTAAGAAGATGAGCGTGGCCAAGGATCAGGAGCTGCGCCGCCGCCTCGCCGAGGCGGGCGCGCGCTACTCGGTCGTCAAGAACACGCTGGCCCGCAAGGCCGCCGCCGGCACGCCGTTCGAGCAGGCCGCCGAGCACTTCAAGGGCGTCACGGCGATGGCCATGAGCACGAGCGACCCGGTCGTCCTCTCGAAGGCCGTCTCGAAGTTCGCCAAGGAGAACCCCGACGTGTTCACCTTCAAGGTGGGCGTCGTTGAGGGCCGGGCCGTGGCGCTTAAGGACGTGGAGTCGATTGCCAGCCTGCCGTCGAAGGAGGAGTTGATCTCGAAGGTCATGTTCCTCATCAACTGTCAGGCGCAGCGGCTCGTCACCGTGCTCTCGGCCGTGCCGCGCAACCTCGCCATCGTCATCAAGCAGATCGGCGAGCAGAAGGGCGAAGGCGGCGAGACCGCTTAATAGAGAAAAAGTTTCGGGGCGGCGCGCGCTTTGCCCCCTTCGGGTTTGAAATTTCAAATCTCGACTTTGGGATTTGATTGAAAGTCAGCCGGACGCGGAAAACGAGCGGGGCGATTGTCAGGTCGGCCCGATTTGGCTCGGACGCTTTTTGAGGCTCGCGATGCAGCGGGTGAACGGAAGCGTCCCGTGGGTTCTCGTGCTGCGAAACGTCAACCACAGCAACAACAGAACCCTTCGGGGAAGGATGAGAGGTAATCATGGCAGCAACACGTGAAGACGCACTGGAATATATCAAGAGCATGACCCTGCTGGAGGCTTCGGAGTTCGTCAAGCTTCTCGAAGAGACCTTCGGCGTCTCGGCGGCGGCGGCAACCGTGGCGGCGGCCCCGGCGGCGGCGGGCGGCGACGCGGCCCCTGCGGCCGAGGAGCAGACCGAGTTTGACGTGATCCTGACGGCCGCCGGCGGTCAGAAGATCAACGTCATCAAGGTCGTCCGCGAGATCACGGCCCTCGGCCTGAAGGAGGCCAAAGACCTCGTTGACGGCGCTCCGAAGGCCGTCAAGGAGGGCGTCTCCAAGGAAGAGGCCGCTCAGATCGAGGATAAGCTCAAGGCCGCCGGAGCATCCGTCGAAGTCAAGTAGCAATGTCGTGATGAGTGATGAGTGATAAGTGATAAGAAGCTGTTAGCTCTTAGCGATTAGCTAACAGCCAACAGCTAAGTGCTAACAGCTTCTGTTCTTATCACTCATCACTTGTCACTCATCACCGTCTTATCGTCTTGACAGCGGGGCCGCCGGGCGGCTAAGGTGGGGAGTATTGAGGCGCTGGCGTTACTCCCACAATTTGGGCATTACAACTAACTGTTTTGAGTCGCTCAAAGCGGTCGGGGCATCGTGCGCTCCGGCCGCGCTTTCGCGTCATTATTTGAAAACCGTGATAAGTGATGAGTGATAAGTGATAAGAGGAAGACTGATTTTCTTATCACTTATCACTCATCACTTATCACTTGGGGTACTTGAAAGATGTCTGCAAATCCGCTCCAAACGAACGCCGTCGGGATGGGCCGACGCACCAGTCAGCCGCCCACGCGCCACGACTTCTCGAAGATCAGGACGGCCGTGCGTATCCCGAACCTGATCGAGATTCAGCGCGAGTCCTACAACCGCTTCCTCCAGATGGACATGCTGCCCGAGGAGCGCGAGCCGACGGGCCTTCAGGCCGTCTTCCGCTCGGTCTTCCCGATCTCGGACTTCCGCGCGACGGCCGACCTCGACTTCGTCGAGTATCACATCGGCAACTGGCAGTGTAAGTGCGGCCGGCTTGAAGGCTTGCGCTACCTGCGCGCCAACTGCAAGGAGTGCGGCGCGCTCGTCAAGGTCGATCCGCTGACGCCGGGAGAGACCTTGTGCCACAGTTGCGGCACCTTCAACGCCGTGCGGCCCACGCTCTGCGACAACTGCGGTGAACCCGTCGGCCTCAAGCACAAGCACGACCAGCAGGAGTGTCAGGAGCGCGGCATGACCTACAGCGTGCCGCTCAAGGTGAAGATTCGCCTCACGGTCTACGACAAGGACGCCGAGACCGGCACGAAGTCGATCCGCGACATCAAGGAGGAGGAGGTCTTCTTCGGGGAAATCCCGCTGATGACCGACACCGGCACCTTCATCATCAACGGCACGGAGCGCGTCATCGTCTCGCAGCTCCACCGCTCGCCCGGCGTCTTCTTCGAGAAGCAGCCCGTGTATCTGGCGAAGGTCATCCCGTACCGCGGCTCGTGGGTCGAGTTCGAGTACGACCAGAAGAACCTCCTGTACGTCCGCATCGACCGCAAGCGGAAGTTCCTCGCGTCGATCTTCCTGCGCGCGCTGGGCATCTGGCTCAACCCGAATTTCCACCCGAAGGGCTTCGCCTCCGACTCGCTTCTGGAAGAGGCCGTCAAGAACGCGTCGT
>DASVES010000150.1:0-7462 GCA_036380435.1 Pyrinomonadaceae bacterium | reverse complement strand
CGCATGTACGGGAACTCGTTGTCGCCGAGGCGCGAGGTCGTGCCGTCGGGCAGAGCCTTGTAGAGGTGCGTGGCCGCGTAGTGGCGGAAGACCGTGTAGCGCAGCGCGGGGTCTGCATTCAAGGCGGTGCGGTCGAGCTCTGCCAGCAGCGCCATCGGGGCGTAGGTGATGCGCTGGTAGTCCATCGACTCGTGGTAGCCGCCGTCGGGCGTGATGAAGTCGGTCAGGTCGAGGATGTGCTCCCACACGCGTCGCGTGCGCTCGCGCAGCGGCGCGGCCTCGGCCTCGACCGACGGGTGCCCCTCGACCGCCGTCAGCGCGAAGGCCGCGAGCGTGAGATACCTGACGGTGTAGTTGTGGTACATCGAGAGCTGCGGGTCGCGGAGCGACTGATCCTGGAGCATCTGCGCGGCGGCCTTGACCAGCTCGCCGGCCACGCGGTCCTTGAGCGCCACGTCGAAGCCCGGGTAGTTGTAGAGCCAGTCGAAGGCGAGCGACCACTTGACGAACTCGGGGTAGGTGCGCGAGCCGACGCGCTCTGGCGTGCGCGCGCGCCGCATCTCCTCGACGGCGCGGCGCGCGAACGCGTCGTCGCCCTTGAGCAGGTATGTGAGTGCCCAGCCGGCCACGTCGTCCGGCGGTCGCGCGCCCGCGTCGTACCTAGCGCGCAGGGTCTGGAAGCCCGTCAGCGGATCGCGCTCTCCGACGAGCATGCGCGGCCTGACGACCGCGGACGCCTGCCGCGTCTGTCCCGGCGACATCTGCGCACGCGCGCCCCCTGAGCTGGCCGCCTCCCCCAAAAAGAGGAAGGAGGAGGACAACGTGAGCGCGACGAGTGCCCCGCGCAACACACCTCCCTTCGAGTTTTTCTGTTCCCTGTTAACCTTCATCTTCTGCCTTCTCAACCCGGTCATTCGGCGCGGCCCGCGAGCCGCTCGCCGCGCACGCCGGCCAGGAACTTGAGCCACTCCTTCGCCATCAGGCGGTGGTAGGGTTCGGTCATGTGTACGCGGTCGAGGCTCAAGAAGCGTCCGCGGTCCGGCGCGGCCGCGAGCAGCGCGCCGACCTCGATGACCTTGATGCCCACCTCGCGCGCGACGCGGGCGGCGCGCGCGCTCGTCCCCGGCTTCGAGACGCTCTCCGGGTCGTGTATGTCGTCGAACATGAAAGCCTCGACGCCCGCAGCCTTGAAGCCCGCGCCCATCTCTTTGAGCGCCGCGTAGTCCTCGTCGGTGCGCGTCATGACGACGAGCAGAACTTTGTCCGGCTTCCAGTCGAGCACGCCCTGATAAAAGCGCTGTCTGGCGCGCGAGGCCGTCAGGCCGCCCCGCTCGAACTGTTTGAACTCGACCTTCGGGTTCACGCGCCGGAAGATTTCGGTCACGACGGGGACGAAGCTCGAAGGCGAAGACCAGTGCTGCCCCATCGTGAACGAGTGCCCGACCACGGCTATCTTCTGCGCGGGCACGGCACGGACGCGCGGCACGACCGCGCGCACGTCGCGCTCCCGTAGAAGCTCCGCGGCGAGTACCTTGTCGTCGCGTATGTGCAGGTGCTTCTCGCCCCAGTCCCAGACCTTGCGCCCCGCGATCTGCCACGCGGCGGCGTCCGCCGCGTAGGGCGAGGCGCAGGCGCGCCGCTCCAGCTTGCGCCCCACGGCGAGCATCGCGTCGTCGCCACCCGGCAGACTTAACTGGCCGACGTAGACGGGGAGGCCGAGCGCTATGTAGAAGGCGAACTGATCCTGAAGGAGGTCGCCGTCCCGCTCCACTTCGAGGATGGTCTGGTAGAGGCTGGCGACCGAGCGCAGCCGAGCCACGTCCGCCCCGGAACGGGTGTGTGCGCGCAGGTAGTCGGTGAAGACGTTGGCCGGTGAGCCGGGGGGAACGGCCAGCCCCGACTTCAGTATCGGTTCGAGGTCTTTCGACGAGTCGAAGCCCGACCGGCCGCCGCGCGCCCAGGCCAGGACATCCCCGGCCTTACTCTTCAGGAGGCTGCTCTGGTGCTTGACGAGCGTCTCCAACTCGACGTCCGACAGGCCGCCCTGCGCATAACACGCCGCGTCCCCCTTGCCGGACTTTTTGGCGAGCAGAATTTGGAAAGCGTGCGTGGCGATGACGTTCGCCTCGACGAGTTGCTCGAACCTCGACGCCTCGCCCCGCCGACCGTCACCGCCAGCTCCGCCCTCGGCGTAGGCAGGCGGCGCCAAAAGGAAGGTAACGAAGCAGGCTAGTGTCAACCCCAGGAACGCGCGTCCGCTCTTTGCAAGTCTCATCTCCGCTCTCAACCTTTAAAGCTTTGCGGCTTCGGCCGGACTGCCCGCGCCTTCAGCGCGAGAGGAGCGAGGCCGAGTCGCGGTCAATGAAGAGGTGCGCGTCCGGGTGGTTCCTGAGAATGGAGGCCGGGCACGCCGTCTCAATCGGCCCCTCGATGACGCCCTTGATGGCCTGCGCCTTCGCCGGCCCAGGCACGATGGCGAACAGCTTCGGCCTCGACATGATGGTCGGGATGGTCAGGGAGAGCGCGTCGCGCGGGACATCTTCGAGCGCCGCGAAGGCGCCGTCATGCACCTGCTGCACGCGGCAGACCTCGTCCAGCTCGGCCACCTTGACCGGCTCCGGGTCGTCGAAGTCGCAGAAGGGCGGGTCGATGAAGGCCAGATGCCCGTTCTCGCCGATGCCGAGCACGGCGAAGTCGGGCGGGTTCTCCGCGAGCAGCGCCGCGTACCTGCGGCACTCAGCCGCGGCGTCCTCGGCCTCGCCGCGCAGCCCGTGGAACTCGCCGAAGTCCACCTTGTTCACCAGGCGGTCGAGCAGGAAGCGGCGGAAGGACTGCGGCGCGCTGTCCTCCATCCCCAGGTACTCGTCGAGGTGAAAGCCCTTGACTTTAGGCCAGTCGACGCCCGGGACTCCGGCGAGTTCCGCCAGGAACTCGTTCTGCGAAGGGGCGGAGGCGAAGATGACGACAGCGCGGCCCCGCTCACCTTGCAGGCGACGAATCTCCGCCGACACGGCGGCGGCCGCGACCGCCCCCATCATCCGCCGCGACTCGTAGACGTACACGTTCAGGCGCCCCGCCTGAAACCGCTCGACGAGACCATCCTCGGCCGCGCCCCTCTGCACCCGTGATTCCATGTTCACTCCTCAGATGGAAGACTTCGCGCCTCAACCCACTTCCGGCCCGGCGATGGCGAAGATGCTGTCGGAAGTGCCTGCGCCGCTTCTCCCACCGCGGCGCATGCGGATCAGCTCGCGCTGTTTGACGAAGCCCTGCGCCTCCAGCACGCGCGCGCCGCCGGCGTAAGTCGTGTTTAAGTCCACGCAGACCCGCCCCGCATCCAGACGATTGAGCACGTCGTCGAGGAGGGCGGCGGCCGTCTCTGCCTCCTCCGCCACTATAGGCCCGACGTAGTCAGCCATCGCCCCGCGCCTCGCCAGGGCGTAGCCGCGCAGCCGCCCGTCCGCCCCCATGCTCACCGCCGGCGTTACGCACGACTCTTCCAAAAGCGCCCTCAGCAGTTCCGAGCGGTCGGCGCCGAACGCGCGCCGGTCGAGTTCGAGGATTTGCGACGGTTGGGGCGCGCCTTCCGCCGTATGTGCCGGCGAGGCTTTGGCCTGGACTACGCCCACCCAGCGCTCGATGTGAAGCTCGGCCTCGAAGCCCAGCGCTTCGTAGACGGGGGCGCCCTCGGGCGTCGCGTCCAGTTTCACCGTCGTCACCGCGGCCGCGTCAAGGCCTTTGAGCGCCTCACGGACGAGCGCCGTCGCGATGCCCCTCCGGCGGAAATCGGGGTCGACGAGTACCATGCCTACCCAGGCGAGTCCCCGCCCGTACACGGTGATGGTCGTCGTCCCGACGAGTCTCACGCCGGCGGTGGCAGCGAAACAGCCGCGCGGGCAGAGCCTGAGGAGTCTGAGCCAGTCCTCTTCTGTCTGATTCCATCTGGCCGCCTTGAGTCTCATCGCCTCAGCGACATCGCTCTCTTCGAGCAGACGAATTCCAAACTTCTCGGCGTTCGGGTTCAAGAGTTTGTTTACTTTCCTGACAAACCTCAATGAATACTTTCGCCCATCAGTTTCCGAAAGACTTCGGGGTGACACGAATTGTGGGCGGATCGCTCTACAGAATTTCAGAACACGACGCGTTGTCGGGAACGATTTTATAGCACTAACCCGAGCGCGGCCGCAAGGATTAGGCCGCCGGGCCGAATATCTATACCTTGGGAGAATTGCTTTTATGAAACTTTGCTGCCCCGCCTCTCGCCTCCGCACGTCTTCACCGTGTGCGCCGTCCCGAGGCACCGTGGGCCTTTGGCTTAGAGGGCGTGTGATGGTATAAGCACGTCTCCGGGGCGCCGAGAGATGTCTTAAACGGCGCTCCGCCGGTCTACGGTGACCGCATTTGTCAGAGTCTCGAACAAACCCCGACGCAGCAACCGCCGTTCTCTTTATCGAAAACGCTTTAGAGTCGATAGGGCCGTTCAGCCCTCTTTAGTCACAACGGTGCTAGTCTCTAACCTACACAAGCTCGTATCCGGCATCGCCGCCCGCCCCCGTGCCGAGTCGGGGGCGTACGAACCGCATGGCGGTCGGCAGTCGCTGCTCGCGTCACTCTTTGAAGGCGGCGCCCGGGGACTGTCGACGCGGGCGGCGGGGCTGCTCTCACTTCTCCGGCAGACTTACGGGGACGACGCGGGGGCCGCCGAGAAAAACCTCAACAGGCTGGGTGCGCTGTGCGCAAGCTTTCTGGAGGCCTACGGCGAAGGACCAGTCCGCCTGCTCCGCGCCCCGGCGCGCATCAACATCCTCGGCGAGCACGTCGACTACGTGTCTTACCTGCCGACGTACTCACTCCCCTTCGGCAGCCGCGAACACGACATGCTCATGATGTACGGGCCCTCGGCGACGGGGCGCGTCCGGGGCGCCTCACGTCGCGGGGAGTTCGCGCGCTTCGACTTCTCGCTCGACGAAGGCCCCGCGCCCGGAGGCGGAGTGGGTTACGAGGCGGAGTGGCTCTCTTACGTCTTCAAGGGCGAGACGCCGGCGCCCCACTGGGGCAACTACGTTAAGGGTTCGTGTTTCTTCGCACGCACGAAGTTCGGCGGGCGGGTGGCGCGGGGCTTCGACTTCGTCGTCGATTCGAGCATCCCGCCTAAGGGCGGGGCTTCGTCCTCTTCGGCGCTGGCAGTGCTCGCCGGCGCGGCGATACGCGAGGTCAACGGCGTGGCTTACGAGCCCGGCGAGTTGGCCGTGGATTCGTCGAAGGCCGAGTGGTTTGTCGGCACGCGCGGCGGGTCGATGGATCACCTGACGATCTGCCTCGCGAGGCGCGGGCGCGCCGTGCGCATCTCTTACAGGGAGGGGACGACGCGCGCCCTACAGCTCCCGTCGATGCGGCTGCGCTGGGTCACCTTCTTCTCCCACCCGGCGGACAAGGGGCGGGAGATCATGCTGGAGTACAACGAGCGCGCGGCCGTCTCGCGCCTGCTGATACCCGCGATCATAGAAGGCTGGGAGGACACAGACCCGCGGCGTCACGCGGCGTGGGGTCGCGCCGTCGAGGCGTTGCTCTCGGGCGGGGAGGGCGCGGCCGACGAGGCGGAGTCGCTGCTCCGCGAACTCCCTGAGACGATCACGCTGGAGGAGGTCGAGCGGGATTACGCACGTGCGTACGGCGAGTGCGCTGAAGCCTTCCCGGCGCTCGTCGAAGGGCGGCGCGGGCGGCCGCTGCGCGTGCGCGCTTACGCCCTGCACCACCTCGGCGAAGTCCGCCGCGTCTTGGCGGCCGAGCGCCTCCTCGACTCTCCTTCAGAATCGGACGGGCGTCAGGCGCTGTCACGTCTGGGCGAACTGCTCAACGAGACACACGCGAGCCTGCGGGGCTTCTACGGCGTGAGTACGCCGGAGGTGGAGAGGCTGGTCGGCATCATCCTCTCCGACCCTGGCGTCCGCGGCGCGCGGCTGATGGGCGGCGGGTTCGGAGGCAATGTCCTCGCGCTGACGACGGAGGAGAATGTGTCCGTGCTCATCCGCAGGGTGCAGGCGGAGTTTTACGCCTCCGCCGGCCGGGACGGCGAGCGCGAAGGCTCGGTGATGGTCTCCACGCCGGGCGACGGGCTCTCGGGGCTGGGGCTCGAATCGGTCTGGCGCCGGGCGGTCGAAGAGTTCAACGCGCTAGGGCGCGCGGGGGCCGTCTACAGGCGGGGCATCGCCTCGATGCTTGACGACGTAGAGGCGGACACCGTGCGGGACGAAGTGTGGCCCATAATCGTCGCGGCCGGGAAGGGGTCGAGGGCGCGCGAGTCGGGGCTGGATGTGCCGAAGCCAGTGGCGTCGGTAGCCGGCGTGCCGGCCATACTCCGCGTGTTGCGTAACGTCATGGAGGGCTGCGGCGGCTTGGCGCATGCGCCCATCGTGATCGTCTCGCCCGAGACCGAGCGGGCGGTGCGCGAGGCGCTGGCCGGCGAGGAGGTGAGCTACGTCATGCAGCGCGTGTCGCTCGGCACGGGCGACGCCGTCCTGCAAGCGCGCGAGTTAATGAAGGATTTCGACGGGCGCGCACTGGTCATCTGGGGCACGCAGCCCGCCGTCAGGCCGCGGACGGTCGCGCGCGCTCTCCGGCTCGCCGCGCTCTTCGACGTGTACGACATGGTGCTGCCGACGGCGCTCAGGGAGCGTCCTTACGCGCCGGTCGAGCGCGACGAGCAGGGGCACGTGCTTGCGTCGCGCGAGACGCACCTGGAGGGCGTGCCGCGCCCCGAGTTCGGCGAGACGAACAACGGCCTCTTCCTGCTCAAGAGCCGCGTGATGTTCGACACGCTGGTGGAGTTGCGGCGCCGGCACTGGCACGAGTCCGAAGGGCGTTACGACCGGACGGGCGAACTTGGCTTACCGAACGAGATGATTAACTTCCTGGCGGCGCGCGCCGGCGGAGTGCTGGCCTGCCCCTTCACCGACGCCCGTGAGGGGCAAGGCATTAAGACTCTGGAGGACGTGGCGCTGTGCGAGCGCTTCATCTCCGAGCTGGATGGTGCCGAGGCTTAGCTACGAACCCGAACTAAAGGATGAGCCGAACGAATGGCAGTGTCTAAACAACCTGGCGCGGGACGCCGCGCGCCGATCAAACACCTGCGGTGGTGGATCGGCGGCCTGCTCTTCGCCTCGACCGTCATCAACTACATTGACCGCCAGACGCTCTCGAACCTCGCCCCCTTCCTCAAGAAGGACTACGGCTGGACGAACACCGACTACGCCTACCTCGTCATCTCCTTCCGCATCGCCTACTCCATCGGGCAGACGGTCTGCGGCCGCCTCGTTGATAAGCTGGGCACGCGGCGGGGGCTGACGCTCTCGGTCGTCTGGTACTCCGTCGTCTCGATGCTCACGTCGCTGGCCGGCGGCTTCTACAGCTTCGCGGCCTTCCGCTTCCTGCTCGGCGTGGGCGAGTCGGCCAACTGGCCGGC
>DASVES010000149.1:0-18713 GCA_036380435.1 Pyrinomonadaceae bacterium | reverse complement strand
CTTCAGCCACACCCGCCGCCACGAGGTCGGCCCGCCCGAAGTCGGCCTGCCGGCTCTCGACAAAGCGGCCGTTCACGTAGAGCTGCACCTCGACGTGCGCCGCGGGGTTCGACTTATCGACCACCCATCCGGCGACCCCTCGCGCCCCCGCCTCGTCGAGCGAGCCGCGCAGGGATGGGTTGAAGGCGTCGAGATAGAAGCCGACGGCGAGGCCGCCGACGAACAGCAGGTCGATCACTGACTTGAAGACGAGATACTTGATCAGACGCTTTCGGGCCGGGGGCGTGTCGCTGGTGTACATACTCGTCGTGGTTAGAGTGTATCTTAAAAAGTCTGTGACACGCCGGAGGCGTGCCGAGAAGGTAGCCAGACGTGAAACGTCTGGGCCGGCGCCCGAATCACGCACGCGCCCTGAAGGGGCGCGCAGAGACGCTCTGCCGCGCCTTCAGCGCGGGGACATCGTGGTTGCGTGTCCCAGACGTTTCACGTCTGGCTACCTTCTGGCTGCCGCTCCGCGGCGCAGACGGGACTTTTTAGACACGCTGTTAACGCCTTCCTGATCTTTACGAGAGGTTTTCGAGCCGGCGGCGCGCCTTGACGATCTGGCGGTCGATGCGCTCGGCCGAGAGCGTGAGCGCGTCGCGCCCGCGCGCGGCCTCCGCTTCGATCTCCAGCTTCAGACGATACAGCGCGTCGAGCCGAATGCGCTTGATGCCAAACTCGATTGTTCGCAGCTCCAGCTCAAGCCGGAGGGCGCGCGCGCCCAAATCTTCCGGGTCTTCGTCCGGCTGCGCGCCCGTGCAGAAGGATTGCAGGCCCTCGTCGCCGAGCAGTGTGTGCAAACTCTCCACGTCGCCCTCGCGGTAGGCGCGGCTCGCCTCGGCCATCACCGTGTGGCGGCGTCGGGCCTCGCCCTCGTCGGCCGCGTGGTCGGGGTGAAACATCTTCGCCACCGACCAGAACAGCCTCCGCAGAGACTTGCCCACCGGCGCCGCGCTCGCATCTTGTCCGCCGTAGAAGTCTGTCTCGGCCTCTTCCTCTTCCGGCTCACGCTCGACGCCGAGCACACGCCCCTCGGCCTCCCTGATCGCCTTCTCCACCTCCGCCAGCTCCGCCAGACGACTGCCGACGACCTGCGCGTAACGCGTCTTGAACTCACGCAGGCCATCCTGCAAGGCCGTGAGTTCGGCGCGCCGCCCGGCGAGCGCGGCTTCAAGGCGCGCGACCTCCGATTCTAAATCGACGGCTTCTTTGACGGACGAGGAGTGAAGGCTGAGACTGTTCATAAAGAAAGGCCGTGAATCGTGAATCGTAAATCGTAAATCGTGATTGACGCTCTTGCCGCTTAAGATAAACCTCGGAAGTCGAGCGATGCTCAACTTCGATTAACGATTGACGATTGACGGCCTTTACGCAAGCTTGCGAACTTCGCTTTCCAGCCGGCCGTCCGCGAGCGTGATGATGACCTCGGCGTTGGTGGTGCGCGCGAAGGTCTCGAAGGCGGCGCGCTCGACCGCCGCGATCAGCTCCGTGTTGAGGCCGCGCGCGCCCGTGCCGCGTCGCTGGCTGCGCGCGACGATGTGCGCGAGCGCGTCCTCCGTCACGGTGAGCCGCAAGCCCTCGGCGCGGAACTCGCCCTCGAACTGCGGCAACACGTTCTCCGAGAGGATGCGCCGCAGCGTCTCGGCCGGGAGCGGCTGAAAGACGACGATGCGCGAGAAGCGCCCGATGAGTTCGGGCAGGAAGCCGTACTTCTGGAACGACTCGACCTCGTCGAGCGTCAACGTCGTCGGGTCTTCCCCGTCGCCCCCGCCACGGAAGCCGATGTTGCCCCGCCGCGCCTTGAGCATCTCGTCGAGGCCGGAGAAGGCCCCGCAGGCGATAAACGGGATGTTGCGCGTCGAGAGTTCCACGCGCTGCCCGTAGGCCGAGAAGCCGTAGTCCATCGGCACGGGCACCGTGGCGCCTTCGAGCATGGCGAGCAACTCGCGTTGCACGCCGTAGCCCGAAACGTCTTTGGTCGTTCCCTGCCCGGCGAAGCGCGCGTTTGATGAAGAGGAGGCCAGCTTGTCGAACTCGTCGATGCAGACGATGCCGCACTCGGCGAGGTCGGAGTTGTCGCCGGCCGCCGAGATGAGACGCGTGAGGATGGTCCGCACGTCGTCGCCGACGTAGCCGCTCTCGGTGAAGCTCGTCACGTCCACGACCACGGTCGGGAGCTTCAGGACGTGCCGGAACAGCAGCTCGACCATGAAGGTCTTGCCGCAGCCCGTCGGCCCCACCATGAGCACGTTCTGCTTGGGCGGGAGCGCCCTCTGCGGCTCGCCATCGACGTGGAGCCGACGCAGCCGGCGCACGTGGCGGTAGGCCATCAACGAGACGGCGCGCCGCTGCTCGTCCTGCCCCTTGTAGCCGAGCTGCTCCAGCTCGTCCGAGATGGCCGCGGGCGACATCACGGGCAGCGCCTCGACGTACTCGCGCATCGCCTCGTCGCGTCGCCGGAAGAATTCCTCAACGTCCGGGGTGAACTCCGTCTCGGGTTCAGGCTCGTCGAACTTCATGCGGACAATTTAACTTGAAGGTCGCGCAGTGCGTCAACGCGCGGCGCGTGAACGAGCCGCGAAGTGTTTGGAGCCGCACGAGCTGCGAAGCGGCAATAGTTCAACGAGCCGCGAAGCGGCGGCAGTTAATAGCCCCGCCCGTGAGGGCGGGGTTAACGAGTCGGCAATGAAAATTGAGCCCCGAAGGGGCGGCACATTTCCGCGTCGGTCGGACGTGCCGCCCCTTCGGGGCTCGAATTTCTATTCGGCCTGTGTACCCCGCCCTCACGGGCGGGGCTAATAACTGCCGCGCCTTCGGCGCTCTTTGACGCGTCCGCTGGCGGCGCGGGTTAATTCCCTTTCAGGCGCTTCAGCTTCGCCTCGGCGCTCGTGCGGATGTTGTTCTTCTGATCTTCGCTCAGCCCGGTTTGCGCCGCGAGCACTTGCAGCGTCTTCTCGGACATCTGGATGGCCAGCTCCTTCTGGCCGTCGGCTTCGTAGCCGTCGCCGAGGCTGTCGTAGGTGTTGGCCGAGTTCGGGTAGGAGGCGACGCCCAGCTTGAACACCTCGACGGCGTCTTTCACCTTCCCCTGCTGGAGCAGGCGATAGCCGAGCGTGTTGAGCGTGTTCTCCTGATAGATGGCGGCGTTCGGGTTCGACTTGCGCTGCGCCTCGAACTCCTGCACGGCCTTCTGGATGCCCTGCCGCTGAATCATCGCCATGAACTTCGGCGGCGAGAGCACGCGCCGGGCGGCTTCTTCGGCGTCGTAGTTGCGCGTCAGGTTGAACTTCAGGAAGTCGATGGTCTGGCGGATGATCTCGCGCGTGCGCTCGGTGTCGTCCACGAGGTCGAAGGCGTGCTGCGCGCCCACGTAGTTGACGAAGGTGATGGGCACTTCTTCTTCGATGGCGGCCTTCATGAAAACGTCGATGGAGCCGTTGAGCTGCGGGTCGTCGTCGCCGGCGCGCGCGACGAAGAAGGGCACGTCGTTCCTGGTCGGGTGCTCGTTCATCACGCCGTAGTAGAAGACGGCGGCGCGGATGTACTTGCGCGTCTCGTCCAACGCCACGGGCAGGCCCATCAGGACGTTGCCCGAGCACGACCAGAGGCCGACGCGCTCCGCATCGACGTGGAGGTCGGCGGCGCTTGCGCGCACGTAGTCGATCAGGGCCGCGAGGTCGTGGTTGCTGGCAGCCGGGTCTGGGCGGGCCTCGTAGGTGACGCCGACCATGCCGGAGGCGGCGACGAGCCGGGGCCAGTCGGTGTACTGCCCCCACGTCTTGACCTTCGCCCGACCGGGCGGGTCGCCGAAGGCGTTGACGAAGATGACGACGGGCAGGCGCTCCCCAGCCTTCGCGGCGGGCGGCGTGTACACGTCCATCTTGAGGGCGGCCGTGCCGACCGTCTTGTACGTCACGTCCTGCCGCACAGAGACCTTGTCGGCGTCTGGATGTTTGTAGACGACCCTCTGGCGCGTCGGGTCAGGCCCCTGCGCGGAGGCAAGCGCCGGCGCGAGACAGACCAGACAGACGGCCACGGCCGCGCGCGCGGCTTTCAGACTTGTTGACATGGGAGACACCTCCTGAAGCAAGGGGAAAGGGCAAAGGGGAAGGGGTAAAGGGGAAGAGACGAAGCCCACCCTTCCCCCTTACCCTTTACCCCTTCCCCTCTGTTTTTATCCCGTGAACTTGTAGCCGACGCGATGCACCGTGATGATGTAGCGCGGGTCGCCCGGCGTGTCCTCGATCTTCTGGCGGAGCTTAGCGATGTGCATGTCCACGGTGCGCGTCAGCGGCAGGCCCTCGTAGCCCCAGACGTGGTCGAGCAGTTGGTCGCGGCTGACGACCTCGCCGCGGTGCTCGACGAAGTAGCGCATGATCTTGAACTCGCGCGGGGAGAGTTCCAGCGCCCGGCCGTCCTTCGTGGCTTCGAGCGTCTTGAAGTTCAGCGCAACGTCTCCGAACTCGAAACTCTCGACCGCCTCGGCCGGTTTCGACGCGCGGCGCAGGACGGCCTCGACGCGCGCCATCAGCTCAAGGAAGCTGAAGGGCTTGGTGACGTAGTCGTCGGCGCCGGTCTTGAGGCCCAGGACTTTGTCGATCTCCTGACCGCGCGCCGTGAGCATGATGATCGGGGTGGTGTTGCCGGCCCCGCGCAACTGCCGGCACACGTCGAGGCCGCTCAGGCGCGGCAGCATCACGTCGAGGATGAGGAGGTCGTGATCCTTCTCCGAGGCCATCCGCAGGCCCGTCTGCCCGTCGCGCGCGACGTTGACGGCGTAGCCCTCGTAGGTGAAGCCGTCGCGCAGGGCGACGGCCATCGCCTGATCGTCTTCGACGATCAGGACTTTCCGCATGCTGCTGGCTTCGAGCGACATCATTTTTTTGCCTTCGGCTCGGCGTGGAACGTCTTGTTCAAGTTGTTTGCAGAAACTACACGCTGACTCTTGCTGAGAGCGCCAATGTAACCTAAGCACATACCATACAGAAATCAACAGGACCCGGAACCTTTTTTACAGATATTTTATATCTCAACCGGCCCTTTTACACTTTTTTTACATGGGGCCGGCTTTCATTAGAGGCATTTGTATTGGGTGAAGCGGTACAACAATCTTGCCGGTTTTCCGCATCCCGAATCGCCCGCTTGACGGCTCTCCGCAACCTGTCTTCGGAGGCGTGGCGCCGCCGCCGCCCGCCCGTGCGCGGGTCTACCGACAGCTTCGCGGCGGGGAAGACGTACTGCCACACCCAATCGGTCGCGGCGTTCGGATATTTACGCCCCAGCGCGTAAGGCAAGTAGACCCCGCCGCAGCCTAGCCGCACGTCCTCTTCATGCTGTAGCCGGATTTTGGCAAGGTGGCGCCGGAGCGGTTCGGCGAGCGGCTGTAGGTGTGATAAATATTGCCGGATTTCGTCCACGCCCATCTCTCTGGGGTGGCGCTTCTTGTGATATAGGATGAAGCGGCGGATGACCCGCACGTAAGCCTCCTCGGTGCGGATACTGTAATGGCGTAGGCGGACGGCGGTACGCACCTGGTCGAGCAGGGGCGACTGAGACATGTGAAGAACCTCCACGTGAGGTGCGGAGTGGGAAGAGCGCGGGGATGATCCGCCAGGCGGCGATACAAGTCAGCCCGGAGACGTAATAGGCCGCCACGCGCGATGTTTGTCGGCTTTCCTGGTATTAGACCGCCAGTGGCGGTAAAGGTCGGCAATAGTTGTAAAGTACCGCCAGTGGCGGTCTAATGAGCGTTAGATTTCTCGGTGGAGAGTCGTAATGATGCGGAAGAAAGAATTATTGCTCCTCAGCTTGAGCCTGCTAATCTGCGCTGCTTGTAGCGCGAAAGGCAATCGCTCATCTGCGTCCCTTCGTATCGCAGGGGAGGGCGCTTCCTTACAGCTTGAGCGCGTCTGCATTCACGATTTCCTAGCCGAGTATGACCGTCTTCTCGTGCTGAATGTCGGAGGTAGGCCAGTCAATCGGGTGCAAATCTCTACCGATACCGGCGGGTTGAGCCGCGCGAACGTCTTCTTCCGAAGGGCTGATTCCATGCTCATCGTGCAAGACAGAATGGGCAGGTATGAGGTAGACCCCGCCTGGCATATCATCAGAGAGGTAAGCTCAGAATGCGTTAACCCGAAGGGCAGTGTTTTTGTCGGCGCATTTGACGTTGATGAGTCAAAGGGGTGGCGGTTTATTCCTGCGGCAGAAAGAAAGCAAATGCCGATGCGGGGGAGTGGTTGTGGCGAAATCTAACAACGGCATGCAGCGGACGCGCGCCCAGCGTACCTCTTATCATCGGTGGTTCGTGCGCGCCGCTGATGCCGGGCGTTAGACGCTTCCGTCTTCAACGGTGATATCTTTGCTAAGGAGTTAATATGTTTCGAGATAACTTTCTCAAAAGCACATCTGGCTTCGCGGTTTTGTTATTTTGTCTGTCGGCGGTTTGGCAGCCCATGGCGATAGTAGCCCAGTCGGGCGAGAGCATTCAGGACCTCAAGCAAAAGGCTGCCGACTTAACCAAACAGCAAAAATACACAGAAGCTTTGCCGATTTTGCAAAAGCTCGCGATTGCCGAACCCAATGACCCCGAAACACATTTTTATCTCGGATTTGCTCTAATCGCGCAGGCGAATGTCACGAAGGATGACGCGGCGCGTAAAGCATTGCGCGTTCGCGCCCGCAACGCCTTTATCAGGTCCAAGGAGTTGGGCATTCAGGAACCGGTGATAGAAGCTCTTATTCAGAACACCCCGGCAGACGGCTCGGACGGCAAGACGTTCTCGCAACACGCCGAGGCGAACAAACTGATGGCGGAGGCCGAAGCCCTTTTCTCGCAGGGCAAGCTCGACGACGCGCTCGGGAATTACCAAAAGGCACTACAGCTCGATCCGAAGATATATGAAGCCGCGCTTTTCTCCGGCGACGTGCATAACCATCGCGGCGACTTCCAGCAGGCCGAAACGTGGTATCAGAAAGCCATTGCCATAGACCCGACCAGGGAGACGGCATACCGATATTCGGCGACGCCTTTGATGAAGCAACGCAAGTACGACCAGGCACGTGATCGTTACGTTGAGGCATACATCAGTGAACCCTACAACAAATATTCCGTCGCCGGCTTGACGCAATGGGCGCAGGCGACGAACACCAAGCTCGCACACCCGGCAATAGACATCCCGACCAACGTCACTTTTGACGAGAAGGGCGACGCGAAGATCAATTTAGACGTGAGTGCTCTGTTCGGCGGCAAAGACGACGGCTCTTTCGCATGGATCTCCTACGGCGCGACTCGCTCGACTTGGCGCAAGGAAACTTTCGCAAAAACCTTTCCGCAGGAGAAAGCATACCGCCACAGCCTGGCGGAGGAAGCTGACGCGTTGCGAAGCGTCGTCGCGGTCGCCACCGGCGACAAGTCAGTGAAGAAGCTTAGCCCCTCGATGGCGAAATTGAAAAAGCTCAACGACGAAGGTTTGCTCGAAGCCTACATCTTATTGGCTCGACCTGACGAGGGCATCGCTGGGGATCATCCGGCCTATCTCAAGCGAGACCGCGACAAGCTGCGCCGGTATGTCGTCGAATATGTTTTGACCGGCGGCGGGAAATAGAGCCTTGGAGAGCAAATGGTCGATGGCTTGGCCTAATAGAGGCAGCATCTAACAACGGCATGCGGCGGACGCGCACCACAGCGGCCCTCTCAAGATCAAGTTCTGTGCGCGCCGCTGATGCCGGGCGTTAGATGTCATCGTACTTACGGATAAGAGTACCTGGCTTAGAAGAAAAAGGTTAGAAGATGGCAACCTGTGGGTCTGATGGGCCTATACACCAGCCGGGACAACAGATCCAACAGACCTGTGTCCCTGGGCCGGAACCGATACACACCTCAAAACAGTCCCCGCTTGTTGTGATAACAACAACAATTCGCGCGCGCGCGGCTGAACTTCTGGTTAGTTCCTGAACAGGAATATCTTCCCATTTCTGTTGACCATTTTTTCTCAATGCCTTGCGTGCCGCCTCAAATTTTTTGGCGAGTTTAGGCGAGACCGTCGTCGCGCTCTCGCATTTGGGAAAGTTTATCCCCTTTATCATCCCGTTGCTAATTTTGGCCGTCACCACGCAATCGCAGGTGCATCCCGCGAATTTTCCAAGTTCAATAGTATGCGGCCCCCTGCTCAGCTTAGCCGTATCAAGATATGCGACATTCTTGAACAGATTGAATTTTGGATGGCGAAGGGTGTATGTGCGTTCGTATGTAAACTGAACAGAAGTTCGGTCTTTCTTCATCTCTCATTCCTCCAAAACAAACTCCGGGCGGCATCCGGGAATATCCTTTTTGACTTCACAAGCGCCTGCGAATATACCATCATTCAGTCTCCTCGTATAGAGTGAATACAGTTCATCTAGGAGCGACTCTGAGAGTTTGCGATCTGCACTGTGGAGCGGAAGCTTGGTGTCGCACCAGGGGCGTTATGTGTTCGGGGCCGCGCGCGCCGCGTAGGCATAGGCGATAGTTGAATGGCTCCGATGACGCACCATCTAACGACGGCATGCACCCGACGCCCCTCCACGCTGCCTTTCATGCATCTTGGATTGGGCGCGGGTGATGCCTGGCGTTAGGCCGCCCAGGGGTCTGTGTAATCAGAAGGGAGGTTTGAGTGAACTTAACCGCGGAAAAAGAGCGCCTTCTCCGGCGTGATGCCGAATGGGCGAAGGCGGCCTCCGAGGGGCGAGAGGTTGAGAGCATCCTCTCGTACTGGACTGAGGATGCGGTCGTCGTGCCTCCCGGCCTCCCGCCGGTCGTCGGCAAGGCCGCGTTGCGTCAGTATGTCGAGGGCAGTTTGCGGATTCCCGGATTCAGGATTTATTGGGAGTCGAAGGATGTCACGCTTTCACCCGATGCACAACTCGCCTATATGTTCAGCCGCAATGAGGTGACGATGAACGCGCCCGACGGTACGCCGATGACGACCGAGGGGCGTGCGGTCACGATCTGGCGTCGAGAGCCTGATGGGGAATGGCGGTGTGCCGTGGATGTCTGGAATGCCGGGCCTGCGGCCTAACGCTCGGCATGCACCCGACCCGATGCAGCGCGGGTGCCATTCGCAAGGTTGGATGCTTCACACGGCTCGCGCGGGCGGGTGATGCCGAGCGTTAGACAGCTTCTCTTTAGAGGAAACCATGTCTCGGAGAATGCAAATAATGCCTGGCTGGAGGATTTCGCTCAGTTGAAGCGAGAGATTTCTGACCATTATGCGAATCTCGAATGGGCAGTCGAGCATCGTGGTCTTGACCTCAAACAACTGTCAGAGCGAACCGAGACACGTTTGCGCCAAGCCCGCCACGACCAGAAGGCGCATGAAGCCGTTGAATCATGCCTCAGCGATTTCCGAGATGGCCATCTAATAATTAAAGGGAGCAAATGAACTCCCTTTAATTATTTATTAAACTCTGTAAATGAGAGGGTTCGCTCTTTTCAATTCGTGGCGGACTTTTCCTCGACAGCCTTGAAGCCCGTGCCGTTGATGACCTCCCGCAGTTTGGCTTCCGTCACCTTCTGATCGTCATACTGGATAACTGCCTCACCTTTTTCATGACTGATCTCGACCTTCTCGACACCAGCAGTTGCTTTCAAAGCTTTGGCAACGGAACTCGAGCAGTGATTGCATTTCATGCCCTCGACGCGAATGGTGACGGACTTGCTGGCAGCCAACACGCTGCTGGCGCCCAGTGCCAGCATGAGAACTATTCCTAACAGGGTGGCAACTCTACTTTTACGCATTCTCTACATCTCCTTGAATCTGTGGGGTTGATGAAAACCGGATCAGCAATACTCCGATGTGCATTCTATATCCGGGCTTACTTGAGCAAAGGTCTGATCTTCTGCTCGAACTCCTGTGGTAAAAGAATCCCCTCGATGCGCTCACGGACCTTGCCCTCCCGATCTATGACGACCGTCAAAGGCAGCGTCTCGGTGTCATCGAAGAGAGACTTGGTCTCTCTCGTGCCCAGGGCAATCGGATAATTGACCCCGAGTTTCCTGACAAACCGTCTAACTTCCGCTATCTCTTCCGGTGGGTAAGTAATGCCGACGACCTGCAATCCCCGGCTTCGATATTCGCGCTGCATCTTGATCAAATCAGGCATCTCGGCGCGGCAGGGCGGGCACCACGTCGCCCAGAAGTTCAGCACCACGACCTTGCCTTTGTAGTCACTCAGCCGCAGGGCGCGCCCGCGCAGGTCTTTCAGTGCCAGGGCTGGGGCGTGGCTCGTTTGCCCTACCGCGATAATCGGCGTCACGGCCATGAGCACGGCGAAAATGATTGCTCTCCTCACCCCTTCACCTCAATAAATAGATACTTCAAGTCCCGGCAGGGCTGTTTCCCAAACGAATTTAAGGCATATTTGGTCTCTGCGCAAGAGCCACTATTCGACAAAATATATAGACCAATTTATCATTACAAAATTATGAGCACCGACAAATTCCCCTTCCTTACGCTCAATGATAAAACCGGCTCCGCGCCGCTGTACCAGCAAATTTACGAGTCGATTCGCCGAGCGATTCTAAGCGGTGAATTCACCCGCGGAGGGCGGCTGCCGGCGACCCGGCAGCTGGCGGCACAATTAGGCGTGGCGCGGATGACGGTCGTCAACGCCTACGAACAACTGCTGATCGAAGGCTACCTCGAAGGAAAAACGGGCGCTGGAACATACGTCGCGGCAACGCTCCCGGAAGAGATGCTACAGATTGCTCGTGATGGCTCGCCCCGTCGCAAAACTTCACCTGCGTCGCAAAGTCACATTCTCTCCCGACGCGGAAAGTGGCTGGCAGCGAAAACTTTGACGGAGTTGCGCGTGCAAGGGAGCGGAGATAAATTAGCTTTTCAGATCGGCTTGCCTGCCGTTGATGAATTTCCCCTCCACGTGTGGTCGCGCCTGGCGGCCCGACGGCTGCGGCGTCCGCCGCGCGAGCTGTTGAGCTATGGTGATCCGGCTGGCTACCGCCCGTTGCGCGCGAGCATAGCCGCGCACTTACAATCGACGCGGGCGGTGCAATGCGACGTCGAGCAAGTAATCATTGTCGCAGGCTCGCAGCAGGCACTCGATCTGACGGCGCGCGTCCTTCTCAATCCCGGTGATGCCGTCTGGGTGGAAGACCCGTGTTACCCAGGCGCGCGCAATGCGCTACTCGCCGCAGGAGCGCAGGTCGTCCCCGTGCCGGTAGATGGCGAAGGCTTTGATTTAGCTGCCGGGTTGAAGCGGCGCCGGAAGGCACGGCTGGTTTACGTCACGCCCTCGCATCAGTATCCACTCGGCGTGACGATGAGCTTATCTCGCCGCTTGGCGCTGCTCGACTGGGCGAGGCAATCCGGCGCATTGATTATCGAAGACGACTACAACAGTGAATTCAGGTATTCAGGACGCCCGCTCGCATCGCTGCAAGGGTTGGACAAAAACGGCGGGGTAATCTACGTCGGCACGTTTAGCAAGACAACCTTTCCCTCCCTGCGTCTGGGCTGCATGGTCGTCCCCGGAGATTTGACGGATGCCTTTATGGCCGCCCGCGCGCTCATCGACAGGCATTCTCCCTCGATTGATCAGGCGATACTGACAGACTTCATCGAGGAGGGACACTTTGCACGTCACATCCGCCGGATGCGCTCTCTGTACGCGGAGCGTCAGGCGCAGCTCATCGCCGCCGCCGCCAGCGAGTTAGCGGGGCTTCTGGAGGTGAAGCCCGCTGCCGCCGGGATGCATTTGATCGGCTGGCTACCGAAAGGTGTGAGCGACAATGACGCGTCGGAGCAGGCGGCGCGCCACCGCGTGGAGGCCGCGCCGCTCTCAGCCTATAGTTCCAAATCATTGGCGCGCGGCGGATTGATTCTCGGCTACACAGCGGTCAACCCCAGGCAGATCAAGGACGGCGCACGACGACTGGCGCGAGCATTGCGCCGGAGGGCAGGGTGATGAGTCCAGGTGATGAGAATTACCGATGGGAAGGCAAGGATGGCCTAAAGGCAAGGGGCAGTACCTTCAGAAAGGCAAAGTGATCGCGCATGTTGAAGCTACAACCGCGCAACTAGCCCGGAGGTTTGCTTCATACACCGCGGCTGCGATCCCCGCTGTCTGACAACTCATTCAACCGGACTCGCAATCAGCAAGCCTTATATCTTTCACATTGATTGCGCGCCGGTTAATGCGGGCGTTAGACCGCGGAGAGTGGCAGAAGCGAACATAAATAAGATGAGCTTCCAGAAACGCCTTCGCCATCTTTATTCCTTGCGTGCGGAGGTCGCCGCTTTATGCGTCGTGAAATGCCGCATGTCCCACGAGCGGATTATCAGAGCGGGTGAGTTCATGCTCCCTGTAATTTGTCGCTTACCGGAAGGCAGCTATCAGAGGATTGGCCTATGTAGTCCCGAGGTACGTGCCAAAAGGCTCGGCTGTAGTCATACTTCTGCCAGAATTAAACTAGAGGTCGCTATCAATGAATTGAATACAGATGATGGAGAGGGCGGCGGGCAGGGCACATCATTAGGCAGGGAGTTAAATTGGCTGAACGATCAGATTCACCTATTAGATCACCGAAAGGGTGAGGCGGAGAAGACCCTTGCCAAAATAGAGGAGGAGATATATCGCGCTGGTGATCGAGCGCGCAGAAACGAGGAACTGATTGAGGCCCAAAGGTCTGTTCGCGAGATGGAGCGATTACATGATGAGTACGTGGAACAGATAGGTGCGTTGAGAGATAGACTTGTGAAAGAGATGGATAAGTTGATCGAGCGAGCGGGTATGAATCAGAGCGCAGATGCAGAGATTGGCGAGAATAGCGATGGAGTGAAGTAGCGGGGCAGCGGTCTAACAACTCATTCAACCGGACTCGCAATAGGGCGGCTCTTTTATCTTCAAGTTGATTGCTCGCCGGTTAAATTCGCGCGTTAGATTTCTTCGTGTTCGGTATGAGTATGACTGGCTTTCGTATCGGCAGGGATGATTCTGAATACCTGAGCGTGCAAATCACAAGTCACTCTCATCCCGGCAGCCAGGATTATTGGGATGGTAATTGGGTGAATGCCGAGATTGAGATTGATGTGGGGAGTTTTAGCGGTCGGTATGATGCTTATCTTCGTGTCGAGGAATTAAAAGATTTCCGTGACGCGCTCGCTCGCCTCTATTCATTTGACTCTAACGAGGCCAAATTTGAAACGATGGAGGAGCAGTTGAGCATCAGCATCAAGGGGAACGGCTTGGGCCACTTTATGGCTGAATGCGAGGCATTAGATCAGGCGGGCATCGGCAATCGCCTTCTCTTTTCTCTGGAGTTCGATCAGACAGAGATTCCTGAGATGCTGAAGGGACTAGATACTGTAGTGCAGGAGTTCCCGGTTAAGGGTAAACCCGAAATCTAACGCCCGGCATGCACCCGACCGTGAATAGCGCGGCTTCCATCCGCGAGACGCCGTGCTTGATGCGTTGTGTGCGCGGCGGGTGATGCCGGGCGTTAGACGGCAACCACGCATGCACGCATGAACTACAGTCTTTTGAAGACAATTAAGATAAAAGCTAATGAACATTTTTCAACGGCCAACTTCGGCAGATGGTTATTCACTCTTGTTGGAGAAGATTGCCGATGAATTGCTATCTCATCAGGCTGAGGACAACAGATTAAATGCGGCGGCGGCGGGGCTGTATTCACTATGCTCATCCGTCACTGGAATAGTTGAATATTCGGATCACGCGGACGACTCGGATGGGACCAGGCTTCCGAGCGGGGAAGCCATCTCCCCCAGGGACGCCGCCAGATGTGTACTTGACCACAGTCGAACCTCTAAATTCCTGGGCGGCTTACATGCTGCGATACTCGAAGCACGGAAGAGGTTCCCTGATGCCGCGATAGAAATCCTTTACGCGGGGTGCGGCCCTTTCGCGCCCCTGGCCATCCCACTGACCACCCGGTTCAGCTCTGCCGAGATAAAGTTCACCCTGCTCGATGTTCACAAACGATCTCTGGATGCGGCGCGGCGTATTTTTCAAGCCCTTGGGAAAAGCGCTTTCGTGCGTGATTACATCCAATGTGACGCCGCATCCTATAAGCACGATGCGCCTCACGCCATACATGTCGTAGTCGTGGAGGCTATGCAGGCGGCTCTGGAAAGAGAGCCGCAGGTGGCTATCACGATGAACCTTGCCCCCCAGCTTTGCCCGGGAGGGATGTTCCTTCCAGAAAGAATAACTGTCGATTGCTATCTCTGCGATTTAACAAAAGAGTTTCCGACTCTTCCCGCTGAGGCTGATACGGCGGATTCTTTGTCGGGGGGCGGCCGGGGTAGCGTCAGGGTTAATCTTGGCCGTGTGCTTGAGTTGACTGCCGGGAGTTGCCGTAACCTGTTAGCATCCAGCAACAGCGATGAGCATGGTGGGACATCCCTTACCCCAAAACTCCTCAACGTCCCGGAGGATGTGGACGGGGAGTTCTACTTAATGCTCTTGACCGCCATCACCGTCTTCGACTCTATCGCGCTGGATGATTACGAGTCTGGATTGACCTGCCCGAGAATTTTATATGACATGGGCAAGATGCACGGGGGAAAGGTTATAGAGTTTGAGTACCAACTTGGCGATAAGCCGGGATTCAAATACAGGTTTTTATAAGGGTGGTGAGCAGATGCCGGCAGCGATCCGTCTGACAACGGCATGCAACCCGACCGCGATTCAGCGAGCATGTCATCGAGAACTTGCCCGTTCTCACGTTGAATGCGCGGCGGGTGATGCCGGGCATTAGGCGTCTATAGAAATTAAAACAATGAAGATACAGGGAATTGTGCAAGAGGGGACAGGGGATGCTTCATTTTGGCTCAACAAATATTCTGATGTTTACCAATTATGGACAGGGATGACACTTATTCCAGGCTCACTCAATGTCCGTTTGGCTGAAAAGTTTGACTGGAATGATACGAGCATCGAGCCATTCAAAAAAATATATTCGCTACTTCCCTACGGCGGCAATCGAGATATTTGTTTGATCCCCTGTGAGATTTACAAAGAGGAGAAAGATAAAATTTATGGGTTTGCGTGGGCGACCACACAGGCGGCAAATGACTTCGATTATAGAGTGCTTGAAATTATCACGTCAGTTAGATTGCGTGAGGTCTTGCAGTTGAATAATGGGTCGGTGGTAACAATCGACATCCCGGTATCATGGAGAGGCTGACATTTATTAAATGATGAGTCGTTCTTACTTAGCCGCGCCTGACAATGGCATGCACCCGACTGCGAATAGCGCGGCTCTCATCCGCAAGACGCCCGCGATTCGGCGTTGTGTGCGCGGCGGGTGATGCCGGGCGTGAGGCAGCTCCGCTGCAGCTGAACAGGAGATAGAATATGCGAACCTTTGCACAAAAGCAGAATCAACCTCAAAAGCGAGTGCGCTCCTTGCTGCTTCCTCCGTGCGCGGGCGACCCGATGAAATGTTTTGCCCCAAGATGGCATTCATATTGAGAGAACAGTAGGCCGGACAATTATCTCTGGATGGGTTAACGGGAGAGCAGTCCTCGTCAGATTTGGAAGTGACCCGCTACTTTCCTTTTCGATTTCGCCCTGTGGTGGGCAAGAACTCTTCTCTAAACCTCAGGCTGATAGTCCGCGCTTTTGGGAAGTCACCAAACTCTTGGAGGAACAGTGATGGCAACAAAGAAAGGTCGTAGTAGGCCAGCGGGTAGAAAGTCTATCCGTCGCGCGGCATCCCCAGCCGGGGCCGCCGCCACTCGTACGTCGTCCCCCATCGATGAAATGCTCCTCGCTGCGCTCGAACGTGGCGACGACAGCTTCGAGACGGGCCGTTTCCTCGTCACCTTCAAGGAAGGCGCGGCCGAAGAGGGGTTGCAGTCGTTGGGGGCACAGGGAATGCGCGTCGCCGATGCGCGAGATTTCGACGGCCAAGCCGCCGATCTGGAAGCGGTTGGAGACGCCGACGCCTTAGTCTTTCCGGAGATCGGCGTGGCGGTCGTCGGCGGCGCGGCGGCCCAGGAACGCAGCATGAGCGTCAGCGCGGAGATTGCCGCCGACAGCCCGGTCGAATCAATTGACCCGGAGCACTTCGTTTTCGTGGCGGGCACGCCCGGCGAGTACCTGCGCGGCTTCGCGCAAGAGGCCGAAGACGCCCCCAACGAATACCTACGTGGTTTCCTCAGGGCCGCCGAGACGATTATTAAAGACTTGCGCGAGGCCAGACAGCCACAGTTGCAGGTCGAAGAAGAAGCGGCGGTGCTCGGCGCGACGTGGGGGCTTAACGCCTGCAGAGTTCCACAAAGCGCGCGCAGCGGCGCAGGCATCAAGGTGGCAGTGCTCGACACGGGCATGGACCTGGGGCACCCGGACTTCGTCGGCCGCCTCCCCGCCGGCCAAACACAGAGCTTCGTCGGCCAGCCCGTACAAGACCTCCACAGCCACGGCACGCACTGCATCGGCACGGCGTGCGGGCCGAGAGCACCGGCGGGCAGCACACCGCGCTACGGCATCGGCTTCCGCTCCTCCATCTTCGTCGGCAAGGTGCTGACTAACTCCGGGTCGAGCGTTGACGGAAGCGTCCTGGGCGGCATGAACTGGGCGATTGCCAACCGCTGCGAGGTGATTTCGATGTCGCTGAGCGGGCGACAATCGCCGGTGCCCGCCTACACATCGGCGGGACAGAAGGCGCTGAACAACGGCCTCCTGATGATCGCCGCGGCGGGCAACGAAGCGCTCCCCACGGGCGCGCCCGCCAACTCACCGACTATCATGTCCGTGGCTTCGCTCGACTCGAACCTCCGACCATCGTCGTTCTCCAACTTCGGTAAGATCGAGATTGCCGGGCCGGGCCGAGATGTCTTCTCGTCCGTCCCACGACCGACCCGGTACGGCTTCAAATCCGGCACGAGCATGGCCTGTCCGCACGTTGCCGGCTGCGCCGCGTTGTGGGCCGAGTCAGCATCCGGTCTGCGGGGCTTGGCACTGTGGAACAGGCTGCGGGCGACGGCCCGGCCGCTGCCCTTCTCGGCGGCGCGTGTCGGCGCGGGGCTAGTACAGGCGCCATAAAGCCCTTGTGCGCTAGAATAGTACCCGCCGGGAGAATCTTCCCGGCGGGTACATTTCAGCTGACGGAGGCATTCTATGGCCGACAAGAAAAGATGGGTCATCACCGCGTCGGATGATCGGTCGCTCAAAGACATCAAGAAAAGAGTGACCGAGTCCGGCTTCGACATTGACCAAGTGCTCGACGAGATCGGGTGCATCACAGGGGTCGCCAGCGACGATGTCGCCGAGAGCCTGCGTTCGGTTCCCGGCGTCGCCGACGTTTCGCCGGAGCCGTCCGTTGACATCGGACCTCCAGACGCGCCTCTGTCCTAGAGCCCGTTATGAACTTTTAAGACTGCGATCACGGCCGCCTCGGAGCCTTGATTCTTTCGGTAGGGCTGGCGGTGTTCTGTGAGTAAGTTCCGCCTCGATAGCAACCAACGCGGTAACGGGCACGTCGCTCAGCCTCATCGTGTAGAGCGGCGAGCGCCTCGCCGCCCGTTTCAGTCTGGCCGTTTGACACCCCTCCCCTCGCAAACTCTCCCCTCCACAAAACAAACCGTTGACACCCCGCCCCCTCTCAAATATCTTCCCCTAATTGCGGCGGGTGTTATGCCGGGCCATTCGGCTTTTGCCTCCCCGTTACGTAGTTCGACGGAATGATTCGGCTTTTGCCGCTCTATTACGTGGTCAGGCCGACACATTCGGCACAATAGTAGTTGGGCCGCTGCGCGAAACAAGAGAGTCGAATTGAATCTCACGGAGCGAATCAAATCCTCATCGGAAGTTGAATAGTTACGTCGCGACGGCTGCCCAACGACTCATTCAGCCCGACCGGAATCAGCTCGGCTCTCATCGAGAACTTGCTCGTGCCGCAGATGTCGTCCGGCGGGTTAATTCTGGCGTTCGGCGCTAACCTCTCTAATCGTCATCCGGTTGGCGAAGTTCCTTGCCTGCTGTATCGTGTTCCGACAAAGAAGTGCATGCGATCTGCAACAGAAAGCGAGATGGGTTATGAGCATCAACATCAAGACCTCAGGAGCGCACCACATTGCCTTGCGCTCCACCAACTTAGAACGCTCAAAGCGCTTCTACACTGAGACGCTCGGCTTCTCAATCATCAAGGAAACCCCTGAATTGTTCCTCTTCAGTGCAGGGAACACCGCATTCGGTGTCCGCGGCCCTGAAGCCGACACGGCGAGCGGGGATAAGTTTAACCCGCACCGGGTCGGTTTGGATCACATCGCCTTAGCCTGCGAAGACGAGACTGAGCTAGAGAGGGTGGCTGCCGCGCTCACGGAGGCGGGTGTGGAGAATACAGGCGTCAAGCTCGACGAGACACTGGGCAAGAAGTATGTCGCCTTCAAAGACCCTGACCGAATAGCGTGGGAGTTCTACATGGCATAGAGTTGGCCCCTCACGCCGTGCCTAACAACTCGCTCAAGCTGACCCGCCGCCAACAATCTTGTCATTTATTCAAGGTTAATTTGGCGGCGGGCAGCTTAGCTCAGGCGTTCGGCTGCTTCTTTTGGCGGAGGGGGAATGAGGATTAGAACAATTGTCGCAGGCATACTCCTCGCGCTGTCCTCGTACCTGAGCGGACATACGGCCCAGGCGCAAGA
>DASVES010000148.1:0-8433 GCA_036380435.1 Pyrinomonadaceae bacterium | reverse complement strand
ATGATCCGACAGGCGTCCTACTCCTACGGGATGCACGGAATATCTCTGTGGATTCTGGCCACGGACGTAAAACGCTTCCGCCCGCTCGTCGTATTCAACGCCGTCGCGTTCCTGCTGGCCGCGCCCGTGTTCTTCATCATCGATTACACGTCGGGGATGCCGTGGTGGTGGACGGTGGAGGACTCTCTGGGGTGCGGACTCTTCGGGGCGGCGCTACTGTGGCTGAGCCGCGGGGCGAGAAAGGATGAAGGATGAGGGATGAGGGGTGAGGGATGAAAGAAGACAGCTTGCCTTCACTTCATCCCTCATCCCTCATCCCTCATCCTTAGTTTTGTGATGGATACCAACGAGAACAAATCGAAGTGGGAAGGCGCGGGCGGCACGCCCGGTGGCATGGGGGAGTTTCTGCTCGGCCTCGGGATGGCCGTCGCCGGGGCGTATCTGCTGGCGAGCAGCGTCACCGTCTCAAGCGGGTCGTGGCACGTCTGGGGCTACAACGCCTTCGGCCTGTCGCTCGTGCCGCTCATCTTCGGCATCGGCCTCCTGTTCTACAACGGCCGCTCGAAGATCGGCTGGCTCCTGCTGTTCACCGGCGTCATCATCATCTTCGCCGGCATCATCATGAACCTCCACATCTATTTTCAGCCGACGAGCCTGTTCGGCACGATTGTCATGCTCGTGCTCCTCGCCGGGGGCGTGGGTCTCGTGGCGCGCGCCCTGCGGGCACATTGACTGCCGAGCCGCGCGATCAGCAATGGCTGCCCTCGCCGTTGCGATAATGGCCCTTCCAACGTCGTCTCTTCCCACTTAAAATGACTTTATGAAAATACCCCTGTACGTCATCGACGCTTTCACCAGCCGTGTCTTCGGCGGCAACCCGGCCGCCGTGTGCCCGCTCGACGCGTGGCTCCCCGACGACGTGATGCAGAAGATCGGGCAGGAGAACAACCTCTCCGAGACGGCCTTCTTCGTGCGCGAGTCGGAGGACACCTACGGCCTGCGCTGGTTCACGCCCACGATTGAAGTTGACCTCTGCGGCCACGCCACGCTCGCCTCCGCTTTCGCCATCTTCAACTTCACGGACGCGTCGGCCGACGCCGTCACCTTCAACTCGCGCAGCGGCCCCCTGCGCGTCTGGCGCGGCGACGGCGAACGCCTCACGCTCGACCTGCCGGCGCGACGGGCCAAAGCGTGCGACGCGCCCGCGGCGCTCCTCGACGGATTGGGCGCACGTCCGCGCGAAGTGCTCCGCTCCTCGGTCGATTACCTCGCCGTCTACGACACGGAGGACGAGGTGCGCGCGCTGCGCCCCGACATGACTCTGCTCGCCGCGCTCGACTCGCTCGGCGTCATCGTCACGGCGCCCGGTAGCGCCTCCGACTGCGCCTCGCGCTACTTCGCCCCCGGCGCCGGCATCCCCGAAGACCCCGTGACGGGCGCGGCCCACTGCACGCTCACGCCCTACTGGGCGGAAAAATTCTCGCGGCGCGAGATTCACGCCCTCCAGGTCTCCGCGCGCGGCGGCGAACTGTTCTGCGAAGACGCCGGTGAACGCGTGAAGCTCTCCGGCCACGCCGTCAGATACAGCGAAGGATTCCTCTACCTCTGAAGGGGTAAAGGGTAAAGGGGAAGGGATAAAGGAGCAGGGGCAAGGGGTAAAGGGGAAGGGGTAAGGGAGAAGAACCTGTCTTCCCCTTACCCCTTCCCCTTTACCCCTTGCCCTCTTCCTACTGTCCGAGCTGGACGCTGCGAATGATCTGCTCGAAGGCGGGGTGGTAGCGTTCGTATTCGTCTTCGGGGGCCATGGTGATGAGGTAGAAGAGGCGGCCGTCGCGCGTGGCCGTGGTGTAGATGACATCGATCTCGACGACGCCCGTCACGGTCGAGGGGCCGGCGACGACGGTGGCGTAGCCGGGACTGCCGTTAGAGAAGCTGACCGGCTGCGGCCCCTTCCGAACGCGGAAGTCGGGGTTGGCGCGAATCTGTCCCTCGACGAAGACGCGGTTGGCCTCTTCGAGTTCGCGCGCGGGCGGCTGCACTAAGCCGACGAAGATGCCGTGCGTGACGTAGACCGCGTCGTCCATCTCGCCGTATGCGCCGCGCGGCGCGAAGATCAAATTCTCCTCGTCGCCCTTCAGACGCAGTGCCTCCCAGTTATCCGGATAAGTTAAGCGGACGTAGCCGTCAGGCGAACGATAGTCGCGGAAGTTCGCCGAAGGCGCTGGGGGGCGCGCGCCCGGCTCGATGTCGTTGGGGTCGCCGGGGCCGGTGCGCGCTGGGGCCGCCGCGCGCGGCAGTTGCCCGCCCGTGAGTCGGGCCTTGACCTGCTGGAACTCCTGCGTGTCGCGCGTGGGCGTGGGGCCGAGGCGGAGCTGCGGGAGGATGTCGTTGATAGCGGCGACGCGGTTGCCGGGGTCGGGGTGGTCGCTGCGCATCTCGGGGACGCGCTGGCCGCCGCCGCCCTCCGCGGCGAGCGTCTCGAAGAAGCGGGCCATGTCGCGCGGGTCGTAGCCGGCCGCCGCCATGATGCGCGCGCCTTCTAAGTCGGCCTGCGTCTCGGCCGTGCGCCCGAACTTGAGGAAGAGCATGTTGGCGCCGGCGCCGCCGATGGCGTTGATGATCTCACCGGCCTCCGCACTGTCGCCGCCGCCGGCGATGGCTCCGAGGACGCCGAGGCCCGCCTGCGCGATGTAGGCTTTCGACGCCTGATTGGTTCCGTGCCGGAGCGCGACGTGGGCGATCTCGTGCGCGATGACGCCGGCGATCTCGCCCTCGCCTCTCGCGGCGGCAATCGCCCCGGCGTTGACGAAGATGAAGCCGCCCGGCAGCGCGAAGGCGTTGATCTCGCGCGCGCCGATCACCTGAAACTGATACGGGAAGTCGTGGCCCGGCGCGTGCGAGGCGAGCTTGCCGCCGAGCGCGCGGACGTAGTTGACGGTGGTCGCGTCGTTGAGTAGAGGCATCTCGCCGGCGATCTGTCGCGCCGACTGCTCCCCGAGTTCGATGTCCTGCTCGGGCGAGAAGAGGTTGAAGCCCGGCTTGAAGTGCGGCGCCGGACGCCCCGACACCGACGTGCCCTCGTCGCCGCGACAGCTCGACTGCGCGAACAACATCGCGCACAACAGCAGCACCGCGAGCGCACGTCCCTGTCTTCTCATCGACTCGCCACTCCTCATCTCTTCAAACATCATACCCGCCCTTCCGCACAACCGAAAATGAGCGCGGGCACACGAAAGAAACTGTTTCGCATTTCTCTCTTCCGGTGTTAATCTCGCCTCCGCTCTGACTTCGGAAAAACTTCTGGCGGTTCTTTCACCCATGACAAATGTTTGCGGACGGCGGACGACTCGCGCCCGTGCCCCCTTCGGCCTGCTGCTCGTGTCCGTTTGTTTCGCCGCGTCGTCTTCGGGCGGTCTGAGTGTCGGCGCGGCGCATTCGGCACTCGGCCGCCGACCGCCTCACGCGCGGCCCGCCCCGGCGCAGGAAGGACGCGTGGACATCCGCCTGCGCTCGTTCACGCCGACGGCGTCGGGCCAGCTCACCATCGAGCCGAGCGCCGAGGGCGGGCGCGGCCGCCTGACCGCATTGGGGTTGCCCGAAGCGCAGACGCAGTCGCGCGACGCGCGGGCTTACGTCGTCTGGGCCAACAGCGAGGGGCGCATCGTCCGCCTCGGCGAACTCGGCCGCGACCGACGCGGCAACGGCGGCCTCGCCTTCAATCACCCGGCGGGCTTCGAGCGTTACACCGTCATCGTCACCGCCGAGCAGAGCCCCGACGCCGAGCGGCCCCTCGGCGCGCCCGTCCTCTCGACCCGCGCCGGCGAGGCCACGGCCGTCTTCCCCGTGCCGGCCCCGCCGACCGTCGCCGCCAGCGGCCCTGACCCACGGCCGGGCGGCAGGAACAACGTCGAGTCGTTAGACCCGGTCGGCGGCAGTAGCCGTTTGCGCCGCACCACGGGAGACTTCTACGCCGAGGTTGACGGCGCGCTCGACGCGCGCGGGGGCGGTCGCCTCATCGAACTCGAAGGCGCGTCGAGCGCGCCGCGTGCGCGTGGGGCGGCGCGCGCCGCCGAGAGCGCCGGCCGCGCCTACGTCGTCGTGCGCTTCCGCGACGTGCCGCTGCCGCAGGAGGCGGGCGCCGGCGTCTACATCATGTGGGCGATTCAGCCGAGCGGACGACTCGTCTACATGGGCAGCCTGCCGGCGGACGAAGCCCTCAACCGCGCCGACACCTACATCCGCGTCGCCGGCTTCCAGTCGGACGACTTCGACCTCTTCGTCACGGCCGAGCAACGCCGCCCCGCACCCGAGCCTTCCGACCGCCGCGTCCTCTCGACCCGCAACGCCCGCAACACCATCAGGTAGTCATCAGTCGTCAGTCCTCAGTCGTCAGTTGTTTCGAGTCACCCAGCCTGAGCCTTTTCGGTGTCAGCGGCGATTTGCCCAACGCAAACAACTGAGGACTGACGACAGACGACTGATGACTAGCGGACAGAAATCCCTGTCCCACTCAGACAACCCCCGTTCGGCCCGCCGACTCGAATCGAGTACAATGGAGAGGTGATAAGTGATGAGTGATAAGTGATAAGAAGGAAGCTGATTTTCTTATCACTTATCACTCATCACTTATCACCCATAAAGAAATGGCTAAGAAGGGTTCCATTCTCGTCGTTGACGACGAGGAGATCATGCGCGACGTGCTGGAGACGCTGCTCTCGGCCGAGGGGTATCGCGTCGATCTGGCGAAGACGGGCGAGGAGGGGCTGGAGGTCTATGGCCGCCGTCCCTACGATGTCGTCCTGCTCGACGTGTCGATGCCCGGCATGGGCGGCCTGCGCACGCTCGAAGAGATTTTGAAGACGGACTCGGAGGGCGTGGTCGTGATGATCACGGCCTACGCCACGTTCGACACGGCCATCGGCGCATGGGAGCGCGGCGCTTTCGGGTGCATCCGCAAGCCCTTCCAGAACGAGCAGATTCTCTCGACCGTTGCCGAGGGCATCAAGCGACGCCGCAAGGAGGAGGAGCGACAGACCCTGCGGCGCGCGATGAGCCGCAGCGTCGAGCGCGGCTCGATCATCGGCCGCTCCGACCGGATGCACGCCATCTTCCAGCTCGTCGATCAGGTGGCCCCGGCGCGCTCCACCGTTCTCATCACCGGCGAATCAGGCACGGGCAAGGAACTCATCGCCAAAGCCATCCACGAGCAAAGCCCGCGCATCGGCCGCGCGTTCGTGACGGTCAACTCGTCGAACATCCCTTCGGAGCTTTTGGAGTCAGAGCTGTTCGGCCACACGCGCGGCGCGTTCACCGGCGCCGTCGCCGCCAAGAAGGGTTTGTTTGAAGTCGCCGACGGCGGCTCCATCTTCCTCGACGAGATCGGCGACCTCCCGCCCGAGACGCAGGCGCGCTTGCTGCGCGTGCTCCAGGAACGCGAGTTCACGCCCTTAGGCGACACCACGCCGCGACGAGTGGACGTGCGTATCATCGCCGCCACCAACGTCGATCTCAAGGAGGCCGTGCGGCAGGGCATGTTCCGCGAAGACCTCTACTACCGACTCGCCGTCGTCCCCATCGAGCTGCCGCCCCTTCGCGACCGCCGCGAAGACATCCTCCTGCTCGCGCAGCACTTCATACGCAAGTACAACGAGGAGAACGCGCGCCGCGTCTCCGACCAGCTCGCGCCCGACGTGCTCGCGCTCCTCGAAGGCTACACGTGGCCCGGCAACGTGCGCGAGCTTGAGAACGTCATCGAGCGCGTCGTCGTCATCGCGCCGGGCGACGAGGTGACGCGCCAGTGCTTGCCGGCCGAGATCGCCGACCCGCAGAAGTCGCCCGGCGGCGCCCCGCTCTCCGGCGCTTCCGACCGCATCGACCTCGGCCGCGGCGTCAACTTCTACGACGAAGTTCGCCGCTTCGAGATCGACCTCATCCGCCGCGCCCTCGAACAAACCGGCGGTCACCAGTCGCGCGCCGCACGCCTCCTCGGCATGAACGCCACCACCCTCAACTCCAAGATCAAGACCTACAACATCCAACTGCGCTCGTAAACACGGCCGGCGAGGGTTGCGGCCGTGATCACGCATCCGGGCTTGCCCGGCTTCGTCGAAGAAACATCTTCCCTCCATCGCTCGTAGAACTGGCGGGACACGAGCAGTACCTGAGCTGAAAGACAAAGCACAGACTGGTCTGGGTAAGGTTACAGCCGTTGCCTTCCATTCGTCGGACCGAAGACGGACGCTCGGCCATCGGCGTCACTCTCGGCTTACGGGGCAGGGGGAAGCACGATATTGCCTCGAAGGCGGCTCGTCGAATACTAAGGTGGTGAAAAGCGCCAGGTGTCGCGTTCTCGGCGAGCGGCCTCTAACAACCGTTTGCAGCGCGACGCTTCGGGGAGAACTGCGTGCCTTGGAGCAAGAACACCTTCCTGCTTAAAGCGTGCGTCGCGGGCGACCGAAGCGTACCCGCGAAGGGGAGCAAGCCCCAAAAGCATTTACGATAGCTGTAAGGAGAAGATAATGAAGTCTCGATTACTCACTACCTTTGCGTCACTCTGTTTGTGCCTCTTAGCCGTGTCCGTTCCGAGGTCTGCCAGTATGGCTGCCTCGACTTCCGACTGGCCTCAGTGGCGAGGGCCGGCGCGCGACGGGACATCGCGCGAGAGCGGCCTGCTTAAACAATGGCCGAAGGAAGGACCGAAACTGCTCTGGCAGGTGAACGACATCGGAGACGGCTATTCAACACCGGCGGTCGTCGGGCAGCGCATCTACCTGATGAGCAACCGCGGCATGGAGAATGAGTTCGTTCAGGCACTCTCAACTCAGGACGGAAAACCTATCTGGACGACGCGCGTCGGCAACGTCGGCAACCCGGATCAAAGCCCGCCTTACGCGAAGGCCCGGTCCACTCCGACCGTTGACGGCAGTCTCATCTACGCACTCGGCTCCGACGGCGACCTCGCCTGTCTCGAAACCAAGAGCGGCCGTGTTCGTTGGCAGAAGAACATCCGAACGGAGTTCGGGGGCCAGCCGGGCACATGGGCCTATGCGGAGTCTCCGCTGGTTGATGGCGACGTGGTTGTCGTCACCCCCGGCGGCGCGCAGGCCACGATGGCGGCGCTCAACAAAAAGACGGGCGCGGTCATCTGGAAGTCGGCGATCCCGGGTGGCGATCCCGCGGGTTACGCGTCGGCGATTGCCGTGCAAGGGGGCGGGCGCAAACAATACGTGCAGCTTTTGAGCAAGGGGCTGGTCGGAGTCGATGCCAAGACGGGCCAGTTCCTCTGGCGCTACGCGGAGGCGGCCAAGGGGCCGGCGCAGTATTTCACACCGGTCGGGCGTAACGAGTATGTGTACGGCGGAGCACTTGGCGTCGGAGGCGGACTCCTCCGCTTGAAGCCGGACGGCAGCGGAGTCGTCGCGGAGCAGGTTTACTTCACGCGCGGACTTCCGAACGGCATCGGCGGAGCGGTGCTGGTCGGTGACACTCTTTACGGAACGGAAGCCGGGCAGAAGCTGGTCGCGGCTGAGTTCACGACGGGAAAGGTGAAATGGCAGGCCGATAGTTTCGGCTGGGCGTCGGCAGCCTCGGCGGACGGGCTTTTATTTCTTCACCTCGTGACTGGAGAGATGGTGCTGGTGGAGGCGACCCCTGAAGGCTTTCGCGAAAAGGGCCGCTTCACTCCGCCGGCTCAGCCGAAGAAGAAACAGGTGGGGCAGTTTCCCGAGATGGCGTTTGCGTATCCGGTAGTTGCTAACGGGAGGCTTTACATCCGCGATCTCGGCACATTGTGGGCCTACGACATCAAGGCGAAGCGTTAGGCACTGATGCACATTAAGTTGATTCCCAGATGCTGGGAGTTTAGAGCGACGTTCACTTGAGTGAACAGGGAGTAGACTCACCGCAGAGTCGCAGAGGGCACGGAGTTCACGCAGAGACTCCTTCTTTGCGTGAACTCCGTGCCCTCTGCGACTCTGCGGTGAATCTGTCTTCATACCCGCTCAACTGAAAGCGGCTATAAGATTTGGCGCGGACTCACAACGCCCCGCGACATTACCGTTGACACGCCGGCCGGGGCATCCCTATATTTATTTTCAGGCGGCCCGGCCGGTGCGCGATAGCCAGTGCGTTTGACCGGCCGCCTCTTTCGCCCTCCGAAATTTTCGCCTCACCCCGACCGGCGCCGCCGGCAATCCCAGGATTACCAAGAGGTCGTTTTATGAAACTCGCGCTCATACTCCTGTGCGGCGTCGCCGCGCTGCTCGCACGCGCTCCCGAAGCCGCGGCCCAGAAGGCCGCGACCGCAGCAGCCCCCGCCGTCATCAAGCACGGCGGCAAGATCGAGATGAAGTACGACGGCTTCAACCTGGAGACGGTCGTCGCGCTCAGGAAGATGCAGGTCACCTGCGGCTCGGGGAAAGGCTTCAAGGACAT
>DASVES010000147.1:0-8630 GCA_036380435.1 Pyrinomonadaceae bacterium | reverse complement strand
CAGCCTGATGGCTGCCCGCTCACGCCGGTCAGCCATCTATCGGGTGATGATGGTGACCTCGATACAATCGCTGAAACGATTCGGGAACGATTCTTTCCCTCACCTTGCCTCTTCTTGTCGCCGCTTGCTTCCTGTATGATGGCTGCAACCGCGTTATAGTTAGACTTCCCGCGACATGTCGCGGCTTGGCTCATGGCGATACGACAATTCTGCATGAACTGCGGCGAACAGTTGGCGCCGGCCGCGCGCTTCTGTCCGACCTGCGGCGCCACCGCCGACTCCGAAGTGACGCGTCTCGCTTCCGAAGAGACGCGCGTCAGCTCTCCCGCGAGGACGCCACTCGGCCCGCCCACTCGGCCGCCGCAGCCTGTCGTCCCCATACCCCGGCCGCACGAGCCTTCGGCCGCGGCCCCGCGCACGCAGACGGGCCGGCAGGAGGACGACGCCGAGCGCGTCGTCTTCACCGTCCGCCCGACGATGCTCTTCATCAAAATCGGCTACCTGCTGGCCGCGCTCGGCGGCATCCTTCTCGTCGCCCTGTTCGCCTACTTCGCCCCTGACCCCCGACTCACCTACGTCTCCTTCATTTTGGCGCTCGCCCTGCTCCTTATCCCCGCCTACCACCACGTCCGCCGCCAGATGGTGCGCTACACGCTCACCGACTCGAAGATCGAGATCGACGAGGGGTTCATCTCCCAGACGACGCGCAACCTGCCGCTGCGCAACATTCAGGACGTGACCGTCAAGACGACCGTCTTCCAGCGCCTCTGCGGCTTCGGCGACCTCGTCATCGACAACGCGAACGAGACCGGCGGCCCGACCGTCCTCGATAACATCCCCGAGCCGCGCCGCCACATGGATTTGCTCCTGCGCGAACTCCGCCGCTGGCGCTGAGATTGACGAAACCCTAAAATCAATCAGTAAGGAAGCGGCCAATCCGACTCTTCCGGGAACCCCGCAGGCCCGGCGCGCGTCTAAGCTAGTCGTGCTGATTGCCGCCTTCTTAAACGGGAAAGGTTTCGTCGTGTTCCGAACTCTCATCAGATTCGTTCTTATCGCCTCGTCGCTCGCCGTCCTTTTCATCCCGACGTTCGCCCAAGCGGTCTCGGTTAAAGAGGCCGCCCCGTTGCTGCCCGGCCGGGTCGGTGATCTACGCGCGCAGGGGCCGGTCGAGGAAGACGACTTCAGACTCTCAGGAAATCCTGAAGACTTCCGAATTCTCGCCCGCGCCCGGCGGCTTTACGTTTCGCCCGACGGTGAGACGTTCAAAGTCACTCTCATCAAGACGAGCACGGACTCCGCCGCCTTTTCGCTGCTGACTCACTTAGCGCCCAACCATCCGACATCACCCATCAAGTCAGGTGATGTCGGGACGGCTAGTATCTCAAGTTCAGGCGGAGTCTTTTTCTTCAAAGGCCCGGCGGCCGTCGAAGTCTCACCCGCGACGGAGTCGGCGAATAATGATGCCCTGCTGCTGAATGTCGCGCGTCTTATCGCCGAGGGGCTTGACGCGGGTGAAGGCGGCGTGCCCGTCCTCGCTCTCCACCTTCCCGAATGGGAGAAGGTTCAGGGGCAGGTTGACTACGCCGTATCGCTCCCCGTTCTGAAGGCCCAGACAGGCAACGAGCCTGTTCTGGACGCCGTCTCCTTCGAGGGTGGGGCCGAGGCCGCGACCGCGCCTTACGGCGACGGACGGCTCGTCGTCGTCGAGTTCACCACGCCGCAGTACGCGACCGACAACGACGCGCGCGTCACGCAGCGCATCGACGAACTCCGCGCGTCAGCGGAGCGCGTCCCTGCGGCCTACCGGCGCGTCGGCAACTACGCCGTTTTCGTCTTCGGCGTGCCTGACGCGCAGCGGGCGGCGACTTTAATAGATCAGGTGAAGTATGAGAAGGACGTGCGCTGGCTCGGGCGCAATCCGCACGAGCAGACGATGCGGGAGAGGTATCTCACGACGACGATGGGCGGCGTCGTCGTCACGACGCTCAAGGCCACGGGGGTGGCCATCCTCGTCTGTCTCGGTGTGGGCGGGCTTTTCGGCGGCGTCATCTTCCTCCGACGCCGCGCTCGCTCGGCCGCCTCGGAAATCTTCACGGACGCCGGCGGGATGCTGCGCCTCGACCTTGAAGACGTGAACTCACGTCGTGTCAGACCCGGCGGGCTGCTCGACAGCGGCGTGAAGAAGTGAAAGCTCCGACGAAGTAGAAAAAAGGGCGCGCGGACTATCCGCAGTCAGCGCGCCCTTTTTGTATACCCGAAAAAAATTGCGGGTTGCTGGCCTTATCTGTGAGGTTCCCCCAAAGCCTTCACAGAACGTCGACCAGCAACCCGACTTTTGCCCTTTGACCGCTAAAGGCTTAACAACTACTCCGTTCCCCCGAAAGAGTGGCTGCCTGCCTTAAAGTGAGAGAAAACCTCCCCCAAAGTTTTCACTCGCTGCCGTCTCCGAGCCTGACCCGATAACTCTATTGTTATCCCCCTTACATTTAACGATTACTCGTTTTGCAACGAGCGTGCCACCAGACCCGCATGGCTTCGATTCCAGCCCAGACCCGTTTAATTTCGCGGGAAAACCGGCAATTTTCCGCTCTCAACACAGAACGCGACTTTATTCGCTCATCCTCGTCAGTTAATTCAAATTGTACGACTCTGGTACTAATCCAATCGTACGCTTGAATTATTGCGGTACGCCGGAATTCATTTACCCGTAAGAATTAAAAACTCATGTCCGCTCCAACGTCAAAACCGCTCGGACTATGCCGACGGTGTCGCCTCGGTGGTTGCGGATGGGGAAGCTCGCGTAGGGCGCGGCCGCGTCGAGCGCCTCGCCGACGAGGACGCCGAGTTGTCGCAGGATTTCCACCGCGACCGTGGGGCGTGCGCGCCGGTCTTCGCCGTCATCGATCTTGAAGGCCAGTCCCAGCCCACGCGGCCACTCGTCGCACGGCAGGACGCCCGCCGCGTAGACGCCCTCGGCCCCCACCTTCGAGACGAGCCGGCCCCGCGCGGCCTCCATGACGCCCGTGTCGAAGCGCTCGCGCGTCCCGCCGACCATCTCCGGGTGGGTCGTCGCGGCGCGGACGATTCGGGCGCAGGCGTCGCCCGTCTTCGCGTCGAAGTCGCGGGGCGGGGCGACGAGGCGCGCGAACATGTGCGCCATCGAGCGCACGCTCAGGCCGAAGACGGGGACGCCGCAGCCGTCCGTGCCGAGCGGAATCTCCCCGGCCGCGACGCCCGAGAAACGCGAGACCGTTTCGAGCATGGCCCGCTGTACAGGGTGTTCGGGGCGCTCGTAGGATTCGACGGGGGCGCCGAGGTGTGTGGCGAGCGCGAGCATGCCGGCGTGCTTGCCCGAACAGTTGTTCCGCAGGACGCCGGGCGTCTCATGCCGCTCGCGCAGCTCGCGCGCGGTCTGCTGGTCGAAAGGCTCATGCGTGCCGCAACGGAGGGCCGACTCGTCGAGACCCGTCTTGCGGAGCATCCCGGCGACCGTTTCGGCGTGGATGTCCTGGCCGCTGTGCGAGCCGCAGACGATGGCGATCTCCCGGTCGGTGAACTCAAAGCGTTCGGCCGCGCCCGAGACGATGAGCGGAATCGCCTGATGCATCTTCGCGGAGGAGCGCATGTACGTGACCGTCTCCGGCTCTCCGAGAGAGGCCACCAGACGCCCCTCGCCGTCCACGGCCGCCGCGTGGCCGCGGTGACGCGACTCCACGAGCGAACCCCTCCAGACCTCGACGAGCGGCGCCGCACGGGGCACACGCGTTTCTCCGTTTGTGCTCATGTGAAAGTGGCAGGCATCTTAACCGCGTCGGCGTCCGAACATCAATCCCCTCCCCCGGAAAAGCGAAGAGGCCGCTGAATTCAGCGGCCTCCTCAGGAACCGGGCGACGCGGACGTGCCCCGTCAAACGTGTCTTACTTGCGAATCAGAGAGCGGGGCTGCGGCGTTGAGCGTCTTCCGCCGTAGGTGAGGACGGTCAACTTCACCGTCCGTCGGCCGAAGCGCATGGCCTCACTCGTGCTCGGCATCCAGATGTCGATCTTGCGCCCGCGCACCAGCCCGCCCGTGTCCGCCACCAGATACTCGCCGCTGTAGGAGCCGGCGTCGAGACGGACTCGCGTGCCGAGCGGCAAGACCCTGCGGTCGGCGGCGATGAGGCCGCGGGAGACGCCCCGCCCGCTCGCGGTACGGCCGCGGAGGCTGTAGGCCGTGGCGGTGTAGGCTTGCGCGGGACTGGCGACGGCGGCGGTCGTGCCGGTCAACCTCTCCGGCGTTTTGGCGGCCGGGCCGGCTATCCCTGACACCATTTCCGAGGCGACTGCGTTCGGAGCCTCGGCCGGGTCGGCTGCCGGGGTCGATTCCTCCCGTAAGCTGTGGGCGGCGGTTTTTTGCTGCGTCTGCTGCCCTTGGATCGTCGAAGCGAGGGGTTCCGCGATTGATGTCTGCGTGTAAAAGAGCATGGAAGCTGAGAGGAGCGCGACCGCCGTGGCGGCGCCTCCACCCAGAAGGGATTTACTCATCGTTTCGGTTCTCCTGTCCGATAGTCAAACTTTCAGTGCCCCGTCGGGGGCGCGGCCCTTCGCGGGTCTCGCCCTTCGGTCTCCGGCTCAAGGAGTGCGAGGCGTCAGCCGGAGTGGGAAACCTTCTCCCCATGCGTTGCGCTGAAAGGAGGGTCTACAAAAGAGAAACAAGCGAACACCCTTGCGAGGTTCGCTTGTTCGTGAAAAGGCTAACACAAATTCGTGACAGGAGTCCAGCCGATGAGGAAGGGATGAGGGCGGAAGGATGAGGGATGAAAGGGAGTAAGCAGTAAGCAGTGAGCAGTGAGCAGTCAGAACGCTCGACCGGCCTTGACTGCTTACTGCTCACTGCTCACTGCTTACTTCATTCATCCCTCCGCCCTCATCCCTCATCCCTTCCCTTCAACCACTCCCCGCTGTAGACGGCCTCGGCGGTGCCCGTGAGGAGCACCTCGCCGTCGTCGCGCCAGAAGACTTCGAGGGCGCCGCCGGGCATGTGGACGCGGACGCGCCGGCCCGTGCGGCCCGTGTGGGCCGAGGCGACGGCCGCGGCCGAGGCGCCCGTCCCCGAGGAAAGTGTCTCGCCGACGCCGCGCTCCCAGACGCGCACCTCGATCTCGCCGGGGCCGAGGACGCGGACGAACTCCACGTTGGTCTTCTCGGGGAATTGCGGATGCGGCTCGATGAGGCTCCCCGTGCGCCGCCAGTCCGCCGCGTCGAAGTCATCGACGAAGACGCAGCAGTTGGGATTGCACATCTGGAGGGCCGTGACGGCGACCGTCTCGCCGGTGGGTAGGGAGAGCGGGAAATCGCGCACCTCGGGGAGCGGCCCTGCGGCGGCGGGGGCGGCGAAGGGGATGGAGGCAGGGTCGAAGAGGGGGCGGCCGATTTCGGCCTCGAAGAGGTAGCGGCCGGGACCGGGGCGTCCGCGCAAGGTGTAGCGTTTGACGCCGGCGCGGGTGGTCAGGCGCAGCTCGTCGGCCGTCCAGAGCTTCAGGTGATGGAGGTAGGCGGCGGCGCAGCGGGAGCCGTTGCCGGACATGGCGGCCTCTGTGCCGTCGGCGTTGAAGATTCGCAGGCGGAAGTCGGCCACGCTGCCACTGTCGGCCGGTTCGACGACAGCGACGCCGTCGGCCCCCGCCCCGTAGTGCCGGTGGCAGACGCGGCGCACGAAGTCGCCGAAGGGGCCGACCTCGCCGATCCGCACGAAGTCGTTCGACCAGCCGGCCGCCGCTGATAGTTCCCTCGCCTCGAAGACGATGTAGTCGTTGCCGTAGCCGTGGAATTTGGCGAAGCGCATCAACTCAGGAGTTCAAAGTTCAAAGTTCAAAGTTCAAAGTTTAAATCATAGTTCAAGGTTCAGAGTTGAAAGTCAACGGCCGCCCCCGCGCGCTTTGAACTTTGAACTTTGAACTTTGAACTCTCATGAGTGGCCGGTGAAGGAGGCGAGCAGGACGGCGACCGGCTCGGTGAAGAGAGAGCGCGCGTCCGCCTCGCGCGGGGGGTTGTTGACCATGATGGAAAACGCGAGCTGCTCGCCGCCCGCGCTCAGGACGTAGCCCGACAGCGTGGTGGCCGTCCCCAGCGTGCCCGTCTTAGCGCGCACGTTGCCAACGGCCAACGTCGTTTTCATGCGGTTGCGGAGCGTGCCGTCGATGCCGGCGACGGGCAGCGCCTCGCGGAAGACGGCGGCGTGACGGTGCCGGCTCATGTGAATGAGCAGTTGGAGCGTCGAGTCGGCCGTGACGAGATTGGCGCGAGAGAGGCCGGAGCCGTCAAGCATCACGAGCTTGTCGCGGCCTACGCCCGCGCGCTCGATGAAGTCTTTGACGGCCTTGATGCCGGCCTCGTCCTCCGCCAGCTTCGCTTCGGTGGCCGTGGCCTTGCCGAGCGCGCGCAGGGTCAACTCGGTGTAGAGGTTCTGGCTGGGCTTCATCGTCTGCGCGGCGATGAGGGAGAGCGGCGGCGACTGCCTGACGGCCAGCTCGACGAGCGAAGAGACCTGAAGCGGAGAAGCCGCGCGCGCGCGCGCGTCCATCGTCCGCGTGCGCCCCGTGACCTGCACGCCCTGCCGCTCCAGCGACTCGCGCAGCATCGACGCGAACAGCAGCGCCGGGCGCGTGACGGCGACGGCCCCCGTGTACGGGCGGTCGTCCAGAGGCATCGTGCCCGAGACCTCGATGACGTCTTCGTCGAGCGCGCGGCGCACGGTGAGGTCGCGGCGCGTGCCGCGCGCGGCAGTGCGCGTGCGGTCGATGACGGTGACGAGCTGTGTGGCGGGGCCGACGGAGATGCGGAGCGGGTCGCCCTCGCGCGCGCCCGGTCGGATGTTCAGATCGACCGCGTTGTCGTTAATAGTGAGCGCGCTCACCTCGGCCCCGTAGTACCACTGAAGGTCGTCCCACTCCCACCCGGCCGGGAGCGCGCCGCCCGTGAAATAACTCTCGTCGCCGACCAGATCGCCCTCGACGCGACGGACGCCCGAGGCGACGACGCGCGCGGCCAGCTCGTCAATCGCTTTGTAGTAGTCGGCCGGTTGCACGGCGGCGACGGGCGCACCCGTCGTGCCGGCGGGCGCGGCGGGCGTGTTGAAGCGCGTGGCGTAGGTCGGGTCGCCGCGGCCGTAGATGGTGAGGTCGCCGCGGACGGCGCCCGCGAGGTCGGGGCGCGCGGGGGCGTAGACGGAAGTTGCGAAGCGGTAGTCGGGGCCGAGGCGGTCGAGCGCGGCGGCGACCGTGTAGAGCTTCATGTTCGAGGCCGGCTGCATCCACTTGTTCGCCTCCTCCTCATAGAGCACGCGCCCCGTCTCCAGCGAGGCGACCTTGACGGCGAGGCGCGAAGAGGCCAGCGCGGGCTGCTGCGAAAGCTCCCGGATGCGCGCGCGCAGCTCTTCGAGGGTGCGCGGCGCGGCGCGGACGCTCGCGGGCGCAGTCGTCGGGGTGGGCGTCGGCGACGCTTCGGGCAGCGGCGTCGGCTTTTGCTCCGCCGTCGGGGTGACGGAGGCGGGCGCGGGCGCGTTGCGCGAAGGCGTCGGCGAGGGCGTCGGCGTCGCGGGCGGCGCGGTGACGGCGCGGCGGGCGCGCTGAGTGGCCTGTGCCGAGGCGGCGGGCAGGGACGCGCCCGAGAGGAGCGCGAAGGTCAGCAGGAGAGTTGAGAGCCGTGTCGAGAGAAGCTTTTGAAGTGGCATATGGCGGATGACGTTTCCCTTGCTTGTCATGGTTCGATGTGGACGGGAGTGCCGAGCGGCAGCGAGTCGAACAACTCTTTGACGTGTGCGTTTTCGAGGGCGACGCAGCCCCACGTCCAGTCGCTCTGCGAGCCGCCGCCGTGGATGAAAATCTCGCCGCCGAGGGTCGTGTTCCAGGGCGGCGTCGCGTTCCTCTTCGCGGCGCGCACGATCTTTCGATACTGCGCGCGGGTGATTAGCCCATCGCGCAGGCCGCGCTCGGCGTCCTCCGCGTTCGGGTAGTTGATGCCGAGCGAGAGATAGAAGGCGCTCTGCGCGTTCTTCACGCAGACGTAGTAAGTGCCCTCCGGCGTGCGCCGGTCGCCCTCGCGCACCTTGTCGCCCTCGGGCTTTTCGCCCAGCCCGATGCGGAACGAGCGCACGACCTCGCCGCCCGAGTAGAGCGACAGACGGCGCGCGGACTTCTCGACCACGACCTTCGGCCGCGACAGCGGGAGCTTGAGCGGCTTACTGTTTAAGGCTTCGTCCGCCTGCGTCGCGCCGCGCTCGCCGTTGACCGCCACCGCGCCGGCCTGGGATGTCGGCGTTACAACGGGCGTCGCTTGTGCCGGCTCACCCCCGCACGCCTGACAAGCACCAAGCACCGCCGCGAGGGCGACGCACAGGGCGAACGACAAACTTGATCTCCACGGTCTCTTCATCGACAGCTTAAAGCGTTTGATGCTCAAACCTGCCCGTCGGATTTAATCGAAGACAGCAGCTCGTCGGCCGTCGCCGTGGCCGTGCCGAGCTTGCCGACGACGATGCCGGCGGCGTGGTTGGCGAGCATCGCCGCCTCGACCAGTGTGGCCCCGGCCGACAAGGCGGCGGCGAGCGTGGCGATGACGGTGTCGCCCGCGCCCGTCACGTCGTAGACC
>DASVES010000146.1:0-10317 GCA_036380435.1 Pyrinomonadaceae bacterium | reverse complement strand
TCGCGTTCGAGGTTGAGGACGTAGAAGGGGAAGCCGAGTTCGGCGGCGACGCGGCGCGCGTCGTACACGTCGTCGAGCGAGCAGCAGCGCGAGGGCAGCGGCTCGCCGTCGGCGTCCACACTGAGGCCCCGGCGCTGGTTCCAGAGCTGCATCGTGAAGCCGACGAGCTCGTGCCCCTGCGCCTTCAAAATCGCCGCCGCCGCCGACGAATCGACGCCGCCGCTCATCGCCACCGCAATCTTCATCTCAGATTAACTTCACTCCAAAAGCCCAAATTTGCCGCGTGTTTGAGGCGATGTTAAGATGACTGCCTTACGGCTCCGGCTGCCTTTTCTACCCACGCACAGGATACCCCATGCGCGAGGAAACGCCAGCACAGCGGAGGCCGCGAAATGCTGCCGGAGGTGCGAAATGTCGTCCGAAGAGAGAATACTTCGCCTCGAAAACGCAATGGCCACGCTGGCTGAATTGTCGGCAGATCACGAAAACACAATGGCCACGCTGTCACAACTGTCGGCCGACAACCAGCGGCTGTTGGCCGACAACCAGCGGCGCACCGCACGCTTGGAAGAGTCATTGGTGACGCTCGTCGAGTTAACCCGGAGTCACAACGAAGGGATGGACGAATTGCGCGCGGCGCAGGTAGAGTCGGATAGAAAAATTTCTGCCTTGGCCGACGCTCAACTTCACACTGATGAGGCGCTGAAGCAATTAGCGGAAGCCCAGGCCCATACGGATCGGCGGCTGGATGCGTTGATTGATATTGTGAGAGATGGACGCAACGGACGGTCGGAAGGCTAAGCCGGCGGTCGGCAAACTCGAAACGACTGAATTTCGATAATAGTAAAATGCCCGAAAGAGCAATCGAAGAGTACACAGTTACGGACGAGCCGTTTTACCTCGCGGTCGGCGGCGAGGTCGAGCTATTTGAGGCGGCGCACGCCGCGCGTCTGCCCGTGATGCTCAAAGGCCCGACGGGCTGCGGCAAGACGCGCTTCGTCGAGCACATGGCGTGGCGTCTGCGCCGGCCGCTCATCACGGTCGCCTGCCACGAAGACCTCTCGGCCACCGACCTCGTCGGGCGCTTTCTCCTCGAAGGCGACGAAACGGTCTGGCACGACGGGCCGCTCACCTCGGCCGTCCGCCACGGCGCCATCTGTTATCTCGATGAGGTGGTCGAGGCACGCAAGGACACCGTCGTCATCATCCACCCGCTCACGGACGACCGCCGCCGCCTGCCCATCGAGAAGCGCGGCACCATCCTCGACGCGCCCCCTGACTTCATGCTCGTCGTCAGCTACAACCCCGGCTATCAGTCCATCCTCAAAGACCTCAAGCAGTCCACCCGCCAACGCTTCGTCGCGCTGGAGTTCGACTACCCGCCGCCCGAGCCGGAGGCCGAGATCGTCGCGCGAGAGGGCGGGGTGGATTTGCAGACGGCGCGCGACCTCGTCCTCATCGGTCAGAAGGTCAGAAACCTGCGCGGCCACGGCCTCGAAGAGGGCGTCTCCACGCGCCTCCTCATCTACGCCGCGCAGCTCACCGCCCGCGGCATCCCCGCCGTGACGGCCGCCGAAGTCGCCCTCTGCTCGCCCATCACCGACGACCGCGACCTCCAGCGCAGCATCCGCGAGATCGTGACGACGGTGATTTAGAGTCGAGGGCAAAACGGCCCTGTGATTGCCGGGTTGGCGCGGTAAACTGAACTACGCTACATTTGACTTTGAACCATCACCGGGGCGCGTTGAAGAGATGACAGAGTTACTCGAAAAAGCATTCACTGCGGCGTCCAAGCTTTCTGAGGAAGATCAGAACGCGCTGGCTACGATGCTGCTCAAAGACCTCGCCGCGGAGGAGCTTTGGGACGGCGCCCTTGCTAACTCGCAGGACAAGCTGGCGGCACTCGCCGATGAGGCGCTGGCAGAGTTCGGGCGGGGCGAAACCAAGCCCCTCGACGAAGACCTGTGACCTCACACACGACCGAAAGATTCCGCAAAGCCCTCCGCCAACTCCCGCCGCACATTCAGCGTCAGGCCGGAAAAGCATACCGCCTCTGGAAAAAAGACCCACACCACGGAAGTCTTCAATTCAAGCAGGTGCACACCCGCGAGCCAATATATTCAGTGCGTATCGGCATCGGCTGGCGTGCGCTCGGAGTTAAAGAAGGCGACACGATGGTCTGGTACTGGATCGGCTCACACGCTGACTACGATAAGCTCCTGGCTCAACTGTAACGGCCTGTTTGGATGCCCCCCGACCACTTGCTGTACAATTCGCGCAAAGCGATATCCACGTTGACGCGCGGACTAATGTTTCCGAGATCGTTCGTCAGAGAAATTGAATGAAGACGCAAGACCACGGACTCAACACGAAAGCGCGGGACGAAAGGCCGGAGGGCGCGGAGCCGCTTGATAAGGCGTTGCGCGAGCGTCTGCGCTCGGTGCGGAGTTTCGGGGAGCGGCGGACGATTCTGGGGCTGGTGCGGGAGATCGGCAATCTGCCAGTGGAGAGCGCGCGCGCGGCGCTGGAGGTGGGCGCGGGGCTGGCGGGGTTGAGCCTGCGCGTCGCCGTGGAATTTTTGCGGGCCGCGCCTGATGCGGCGCAGGTGCTCGCCGACGAGGAGCTGCGCGCGTGGGGCGAGATGGGCCGGCGTTTAGCGATGGCCGACCTCGACACGGGCGCGGAGTTCTTCGCGGCCGGCGTCTCAGACCTTGAGGGCGTGCCGCGCGAGGCGCTGCCCGTACTGTTTCTGGTGTGCGCGCGACAGTCCACGCTCTCGACCTCAATCGCGCTCGAAACTTTTCGCGGCGCGGCAGGGCTGGCCCGCGCGGTCGGCGACGCGGGCCTCTTGCGCTCGGTCTACGAGGTGGCGGTCGAGATCGCGCGCCGCTCGGCGAAGCACAGCGCGGAATTCCTCGAAGCCACGCCGCGCGCCGTCGAGGCGCTGGGCGCCGTGGGCGGGGGCGCAGGCGGGGCAGCCGCGACGAAGCGCGCGGGCGTGAGGCTGGCCGAAGTCTTCGCGACGCGCGCGGGCGGTATCGCGTCGGACATGTGGGCGGCGTTGCCCGACTCGGTCGGCGGACTCGGCGAACGGGACGCGCTCCGGCTCTTCCGCTGCGCCGAAGACTTCCTCGACCGCGGCGGCGCGGCGGCCCTGCACGTGTTCGTCGCCGGCGGCGGCGTGCTGCGCGCGCTGCCCGAGACGTTTGCCGACTGGACTGACCTGTTGCGCGAGGTGGCCGAGCAGTCGAACGCCGCGCTCGTCGCGCTGGCCCGCGCGTCGCCCGCGTTCTTCCGCGCCGTCGTCGAGCGGACTAATCGAGAGCGCGCCTCGGAGCTGGCGGGGCGCGTCGTCCGCGCTTCGCGCGAGGTGGCGCGCGTGGACGCCGAGGCCGCCATCTGCTGCTTCCGTTCGGGGCCGCGGGCGCTGCGCTCGACCTCCATCGAACAGTTCGAGCACTGGGCGGCCGAAGGTCTCACGGATGAGCGGGCGACGAGCGCGCGAGCGCGTCGCAGTTACTACGCGCTGGAGACGCGCCGGAGCAACGAGCGTCTGACGGGCGGTGGGGCGGGCCTCGCGCTCGAAGAGGTGGCGCAGACGCTCCGGCTCTACGTCGAGGGGCTGACGGGCCGTTCCGTCGAGGTCGCGCCGCTCTCAGCCGTGCCGGAGGAGTCGCGCATCGGCGACGGCCGGACGATTCACCTGCCGTCGAGCGTCGCGGAGTTCGACGACGAGGCGCGCGACTTCCGACTCTACAAGGTGCTCGCCGCGCACGCCGCCGGGCAGATCGAGTTTGGCACGCACGCGCGCGACTCCGCCTCCCTGCGCGCCGCCTACAGTTCTCTGGCCGACCTCTATGCGCCCGAGCACGCCGACGCCCTCGACGCCTTCGCCCTCGACGGCTACATCAACGACATCCCGGCGGGCGAGCGCGCACTCCCGCCCGAGGAGGAGGCGCGCCTCGCCCGCGAGCGACGGCGCGAGCTTCCCGCCGCCGCCGATTACCGCGCCGCGCTCGCCCTCTTCCCACAAAAGGGGCTGGCCGCGCGCATCTTCGGCACGCTGGAGAACGGGCGCATCGACCGCCGACTGCGCCACGCCTACCGCGGTCTGGCGCGCGACCTCGACCTAGTCCGCGCGCACCTGCGCGAGAACCGCCCGCGTGTCGCCGGTCTTCCCATCGCGCTCGTCCCCTTCGAGTTGCTCTTCCAGATCACGCTCTGCGGCGGCGCGTCCGACGACGCGCGCGCCTCCTACGGACAGATCGTCTCCGAGCTGGAGTCAATCGTCATCGACTACCTCACGAGTCCCGACGCGGAGGTCGGAGACACCTTGATGGCCACCTCGCGCGTCTACACGCTCTTTCAGGCGGTCGTCCCCGACATGTCGGAGCGGCAGCAGGACGCGCCGGAGCAGTCGGGCGACGCCGAAAGCTCGGGCGCGCAGGATCGTCTCCCGCAGGAGACGGAAGAGGGCGAGGAGGAGCGCGAGCGGCGGCGCGACGAGGCCCGTCGCCGCGACGCGCGCGAGCTGTTCAACGCGTGGGCCGCCTCCGAGGTCTCGGACGCCGACGGCGAGGAGGCGTTCACGGGCACGGAGCGTTGGACATCGGCCGAGTCGTCCGAACAGGAGCTTGAGCCGGATGAGGTCGCCTACAGCTACGACGAGTGGGACAGGGAACTCTCCGACACGCGCGTCGGCTGGTGCCGCGTCATCGAGAAGAAAGTGCGCCGCGGCGACCGCGCCTTCGTCGAGCAGACGCGCACGCGCTATCGCGGCGTCATCTCCTCGATCCGCCACCAGTTCCAGTTGATGAAGCCGGAGAACCTGCGGCGCATCCCGAACGAGCTTGACGGCGACGACTACGACCTCTCCGCCGTCATCGACTACGTCATGGATCGCCGCGCCAACGACGGCCAACAGTCCGAGCGCATCTACACCAAACGACTCCGGCGCGAGCGCGACGTGGCCGTCTCCTTCCTCCTCGATCAATCCTCCTCGACGGCGCGCACCATCGGCCGCCACCCCTTGCAGCCCTACACGCATCCGGGCCGCCGCATCATCGAGGTCGAGAAGGAGGGACTCGTCCTGATGAGCGAGGCGCTCGAAGCCGTCGGCGACTCTTACTCCATCTACGGCTTCACCTCGGAGGGACGCCGCAACGTGAAATTTTACGTCGTCAAGGATTTCGACGAGACCTACACGGAGGAGACCGAGCGCCGCATCGGCGGCATCAACTACCAGCACAACACCCGCCTCGGCGCCGCCATCCGCCACGCCGCCGCGCGCCTCCAACAACGCGACGCCCGCACCCGCCTCCTCATCGTCCTCTCCGACGGACGCCCCTACGACCACGACTACGGCGACGCCCGCTACGCCCGCGAAGACACCCGCGAAGCCCTCCGCCATGCCCGCGCGAGCGGCATCACCCCCTTCTGCATCACCATCGACCGCGACTCCGAAACCGAACTCCGCGACCTCTACGGCGAAGTCGGCTACACCATCATCGACGACGTGCTCTCGCTGCCCGAGCGCATGCCCGCCATTTACCGCCGGCTGACGACGTGAGCGGCGCGCGCCATGAACGAACTGTTGTTATACTGACTGTGCCTTGAATTTTCCTGAAGCGAGAGGAAGCCATGAGTGTCATTGAAAAACTGATCGTTGAGGGCGGCGGAAGAATCACGCTCCCAAGCGACGTGCTCGACCGTTACGGTCTGGCGGAGGAGACCATCGTCCGCATCATCGAAACGCAGAAAGGCATCCTGCTCATTCCTCTGACCGATGAGCCGATGGGTGAGGCGCTGGCCTCCGAGTTGCGGGAGTGGCAGGCAATCGGCAACGAAAGCTGGGAGATGTTTCCTTTCGAGGAGACGGAGCCATGACCGTCGGCGAGTTGCGTTGGGTTGCAATGCCGGCTCGCGGCGGACATGCTCAGACCGGAAGACGCCCCGCCATCATCGTCCAGCAAGCGTCCGCGCTCCCGACCGTGTTGCTGATACCGCTCACTTCCCAGCAGGACGCTCTGCGTTTTGCCGCAACGGTGCTAGTCGAGCCGGATGAACACAACGGGCTGCGCCAGCCCTCCGTCGCGCTCGTCTTTCAGCTCACAGCAGTTGATCAGAAATTCGTCGGCGCCCGCCTCGGCAGGGTCTCCGGCGCGGCGCTGAAGGAAATCTGGCTGGCCTTCGACGAGTTAACCGGACGCACCTGAGAGCCGGTCTTTTGAGGCGGCCTGAGCTGTTGTCCGAGAAGGCGCCTGTCAAACACCCAAGCCCGACGCCGCGTCGTGACCTCCTTCTGCATCACCATCGACCGCGACTCCGAAACCGAACTCCGCGACCTCTACGGCGAAGTGGGTTACACGATCATCGACGACGTGCTCTCGCTGCCGGAACGGATGCCGGCGATTTACAGACGTTTGACGACATAAAAGTACGGATTTCGATGTTAGGCTTGGGCTACTTGAGCTATACTTTCAGCGATGAGTCAGGGAACAACTACAGTGCCGTTATCTAAGGATCAAGGAGGCGTTTTACGCGTCGCCGGCACGCGTGTGTCGCTTGACTCAGTCATTTACGCCTTTGACGAAGGGTCAACGCCGGAAGAAATCGCCCAAGCCTTTCCGACGCTTGATCTAGCTGCCATCTATTCCGTTCTCGGCTACTACCTACAGAATCGCGCCGAAATAGAACAGTACCTGGAGCAAAGAAAAGTAGAACGTCAGGAACTGAAAAAAGAGCTTGAAGCGCGCTTCAACCCTCACGGATTGCGCGAGCGCCTTTTGGCCCGCAAGCAATAAACTGTGCGGTGATAGCATTCCATCCTTACAACTACAAATTATAGTGTGAGACCCTTTACTCGCCCGCTGGAAATGGCGGGCCTTTGTTTTAAATACTTGTTCCAGAACCTATTTTATTATGAGAACTTCTGAAAAAAGTCGCTTGACCGATAGGATATGCTCAGTTGGAAAGAGCGCCCCTTTGACGAAGGGTGAGGTCACTCGTTCGAGCCGACGAAGGATAGAAGTTAATGCTGCGCCTAGCGACTGACGAAGACTTCAATAATCGTATCTTGCGTGGGTTGCTGCGCCGCAGAAGTGATCTGGACATCGTGCGTGTTCAGGATGCCGGACTGCTGGGCAAAGGGGATGCGGAAGTGCTCGAATGGGCCGCGACGGAAAGCCGCGTTTTGCTCACACATGATGTAACGACGATGAAGCAATATGTCGATGAGCGCATCGCCGCAGGATTGCCTATGCTCGGAGTCTTTGAAATTAGTCAGCACACCCCCATCGCCCAGGCCATTGAAGACATACTTCTCCTTGCCGAATGCAGCCTTGAGGGTGAATGGGAAGGTCAGATCAGATTCCTCCCATTCCGGTAGAGAGCCAGGTGCATGCTCCATACGGCGAAGTCAGTTACACGATCATTGACGACGTACTATCTCCACACAACACCCAAGAGAGGAGCGACATGATGTCTACAAATCTTTCAACCCGACGCGCCATCTTCTGCGCCCTCGCTGTCGTCGTGTGCGCCGCCTTTTCGCACGCGCCGCGCGCGGAGGGCGCGGGCGAGGGGGCGCGCGTGGGACGCTCGCGCTTCGCCAGATTCGAGAACATGCGCGTGCATTACGCGGACGCGGGGAAGGGGAGCGAGGCGCTGGTGTTCGTACACGGGTGGACGTGCAATCTGGACTTCTGGCGGATGCAGACGCCGGTGTTCGCCGCGAAGTCGCGCGTCCTCGCCGTCGATCTGCCGGGCCACGGCCAGAGCGACAAGCCGCAGCAGGTGGCCTACACGATGGACCTGTTCGCGCGCGCCGTCGAGGCCGTGATGCGCGACGCGGGGGTGAAGCGCGCCGTGCTCGTCGGGCATAGCATGGGCATGCCCGTCGTCCGACAGTTCTACCGGCGCTACCCCGAAAAGACCCTCGCGCTCGTCAACGTGGACGGCGGGCTTCGGCCCTTCGCCCCGCGCGAGCGGATGGAGCAGTTCATCGCCCCCCTGCGCGGCTCCGACTACAAGGAGAATGCGGCGCGCATGGTGGACGGGATGTTGCAGCCGGTGAAGTCAGAGGCGCTGCGTGCGGAGATCAGGGCGGCGATGCTGGCGACGCCGCAGCACGTCGCCGTCAGCGCGATGGACGGGATGATGGAGCAGTCAGTCTGGAAGGAAGACCAGATCAAGGCGCCGATGCTGGCCGTGCTCGCGCGCTCGCCCTTCTGGCCGGCAGACAATGAGCAGTTCTTCCGACGCATCGCACCCGAGCTCGACTACCGCATGTGGGACGGCGTGAGCCATTTTCTGATGATGGACAAGCCCGATGAGTTCAACCGCGCGCTCGGCGAGTTTCTGGCCTCGCGCAAGCTGCTCGCGAAGAAGTGACGGGGCCGCCGCGCGTCTATCTATCAAACTGGCGCCGGCTAAGAGTCCGCTCCAAGACCTCAACGCCCATCATGTCCGTAGGGGCAGGGCAAGTCCGCGGCCCGCTCGGCCGAAAGAATTAACATGGATGGGCAGGATTAAGAGGATGAAGAAAGAGCTGATTTAAGATTTCAGATTTGAGATTTCAAATCTATTATCCTGCCCATCCTGCCCATCCTGCCCATCCATGTTAATTCTTTTCGCAGTGCGGGCCGCGGACTTGCCCTGCCCCTACAGTTTTGAAGCGCGTTCTAATACTCGACTTCCAACTGAGCGCGCCCGTCCGCCGCCGGCTGCGGCCGGCGCGCGCGCAGGCGGTCGAGCAGCACGTCGCCGACCGCTTCAAGAAACAGGCGGGTGAGGCGCGGGTGCTCCGACCACATTCTCAGCCCTTCGTAAACGGTCAGGCCGGCGAGCCGGAGGCGGTCGCGCGCCGTGGGCCGGAAGCCGAGGAGGCCCGCCCGCTCGTCGGCGCGCAGATCGACGACGCTGTCAACGAGACAGCCGACCTCGCCGACGCGTCGCAGGAAGCCGAGCAGACCGTCGCGGCCGCCTTCGAGCAGCGGGGCGATGAGCAGGTAGGACACCTCCGTGGTGAGCCGGCCCACCGTTTTCCGCCGCTCGATGTATGCCCCCAGCGTCCCGGCCCCGCGCTCCCCGACGACCGCGCCGTACAACTCTTCGAGCTTCCGTCGAGCCGGCGTGTAAACTTCGGGGCCGATGTGAGTCTTTAAGACCTCGGTCAGCAACCCCGTGCGCGTGCGCCGCGTCTCCTCGTCGAACGACGGCGCCGACGCCTCCAGACGCTTGAGGACTGACTCGCCGGCGCCCGCGCGGCTCGCGTCGATGGCGTCGTCCACCACGCCGATGAAGAGATAGTAGGAGTGCAGACGCTCGGCGACGGCCGCGCGCTCGTGGCGGACTCCGAAGTAGTCGAGACAGCGGCAGATGCGTTCGGGGATGCGGACGTAGTGGCCGTAGCGCGTCTCCACGGCGATGTCCCGGTAGAGCCGCTCGACCTCCGCGCCGTGGCCGGGGTGGCGCGCGGCGTCCATGTGATTCGTCGTCATCTAATCTCAGGCGGGCGTCGGGCGCTCCCACGTGGCGAACGCCATGTTGCCGCGCGTGGTGTAGCTGACGCCCTGACTCAGAGCGTCGCGCAAAAGTTTCTCAAACTCGGAGCTTCGGCGGGGCCGGACGAACTCGCCCGCGCGGTGCAGTGCGTCGAGGTAGCGGTCGCCGATGAAACGCCGGTTGGAGACGAGGCTCGTCAGATGTAGTTGGCCGCCGTCGGCAAGCAGCCCGGCGAGCTTCGGTATCAGACCGTCGGCGTCGGCGAACTGGTGCAGAACATTCATGCAGAGGACGGTCTGGAAACTCGCCGGGCGAAACGGCGGGTCGCTCAAGTCCGCCTGAAGCAGAAGGACATTCGCGCACGGGCGACCGCCGCCGAAGCCGCGCAGGCGCTCACGCGCACGCCGCAGCATCCGCAGCGACTGGTCGAACGCGATCAGGCGCCGCCCCGTCTCGACGTAGGCGCGCGCCGTGAAGAGCATCGAGCCGCACGCGGCGTCGAGCATCCACCCGGCCGCGCGGGCGTCCACCGCGCGTCGCGCGAACGCGGCGTAGTCTTCCGGCGAAGCCCCCCACATCACGCGGTTGTAGAGCCGCGTGCCCACGAGCGCGTCGTAGACGCCGGCGCGCCGGTCGTAGAGGTGCGCGGCGCGCGCTCCTTCGGCGAGCACCGTGTAGATGCCCTCCTCGACCGGCCGGACGCTGCGGCCTTCCGTCACAAATTCTTTCAGTTCATCCAGATGATTCATGGGGACGTAGAGGCGTGACGACGACGGGCGCGTAAAAGCGTTTGCCCTGTTTCGGATTCTACAG
>DASVES010000145.1:0-5912 GCA_036380435.1 Pyrinomonadaceae bacterium | reverse complement strand
CGCGAGGCGCGGGCGGTCTTCGTCGGACGGCTGCTGCCGCACAAGGGCATCGACGACCTCATCCGCGCTTTGCCGGACGGCGTGGCGCTCGACATCATCGGGCAGCCCTACTCGGAGGAGTACCTGCGAGAGCTGAAGCGGCTGGCCGAGGGCAGGCCGGTCAGGTTCCGGCACGACTGCGACGACGCGGCGTTGGTGCGCGCCTATCGAGGGGCGTTGTGCGTGGTGCTGCCGAGCGTCTACCGGAGCGCCTACGGGCAAGGACACGAGTCGAAGGCGCCGGAGCTGCTGGGGCAGACGCTCATCGAGGGGATGGCGTGCGCTGCGCCGGCCGTGTGTACGGATGTGGCGAGTATGCCGGAGGTGGTCGAAGACAGTGTGTGCGGGTTCGTCGTCGCGCCGAACGACCCGGCGTCGCTCGGCGCGGCGATAGCGTGGCTGCGCGACCATCCACGCGAGGCCGGGGAGATGGGCCGCGCGGCGCGTTTGAGGGTGCTGGAGAAGTTCAACTGGCCGGCGGTCGTCGGCCGCTGTCTGGAGATTTACGCGCGATGAGTTTGATTCAAAGACCGGCGCGGATGGTGTCGGGCGTGTTGGGGCACGAGTCGTGGCTGGTGCGCCGGCTCCGTCCGGTCTACGAGTCGGTGCTCGACCTCTCGGCCGGCGGGCGCGGCATCCCGTGGGAGATCAACGGCGTGACCTACCGCGTCGATCCGCGCCAGCGTCACCGGCTCGGGCAGAATTACGATGCGCCGGTGGCCGACTTCATCCGCGCGCGTGTCCGCCCCGGCTCGGTCTGCGTTGACGTGGGGGCCAACGTCGGCGTCTACGTTTTGCAATTCGCGCACTGGGCGGGGCCGAGCGGTCGCGTCGTGGCGTTCGAGCCGAACCCCGGCGCGCGCGAGGTGCTGGCGAGACACATCGAGATGAACGATCTGGGCGCGCGTGTGGAGGTGGCGCCGGCGGCGGTCGGCGCGAGTAGTGGGAGCGCGACGATGTACGCGTCGGGCGCAGATGGGATGAGCCGGCTGGGCGCGCCGAACGTTTTAATTTCGGAGCGGGTGTCGGAGCTAACCGTCCCCGTCGTCACGCTCGACGACTTCTGCCGGGAGCGCGCGCTCGAACCCGACTGGCTGTTCCTCGACATCGAGGGATTCGAGATCGCGGCGCTCGAAGGGGCGCGCAATCTCATCGCGCGGCGCGGCGCGGCCTTGAACGTCGTCGTCGAGATGCATCCGAACGTGTGGGACTCGGCGGGGACGACGCGCGCGGATGCGGAGGCGCTGCTGGAGGGTTTGGGCCTGCGCGCCGTGGCGCTCACCGGGCAGACCGACCCGCTCGGCGAGCACGGCATCGTGTACCTTGAACGCAACGGGGAGACGAGGGACTTTTGAGAAGCATCGCCTTTGAGAACAGTTCCGCGCTCGGCGAGTGGCACGTCGTCACACCGGAGTATCCGCCGCAGACGGGCGGCGTCAGCGACTACGCGCGCCTCATCGCTGACGGTCTCGCGGCCGACGGCTGTGTGGTGCAGGTGTGGTGCCCGTCCCTGCGAGACGGCGATGGAGACAGGAGCGTCGTCGAGCCTTCTCCGCCGCGCGTTCACGTCAGAAGGGAACTCGGCCGTTTCTCGCCGGGAGATTTGCGACGCGCAGGGCTTCTGCTCGACGCGCGGCCCGGCCCGCGCCGGCTGCTCGTGCAATATGTGCCCCACGGTTACGGCTATCGCTCGGCGAACGTCGCCTTCTGCGCGTGGCTTCTCAAGCGCGCGCGCGTCGCGGGCGACCGCGTGGAGGTGGTCATCCACGAGCCGTTTCTGGAGTTCGCGCGCTGGTCTTGGAAGCGCAACGCGGCAGCCGCGGCGCATCGCGTGATGGCCGCGATGCTTTTGCTTGCGGCGCGGCGCGTCTGGGTGACGACGCCGGCGTGGGGCGAGCTGCTACGGCCATACGCGCTGGGCCGCCCGGTAGATTTCCGCTGGCTGCCGGCGCCGAGTACGGTTCCCGTGTTGGAAGATGCGGCGCTGACAAGTGATGTGCGAGGCCGCTACAGCGTCGCCGCGGCGGGCGCGTCACTCGTCGTCGGCCACTTCGGGACTTATTCGGCGCACGTCTTCGAGCTTCTTGAGCAGACGCTCCCGGCGCTTCTCGCGCGACGACCCGAAGTCAGCGCGCTGCTCATGGGCCGCGGGAGCGCCGAGGCGCGCGCGCGCCTGATTGAGCTTCATCCCGAACTCGGAGCGCGTCTGCACGCGACGGGACAGCTCCCACCACGCGAGCTGTCGGCGCACCTCGCGGCGTGCGACCTCATGTTGCAGCCGTTCCCCGACGGCGTGAGTTGCCGCCGGACGAGTGTCATGGCCGCGCTCGCGCACGAGTTGCCCGTTGCGACCACGCGCGGGCGCTTCACCGAGCCGCTGTGGGCCGAGAGCCGGGCCGTCGCGCTCGCCCCGGCCGGCGACACGGCCGCGCTCACCGACACGGCCGCGCGTTTGCTCGCCGATGGGCGCGCGCGCGCCAGCCTCGCGCGTGCCGGGCGCAGTCTCTATCGCGCGAAGTTCGATGTGTCCAATATCGTCGCCGCGTTGCGAGGCGGCGACTCGCCGGGGCGCGTCGGCGCGTCGCTTCTGACCGAAGAGGTAAAGGCGTAGATGCGTATCGCGGTGGTCAACTGGAGCCGGCGAAGGGCGGGCGGCGTCGAGACATATCTCGGCGGGGTCATCCGCGAGTTGCTGCGCTCCGGCCACGAGATAGCCTTCTGGCACGAGTGCGACAAGCCCGCGGATCGCGAACGGATTGCGCTCCCGGAAGGCATCCCCGTGTGGTCGGTCGAGACGCTCGGTGCGCGCGGCGCGTTGGACGCGCTCAAGGAGTGGCGACCCGATCTGCTCTACTCGCACGGGATGCTTGACCCTGCGTTGGAGTCCGCGACGCTGGAGCTGGCCCCGGCCGTCTTCTTCGCACACTCGTATTACGGAACATGCATCAGCGGGTCGAAGACTTTCAGGCGGCCCATTGTCCGCCCGTGCGGACGCAGCTTCGGCTGGCAGTGTCTCGTTAACTATTATCCGCGCGGCTGCGGCGGGCGGAGTCCCGTGACGATGTTCAGGGAGTACTGGCGACAGTCCGCGCGCCTCGACTTGCTCCACCGCTACGACGCCATCGTCACCCACTCGGGCCACATTCAGGAAGAGTTAATCAAACACGGACTCTCGGTCAGGAGCGCCTACAAGTTTCCTTACTACGTCAACGGCGCCGAGCAGGCGCTCATGGCCGGCGACCTCGCGGCAACGGCATACGCACGTAACGGGGAGGCGAACGCGAACGGCGACGCGTTGGGCGGGCGCGACGGCAAGCTTGCGGACGAAAGGGGCCGACACCTGCTCTTCGTCGGCCGCATGGACGCACTCAAGGGCGGGAGCGTGCTCGTCGATGCCTTGCCGCGTGTGAGGAAAGGGTTAGGCGTGCCGCTGCGTGTGACGTTCGCGGGCGACGGCCCCGCCCGGCGTGCGTGGGAGCGGCGCGCGGCGCGTGTCGAAGGCAGAAACGAGGGTCTGCACTTCGAGTTTCCCGGCTGGCTTGGCGGCGAGCGCATCAACGCGCTACTCGGCGCGTGCGACCTGCTCGTGGTGCCGAGCCTGTGGCCGGAACCGTTCGGGCTGGTCGGCCCCGAGGCGGGCCTGCGCGGGGTGCCGGTGGCGGCCTTCGGCGTCGGCGGCATCCCCGACTGGCTGATCGACGGCGTCAACGGGCGCGTCGCACCGGGCGACCCGCCCACCGTGGCGGGACTCTCCGAGGCCATCGTGGACTGCCTGCGCGACCCCGTCCGCCATGCGGAGATGAGACGCGAGGCCGTCCGGCTGGCGCAGAAGTACAACATGAAGAACCATCTCGCCGCCCTCCTCGACGTGTTTGAGGGAGTGGTGCGGCGCGAACGCGAAAAATATTCCATCAGCGGAGGTCAAGATGCGCGTCCTGTTAGCGTCCTACGTTGATGACAACCGCTGGAGCGGGATGGGCAAGTGGTCTCACTGCATGGCCGAAGGGCTGGCACGGCTGGGCCATCAGCCGACCCTCTGGTTCGCGGATGAATTTACCTTTGCGCGTCGATTCGGAAGATTCGCGGTTCTGTTATTCCCTGCCGCGCTGGCCATCCGACTCTGGCGACGAAGAAAACACTTCGACGCCGTCGTCATCCATGAGCCGAGCGGCTTCTGGTACGGCATGTTGAGGAGCGTCGTGCGCTCCCTCCCGCCGATGGTTTCGATGTGTCACAACGTCGAGAGTAAAAATTATGAACTCCTGCTGGACGCAGACCGCCGCGCGTTAGCCGTTGTGCCGCGCGGGACGCGTGTTAAAGCACCACTCATCCGGCTGTGGCAGTCAGACGGGGCCATCAGACTTGCCGACCACGTCGTCTGTCTGTCAGATGTTGACCGCAATTATGTAATCAACCGTCTCGGTCGCGCACCTGACAAAGTCACAGTCATGCACAATGGAGTTGACGCGAAGTTCTTCCACGCGCGGGCCGAAAAGTCGTTCGGTCATAGCGTGCTCTTCGTCGGCGGGTGGTGGGACGTGAAAGGCCGTCGAGTGCTCCCTTTGCTCTGGTCGCAGGTTCGCGAGCGACTGCCGGAGGCAAGACTGACGATTGTCGGGAGTGGGAGGGCGGGGAATGAAGTGGTTGCGGATTTCGCGGAGCGTGACCGTCTGTCCGTGAATGTCATCCCGCGGATCGGGGACGAGTCGGAGATGATTTCACAGTACGCGGCACACGACGTATTCCTCATGCCCTCGCTGTCGGAAGGGTCGCCACTTGCGTTGTTGGAAGCGAAGGCGGCCGGCCTGCCTATCGCGGCCGCACGCGTGGGCGGCGTCCCCGATGTAATTGCACATGAGGAGCACGGGCTTTTGTTTGACGCGTTAGACCCGTCAGACGGGGCAAAGCAGGTTTGTCGGTTGCTGGGCGACAAGATCACTGCCCAACGTCTCGGCCGGGCAGCGCAGGAACATGTCCGGCAATTCACCTGGGCGGCCGCCACGCAAACTCTGGCAACGGCGATTGAAAGTGTGTTGGAGAAGGCCGACCTCCGGCGCGGCCTCTCCGTGCCGGGCAAAGATGATTACGAAAGTGAGGCTTGCGCCGGCCGGGTGTTGAGCAAATGACCACTCTCACTCAAAACGCGCAGGCCGCCTACGAAGCGTGGCACGAGCGGCTGGACGTGGATGTCGAGTCGGACGCGCCGTGGCACCGCCTCGTCAAGCAGCACCTCGAAGACGGGCGCGACCTCTCTGGCCGGCGCGTGCTGGAGATCGGGTGCGGGCGCGGCGGCTTCGCGTGCTGGCTTGCGAGCAGGACTGACGGCCCGATTGAAGTGGTCGCCGCGGATTTCGCGGAGAGCGCCGTCACGAAGGGCGCGGCGTTCGCCCGCTCGCGAGGGTTGGGCAAGATCAAATGGGAGGTACATGACATACAGGCCATCGACCACCCCGACGCGAGCTTCGACACCGTAGTCTCATGTGAGACGGTCGAGCACGTGCCCGACCCGCGACGCGCGATTCAAGAGTTAGCGCGCGTTCTCCGGCCCGGCGGCCGTCTCTTCCTGACGACGCCGAACTATATGGGCACGCTCGGACTCTATCGCGGCTACATGCGCCTCACGGGGCGCCGCTACACGGAGGAGGGTCAGCCCATCAACAACTTCATGCTGCTCCCACGCGTGAGGAGTTGGGTGGCACAAACGGGTCTAAGAGTCGCGGCCGTGGACGCCGTCGGCCACTACCTTCCGTGGCCGGGCCGCCCGCCCATCGAGGTGCCGGCGCTCAACGACCCGAGGCCCGTCATGCGCTGGCTGGGTCTACATTCGCTCGTTGTAGGTGAGAAGAAATGAGTCGCCGTTTGCGTGTGCTGTT
>DASVES010000144.1:0-32917 GCA_036380435.1 Pyrinomonadaceae bacterium | reverse complement strand
TACATTCGAGACCCGTTCATCAAGGACGAGTATATGATACAGACTCCGGCGAAGACTCCCTCTTTGAATGCCCACGCCCGAAGTCGCATTCGCCTGCGGGTCTGCATCAACCAGAAGGACACGCAACTCAGAAGTGGCAAGAGCAGCCGCTAAATTAACGGCCGTTGTAGTTTTACCTACCCCGCCTTTCTGATTCGCCACCGCAATAATTTTTGCCATTCGCGACCTCGGCAGCGCCTGTGTAACGTGGTTACAAACTATCACAAAAGTTACAACTCTGCCAGAGAGTTTGCACCTACAGCGAACAGTTTTATGTTTCACGTGTCACAATTTGCGATATGTGGCACGTGAAACATTGAGGATGTTCGATCTAGTTAAGTTTGAGGTGATAGAGCAGAGTCGTCAAGGCGCCCGGGGTAAGTCCTGGGATATGCCGGGCTTGCCCGAAGGTTTGCGGGGCGGTGCGCTCTAGACGCTCGACCATTTCATTAGACAAGCCGCTTACTAAGCCGAATTTGAAATTATTCGGGATGGGAACTGAATCGCTATGGTATAGGCGCTCGATATTATTCTGTTGAAATGAAATATACCCGGCATAAAGAACATCGGCTAAAGCCGACTCAAGTTCTGAAATTGAAGTGCCGGTTTGTAGATTCGCAGGCAAAAACTGGCAGATAACTTCCGGAGCAATACCAGGATTATGTACAAAGGAAGAAAGGGAGAATGAATCACCTAAATCTTTATCTAGAAGGGTGGAAATATAAGAATATTCTGGGTGCGTACGATTAAATTTAGTGGATTCAAGGCTTAGACGGAGTTGGGAAATGCGGTTTCTGCGGCGTAAAAATTTCTGCCATCCATCATCACCCATGAGTCCTAGTTCATAGCCATAAGACGTGAGTCGGGCATCTGCCGTGTCGTAGCGTAATTGCAGACGGTATTCGGCGCGTGAAGTAAACATTCGGTAGGGTTCGTCAACGCCATGAGTGATCAAATCGTCGATTAAAACGCCAATATAGGACTCTTCACGCCCAAGTCTAAAACCTTCCCGCCCCTGAACAAATAATGAGGCATTAATACCTGCAATCAAACCCTGACATGCAGCCTCCTCATAGCCCGTGGTGCCGTTTATTTGCCCCGCGAAGAAAAGCCCTTTAAAGCGAGAGGTTTGTAAAAACGGGGTCAATTCACGAGGGTCAACAAAATCATACTCGATAGCATACCCAGGCCGAATAATCCGTGCTTCTTCAAGGCCGCGAATCTGGTGAACTAATTCATGTTGAAGGTCAGAAGGAAGTGAAGTTGAAAAGCCGTTAAGATACACCTCATGGGTATCATAACCTTCAGGCTCCAGAAATAATTGATGCCGCGATTTACTGGGAAATTTGACAATTTTATCTTCGATGGATGGACAGTAGCGTGGTCCAACTCCTTTTATTTGCCCGGAATAAAGGGGGGATTCGCTTAAATTATCAGAGATCGTTTTATGAACTGTTTCATTCGTATAACCAATAAAACAGTTAACCTGCGGCTGCTCAATACTTTCGGTTGAAAACGAGAAGGGAACTGGACGTTCGTCCGCGGGTTGTGGCTCAAACACATCCCATTCAATAGTACGCCCGTCAAGGCGTGGGGGAGTACCGGTCTTCAAGCGGCCGACAGGAAATCCAAGTTTCTTGAGGCTCTCGGCGAGTTCAATAGAGGCAGGTTCTCCCGCACGACCGGCGGTGTAAGTACGGCGACCTGTGTGGATTAGTCCGTTAAGGAACGTGCCTGTAGCAACGATGACGGCATCAGCACGAAGTCTGCGTGTGTCTTGAAGCTCAACCCCGCGGACGTGATCCTTATCAACAATAAAATCAATAACCAGACCCTGAATCAGATGAAGGTTGGGCGTATTCTCAAGAGTCCGACGCATCTCGGTACGATAAAAAGACCGATCAGCCTGGGCGCGCGGGGCACGCACTGCCGGCCCTCGAGAACGATTTAAGAGGCGAAATTGAATGCCGGTACGATCAATCGTGTGGCCCATAATGCCGCCGAGAGCGTCGATCTCACGTACCAGATGCCCCTTAGCAATCCCGCCCACTGCCGGGTTACAGGACATTTGTCCAATCATATCAAGATTTAGGGTAACGAGAGCTGTCTGGGAACCCATCCGTGCGGCGGCCGAAGCGGCTTCACAACCTGCGTGCCCCGCGCCAATCACTATGACATCAAAAACTTCGTCGTAACCCATGATTATTTTCCTATGCAGAAGGTGGAGAAAATTTGAGTAAGGATATCTTCGGGGGTGGTTTCACCAGTGATTTCTCCCAAAAATCGCAGTGCATTATGGAGTCCGGTGAGAGTGATTTCTTCACTTGACCCCCGTTTCAGCAATTCCTGCGAGGATTGAAGTGAACTGATAGTGCGTTTTAGCAAATCATAATGGCGCGCATTCGTGATAAGGAAATCAGTTTCAGGGATTCCGTGTGCTGTGAAAGGCTCCATTATCGCATTAATTAGCTCGTCAAGACCATCTCGCGTTTTGGCTGAAACAGAAATAACGGGCGCGTGATTATTTGTATCCTGAAGATTGCTGACATTAAAGCTTTTGAGGTCACTTTTATTTAAAGCCACAAGATAATTCCTTTTCGTGGCTTTTGCAAGAACGTCTTTATCTTCATCAGTTAGCGGCTGAGAACCATCAATTACGACAACCACAAAATCAGCATCCACAACAGCTTGTTCAGTTCGCTCGATGCCAAGCTGTTCGATCACGTCAGCGGAAGACCTCAGACCGGCCGTATCTGTTAACAAAACAGGAATTCCGTTAATGTTGATGAGTTCACTTAGACTATCACGTGTGGTGCCCGGAATGCTGGTTACGATAGCGCGCTCTTGCATCAGCAAACTATTGAAAAGGCTGGACTTACCGACATTTGGGCACCCGGTCAGCGTGATTTTAAGACCTTCCTTTAACAAGCGCCCGGACTGAAAAGTATCAACCACGGCTCTCAAGCGGGTGATGAGGGTTTCGAGGCTTTGGACGAGATGAGAAGTTATGTCTTCGGGTAGATCATCCTCAACAAATTCTAAAGCTGACTCCAGAGGGACGATAATTTCCAGCAGAGTGTCTTTGAATGGTTGAAGACGAGAAGAGAGTTCGCCGTTGAGCTGTCGCGCGGCCTGTTGCACGGCGGCCAATGTTTGCGCGTCGATTAAATCACGCACGGCTTCAGCCTGACACAGGTTCATGCGCCCATTCGAGAGCGCGCGTAAGGTGAACTCGCCCGGGTCGGCGGTGCGTGCGCCGGAGCTGAGGAGCGCGTCGATAACATGCAGAAGGAGTGGCGGAGAGCCGTGGCAACTCAACTCGACCACATCTTCGCCCGTGAAGGAATGCGGAGATTTGAAGTAAGTGATGAGAGCACGGTCTAATAATTCGCCCCTGTCAGGAACGTAAATTCCTTTTAGAGTAACGCGATTAGGTTCGGGCGCGAAATGTTGATCTCTGACGAGAATTTTGAGGAGGTCGAGTGAGGATGCGCCGCTCAGGCGGATGACTCCGATGCCACTTCGGCCGGGCGGCGTGGAGAGAGCAACGATGGTGTCTGTTGCTTGCACTATTGGAGAGTTCACCCCGCGCGCCGGGAGTCGCTTCGAAGACGATGAAACGCTTACTGCCTGGAGGGAGACTTAAGACTTACTTTGAGGCGGCGGTCGCTACCCTCGCCGACTGATTCCGTGTGGAGTTGCTCTTCATTAGCGAGTTCTAGGTGAATGATGCGTCGCTCGTTCGCATTCATGGGACCGAACATGAATGGAACGCCTGACGCGCGAACCCTGTCGGCGGCATGACGCGCCATCGCACGCAACTCTGTTTCGCGCACGAGGCGAAAATCTTCCACGTCACAGACGAGGCGTTCACCCGGTTCAAGACCACGCGCGAAAGATTGATTAACCAGATGCTCGAGGGCGTCCAGGAGTTCTCCGCCTTCGCTGCGAAGGAGAGCGGCGTCGGCCCCGTCGATATTCAACACGCACCCGCCCTCAGTCTCCGCGGCAGACGCTTGCAAATCCAGTCTCACGCTGGTGAAAACTTGATTCAGAAAATCCTGTGATTGATTGAAGATTTCTTTCATCGTTTCATCGTGCGCCGCGCGTTCAAGCCGCCGCGCGTCTACGCCTGCGACACGCTCGTGGCGCCGAGTTTGGGCTTCTTAGGGTTTACTTCTTTCTTCTTCCCCGGCGGCTCTTCGTCGTCTTCCGACTTCACCATTCGATTGATGACGAACTGCTGTCCGAACCCGACGATGTTACCGACGAGCCAGTAAACCAGAAGACCCGACGGCGCGCTCCAGAGCATGTAGAGCATCATCACCGGCAGCACTACCGCCATCATTTTTCGTTGCAGCGGATCGGCCGACGGGGCCGGTGTGATGAATTGCAAAATCACCATCGACCCGGCCATCAGGATCGGCAGAAGTCTAATCGGGTCGGAGGCGGAAAGGTCGGGCATCCAGAGAAAAGACGCCTGACGAAAATCAATTGAGATCGTGATGGCGCTGTAGAGCGCGATGAGAAACGGCATCTGAATCAGGAGCGGCAGGCACCCGCCGAGCGGGTTCGCCTCCTTCATCAGACGCAGCTGTTCCATCTGCAATTCCTTCAAGCGAGGATCGTTAGGCTTCAGTTCCTTGATCTTCTGCTGAATCTCTTTCATTCGTGGCGCGTGCTTCTGTGCCTTCTTCATCGACTTGGTCGAGCGCCACTTGAGCGGGAAGAAGAGCATGTAGATGATGATCGTGAACAGAATGATCGCCACGCCGTAATTGCCCGTCACGTCGTTGAGAAACTTGATGGCTTTCAGGAGTTGGACGGCGATGGGCCGCGTGAAACCGAGCCACCCGTAATCAATCAACTGCTCGAGATCGACCTCACGTCCGGCGACCTGACTCAAAGTCCGACTCGTGTCGTCCAGCGCGAAGTGATCCTTCGGCCCGACGTAGAGACTCATTGCGGAGCCATCGGTGGGGACGGGGACTAAACCGGAGATGAGAAATCTTTGTTCCTTCGTATCGCCGGACGTGTGCTGATATTCTTCAGTAAGGAACTCAACCTTCTCGGCGGGTCTGGGCAAAACGAGCGCCATTGCAAAATAAGTGTCGCCGACGGCGGCCCAGTCAACCGGCCCCTCAATGGGCTTATAACCTTTAACAGGGTCTTGCGCCGACTTCTGCTTGTGTACGTCCGTCGCGTAAATCCTAACTGCGTCGCCTTTGGCCACAGCGACGCCCTGCGGCGCGACCGAGTAGAACGTATAAAGCGGCACCCCTTGGTCGCCCGTGCTCGGGCCGATGAGCATCCTCACGTCAGGAACAGTTTGTCCGCGCCGATTTACTTTTACCTCGACATCAGTCGTGTAACTTTGCGGATCGAAGGCCAGACTCTTAACCACTTCAAGACCAGTGTCCGGCTCGACCATTTTGAAATCAAGATACTTTTTCGGCTCTCCCGACTCGATGTTCAAATTGATCGGGCCACCTTCCGCACTCGCTGTCCCCAGCGCGAAGTTTCTTCCCGTCACCTCGAAATATCTGTTCTTCAGTGCGTCGTTTAAAGCGGGAAGGAGTTGTGGGGTTGAGCCGTCATTCAGGCCAAGCCTTGCTATTTCAAGACTCAAGGGTGCCTGGCCGCGACTGAGTCCTTCGGGGGAAACGAGTTCAAGATCAATCCGCTTCTCCTTATCACCCGCAATCGAGTAAAGCGGGCGACCCGTGTCCTTGTTTTGTCTGATTATCCAACTCTTGACCACGGCGCCGCGATTATCAATCTCCACCTTGTAGAGAGGCGTCGAGACAACAATCACCTGCGGTCGGACTGTGTCTTCAGAGACCTTCACGTCTCCGCCCGGAGTGAGTGAAGGCTCGGCCGGTCGCGGAGCAGTGTCGGGTTGCTGATTGGAAGCCTGTGGAGATTCGGCGGGCGGCGCTTGAGAAGCGTTTGAATTGCGCTGGGGGGTGCTGGGTTGAAAAAAATAGCTCCAGCCGAGAAGGATGACTGTCGAAATAATCAGGGCAAGAAAGAGGCGTTTCTGTTCCATGTAGTCAACAACTCAAAGGGGAATGCTCGGCCGCAATAATATTTAAGAAAGCTGGAAACAACTACTCGACGGGATCATAGCCACCCGGGTGGAAGGGATGACACCGTAAAAGTCGCCGTGCGCCCAGAGCAGTGCCTCTGAGCGCGCCATGTCTTTCGACGGCTTCTCGTGCATACTCAGAACAGGTCGGGATGAAGCGACAGGAAGGTGGCAGCAGTGGCGAGACCGCGGCTTTATAAAATCTCAACAGTCCCAAGATTATTGCTTTCACCGCCTTAAAAACCCGGCTCAAGCCGCCCCGCGTTCATCTCTGCCGACACGGGCGATAATTTCCCGAAACTCCATCAATGGCTGCGGCAATTTAACGCTCAGAAGCGACCGTCTGGCATTAACCACCCAGTCATACTTATTTTGCAGCTTGCTCAGATCGTCGCCGCACAAACGAAACGTTTCACGGAGAAGGCGCTTGGCGCGGTTACGTTGAACGGCGCTGCGTGACATTTTTCGCGAGGCCGTGATGCCGAATCGGTGAGAGCCGTGGCCGCTGCGAAGTACGAAGACCGTCATCAACGTCCCATTAAAGCGCGCGCCGCGGTCGTAGACGGGGCGAAATTCTGAAGAACTTCGTAGATACGTGTTCCCATTGCGCCGGCGTCTAGTTAATAGTGGGACGGAGTCAGGCGCTTGCGCCCTTTGGCCCGACGCCTCTTTATAACCAGACGACCGTTCTTGGTCGCCATCCGTGCCCTGAACCCGTGTGTCTTCGCGCGGCGACGATTGTTCGGCTGAAATGTTCGCTTCGGCATAGTTATTCATTCTCTCCTCTGATTAAAAACCATAAGACTAACTTTGAGCAGCTTTCCTGTCAAGAATAGGCAGGGAGCAAATATCTGTTTATCGATTTCAGAGGGAATAAACCCTCTGATAGATAGTTATTGTTAGCTGTCCATCACTATCAAAACCTGTAGGCACGTGTAATGTTTTGATTCGGTATTTCTCAAAAGACAGGGACTTTTAAATCAATCCTGATAGACATTCAAATAATTAATCCAAGCCTGTGGAATTCTCTTGCATCTGTCTACACCATATGTTAGTCTCCCGGCCGTTTCGTTGCTCTTTGCCGTCTGTAAACAATTGAAAGTAATACACTTAAAGCTTCACTTTAAGTTTCCGAGATTATCCACAAGCTTGTGGAAAAGTCTGTGGAAAACCTTCTGGAGTGTAAGTGAAAGCGGCATTGAAAGAGTGTCCTTACAATATTTTCCGGGGCACGGCTCAAAGGATAACGGTAACTGAGCCGGAAGCGTGGTGTGTGTTTTTGAGTCGGTCATCTTGAACTCGAATTGGTCGGAGCGGAGAGAACCCATGAGTACAATGTTTGAGAGTCAGGTTTGGAACAACATTCTCCACGCCGTGGAGAAGCGTCTGAACCGCCAAAGCTTTGAAACGTGGATCCGCCCCATACATTTCGAGGGGTACGATGAGACGGAACACAAACTTCACCTGCGCGCTCCCAACCAGGTGGTTAAGGATTGGGTAAGCACAAACTATTCAGACGTTTTTAGCGCCTCACTGGAAGAGCTGAATTTGTCTTCTTATGAAGTTGACTGGACGGTTCAAGAGTCGGAAACTTCCAAATCATTCGGAGGTGACGAAGTTAAGGATAATTTCGGTCTGAACAATAATCCCGATCAGGGGGCTCAGAAGGACAGGTCTTCGAATCTTTTCTCCCTGTTGGAGGCGGCTGAGACTGACGGGTTAACCCCCGGGGCGACTACCTTTGTCGATATCGAACCGCTGGAGAACTCCCTTAATCCTAAATGTTCCTTTGAAAGTTTCGTCGTCGGCTCTTGTAATCAATTCGCCCATGCCGCCGCACTGGCCGTCGCTGAGGCTCCCGGTAAGACTTATAACCCGTTGTATGTATACGGGGGGGTGGGTCTGGGCAAGACGCACCTGATGCACGCCATCGGCCATAAAATTAAAACTAATAATCGTTACCTGCGCCTTTCCTACATCTCGGCGGAAAAGTTCATGAATGAACTTATCAACGCCATCCGTTACGATAAGACGCAGACGTTTCGGGAGAAGTATCGTTCGATAGATGTGCTTCTGATAGACGATATCCAGTTCATGGCCGGGAAGGAGCGCACTCAGGAGGAGTTTTTCCACACGTTTAATGCCTTGTATGATGCTCAGAAGCAGATCGTCATCACGTCGGACTGTCCGCCGCGTGAGATACCCACGCTGGAAGAAAGGCTACATTCTCGCTTCGAGTGGGGCTTAATCGCTGACATCGAACCTCCTGATCTGGAGACTAAAGTTGCCATCCTTAAGCGGAAAGCCGATCTCGATGGAGTGTCGCTTCCGGACGATGTCGCGTTTTTTATAGCGAGTAAGGTGAAGAGTAACATTCGCGAACTCGAAGGGTCTCTGGTGCGACTGATTGCCATCTCATCCCTACGCGGCCTGCCCATCTCCAAAATGCTCGCGCAGGATGCGATACGAAACATCGCGGATGACAATCAACCCGCCGGCATCACCATCGAACAGATTCAACGCGTTGTTTCTGCTCACTACCGTCTACGCGCGGACGACATCAAGACGAAGAACAATTCGAGACAGATAGCCGTGCCGCGTCAGGTAGCAATGTACCTGTGCAAACGGCTCACCAAACACAGTTTTCCCGAAATCGGACGTGAGTTTGGCGGTAAGCATCACACGACCGTTATCCACTCTGTAGACAAGATCGAGGCTCTCATTACGAGGGATCAGAATTTCCACAGGGTGGTGAGCGACCTTATGGACAATCTTTGCAAGTAGTTGCAAGATTTTCCTTTGAAAGTTTTCCACATGGGCGATTTCATCTAAGCTGTTTAATATCTATAATTTGACTATAAGTTTTCCACATTTCCACAGGTGATACCGGATTGGGGCCTGTGGAAATGTGGAAAACTCTTGATTACATAATAATACCCACAGCCGAGGAACTATTTCCACAGCGATTTCCACAGGGGCTGTGGATTCTAAGTTTCTTGTTCACACCATTAAAAGCACTTTTCCACATTTCCACAGGCCCTACTACTACTACTATGTATAAATATAAGATATTTATTTTAGTATAAGTAGGAAAAGGCGTGGCGCTACAATTCACACACACAGCATTTTTTAATTCGATTAGTCGAAATCAGAAGGAGCTTTAAATGGAATTCACAATCAGCAAAAATGCCCTCCAAAAGGAATTGGGTTTTGTTCAGGGCATCATCGAGAGAAAGAACACAATCCCTGTTCTCTCGAATATTCTGATCGAATCAGTTGGGGAGAATGCGATCCGCTTTCTCGGGACGGATTTAGACGTGACGCTCCGCTGTGAGACAGAGGCGGACATCAAATCGCCAGGCTCGATGTGTGTAAGCGCTCGAAAGCTATTTGAAATCGCGCGCGTGCTTCCTGACGCCCCGGTGAATTTCCGTAAGGAAGAGAATAATTGGGCCGCGGTGACGTGCGAACGCTCGAACTTTCGAGTTGCCGGTGTGGAAAGGGAGAGTTTTCCCGAGGTGCCCAGTTTCGTGATTCCCCCCGTCAAACTTTCCGGCAGCATCTTCAAGACGTTCATTGACCGCACCATCTTCGCCATCACGCTGGAAGAATCGCGCTACACGCTCTCAGGGGCGAAGTTTATTCTCAATCAGTCGGGCGCGAAGATGATCACAACTGACGGGCACCGTCTGGCTTACATCGAGCGTAAGGACCTCGGGGAGACTGCGCCCAAAGAAAATTTAGACGTCCTGATCCCCCGCAAAACACTCGCCGAGTTGACCAAGCTGATGTCCGGTAACGAAGGGGATGTCGGCATCGGGGCGGATGAAAATCACATTTATTTCGAGGTGGGGCCACGACTCCTGATTTCACGCACTTTGGCGGGCCAGTTCCCGAACTACGACATGGTCATGCCGAAGGGCAATGACCGCAAGGCCGAGTTTGATTCCACGCTGCTCGGGCAGGCGATACGCAGAGTGGCGCTCATGGCCGACGACCGCTCCCACGCCATCCGCCTCCACCTGATGCCCGGCACCTTGCAGATCAGCTCCCAGACGGCCGAGGAGGGCGAGGCCAGAGAAAGCATCGCCACCGAGTACGCCGGCGAGGAAACAGAAATAGGTTTCAACGCCGCCTACTTGCAGGACTTCCTCAGCGTGGTCAACGGCGGCTCGGTCGTGTTCGAGTTCAAGGATGGAAACTCTCAAGCGCAGCTCCGTCTGGCGCCGGACGACGGATACGATTACAGGTACGTCGTGATGCCGATGCGCCTCTGATTGCCTGAAATTGACGCGTAGGCTCTGTATCGGCCCCACTCTCTCATTCGAGCAGCATGTGTTAAAATTCGACACATGCTGCTCGAATTTCTTGAGGTACACAATTTCAGAAACTTGAGCGGCAAAGTTAACTGGGGGCCGGGGCTGAACATCATCTACGGCGAGAACGGGCAGGGCAAGACGAACTGGCTCGAAGCAATCTATCTTCTCTCCACGTCGAAATCCTTCCGCACGCAAAGACTCCAGGACGCGATCAACTTCGGGGAAGACCTCGCCATCGTCCGCGGCCGCGTGACCCGCACGCAAGACGTGCAGCGAGACCTACAGGTTACGCTCCAGGGCAACTCCAAAACACTATCCGTCAACGCCAAACGTGAAGCGGTCGCCAGCTACCTCAGCCAGCTCCACACGGTCGCTTTCACGGCGGAAGAGATGGAGGTCGTGCGCGGCGGCCCGGAGGCGCGGCGCAGATTCCTCGACCGTGGCGTAATCTCGCTGCATCACGCTTACGTCCAGACACTGTCGGACTATCAGCGAGTGATCAAGCAGAAGAATCGCCTGCTTCAGGATGCCTCCGACGCGGAGTTGGCTTTCGACGAGGCGCGAAAGTTGATCGAGCCTTGGAACGAACAACTCGTGAAACTGAGCGCTATCATTCATCGCTCGCGCAACGAATACGTCGAGCGCCTGAACGGGGTGCTGGAGAGCCGTTTCTTCGGAAGGGAAGAGGTTTCCATCAGGTATCTGTCTTCGCTCGAAGGTAAGGGAGATTTAAGCGATTATGAGGCGCTCATCGCCGAGCGCTTGAAGTTGAGATTGCCGGCCGAAATCGCGTCTGGATACGCGCTCATCGGCACGCACCGCGACGATCTGCAAATACTGTTTGACGGGCGGGACATGCGCGCTTTCGGCAGCTCCGGCCAGCAGCGTAGTGCGTTGATTTTACTTGATTTAGCGGCCATTTCAGTGTATCATTCATGGCACAGCGAGTATCCGATTTTCATCATGGATGACGTGGATGCGGAGCTTGATCGGATGCGTCTTGACCGGCTGTTGGAATCTCTGGAAGGGCGCACGCAAACGTTCGTCACGACCTCCAAGGATGACTTCGTTAAAAGGTTCGCCGCACGCTCAAACGTATACGAGGTTTCCGCGGGCGCGGCGGGTGAAAGGATGTCAGAGGCGGAATTGATTTCGTCAATCGCGACTGACGTGAATGGCATCTAAAACACGCTGGTATCAAGCCTCACTGGCATACGAAAACATCGAGTTAGAAATACGTGAGTTGCGTTTAAAAAGGAGATGGGTTTGTCAACAGTAACCATACCAAAAAAGAAAAGCACCAATTACGATTCGACTTCGATCACGGTTCTGGAAGGCCGCGAGGCCGTGCGTAAGCGCCCGGCAATGTACATCGGCTCGACCGGTGAACTGGGGCTGCATCACCTCGTCTACGAGGTGGTGGATAACTCCATCGACGAAGCGCTCGCCGGCTATTGCGACACCGTCGAGGTCACGATTCATCTGGACAATTCGATCACGGTCATCGACAACGGGCGCGGCATCCCCGTGGACTACCACAAGCAGGAGAGGAGGTCGGCCGCCGAAGTCGTGATGACCAAACTTCACGCGGGCGGAAAGTTCGACTCCAACGCTTACAAAGTGTCCGGCGGACTGCACGGCGTGGGTGTCTCCTGCGTGAACTTTCTGTCAGAGTTGCTTAGTCTTGAGATTTGGAGAGACGGCCAGACCCACGAGCAGGAGTACAAGCGCGGGATACCCGTCGCCGCTCTCAAGGTGACCGGGAAGACGCGCAAGCGCGGCACCAAAATCACGTTCAAGCCCGACTCCGAAATATTCGATGTCTCGGAATTCAGCTTCGACAAGCTCTCCGAGCGCCTGCGCGAGAAGGCATTTCTCAACAAGGGCATACGCATCACGATCAGGGACGAGCGCGAGGAGCCGGAGCGCTCACACGAGTTCTACTACCGGGGCGGCATCGCGGAGTTCGTCAAGCATTTGAACAAGAATAAGAGCATCCTCCACGACAAGCCGCTCTATTTCGAGCGCATTGGCGACGCACTCTCGGTAGAAGTGGCCATCCAGTACAACGACGCCTATGACGAGAAGGTCTACTCCTTCGCCAATAACATCAACACGGTGGACGGCGGGTCGCACCTCTCCGGCTTCCGCTCCGCCATCACGCGCACGATTAACGCCTACGCCCAGTCCTCCGGACTCGCCAAGAATTTCAAGAGTTCGCTCTCAGGTGACGACGTGCGTGAGGGTTTGGTGGCTGTTATCTCCGTAAAGCTGCCGCAGCCGCAGTTTGAAGGGCAGACGAAGGGTAAGCTCAACTCCGACGTTAAAGGGCCTGTGGAGTCGTTCCTGAACGAAAAACTGACCGAGTATTTTGAACAGAACCCGGCGGTGGCTAAAAAGATCGTCGGCAAGTCCATCGACGCGGCGCGCGCGCGCGAGGCGGCACGCAAGGCGCGCGAAATTGTGCGAAAGGGCGCCATCGGCTCGAGCATGCTTCCCGGCAAGCTCGCAGACTGTCAGGAGCGCGACCCCGCCCTCTGCGAGCTTTACATCGTCGAGGGCGATTCGGCAGGAGGCAGCGCCAAGCAGGGTCGGGATCGTCGGAATCAGGCCGTTCTCCCGTTAAAAGGTAAAATCTTGAACGTCGAGAAGGCCAGGTTTGACAAGATGCTCAGCCACAGCGAGATCAAAACGCTCATCACGGCGCTGGGCACCGGCATCGGCAAGGATGATTTCGACATCGGCAAGCTTCGTTATCACAAGGTCGTCTTCATGACGGACGCCGACGTGGACGGCTCCCACATCCGCACGCTGCTTCTGACGTTCTTCTATCGTCAAATGCCGGAGTTGCTGGAGTCCGGACACATTTACATCGCCCAGCCGCCGCTTTTCAAAGTAAAACGCGGTAAGCGTGAAGAGTACATCAAAGATGAAAGATCTATGGTGCGCTACCTCATGCGGCAGGCGACGAGCGACTTGAAAGTCACCTCCTCGTCAGCTAAAACGGTCACAGAGGGTCGCGAGCTGGCGCGGTCTCTGGAGCAACTGGTTGAGTTGAACAGATATTGTGAGCGGGCCGCCAGACGGCTGGGAAATGACGCGCGCCTCCTCCACGCGCTTTTGGAAGCTCTCGGCGGTCGCCAGGGGGTGCTACGAAACGAAGGTAACCCCACGCTTCGCAGTGTTTTCCAGGATGGCGAAGGGGAGCAGATGGCCACCGTGGAGGGCGCCCTGGCCGAGGCCGGCTACCGTACCGACCTGACTATGGACGAGGAGCACGGTCTCTGGGCGATAGAGACGACCAGTGCCGGAGGTTTTAAGGTCCTCATCGACTGGGACCTTGCCAGTCACGTGGAGTTTCAAAAGGCCGTCGATCTCTACAAGACTTTGGAGGATCGGCTGGCGGCCCCGTTCGTTCTGGGTGAAAACGGCTCCAGTGAACAGATAGAATCGCGTGAGGTCCTTCTCGAGCGCGTACTGGCCACCGCCAAAAAAGACCTGACAATTCAGCGTTACAAGGGTCTCGGGGAGATGAACCCGGAGCAACTCTGGGAGACCACGATGAACCCCGAGAAACGCACGCTCCTCCAGGTCAAAATCGACGACGCGGTTGAGACAGACCAAATCTTCACGGTTTTGATGGGCGACGCCGTCGAGCCTCGACGCCGGTTCATTGAGGATAACGCCCTCGACGTGAAGAACTTAGACGTTTAAGAAATTGCCTGCGGCGGATGTCCGATGAATCTATTTGACACACCGCACCCGCTCGTATAAGATGTAATTCCTTTCCTCCTGTGGATATTGCCCGCTGCATACTCTCGCGTATGCAGCGGTTTTTTTATATAAAACCTCTGGGACAAGTAAAGAACCCTGCCTGTCATCCTTAACCTGAAGAAGTGTGCTTTCCAGATTCGCGAAAGCGAGTTACCTGAAAACGGAAAAGCCTTAACGGCTCGTCGGGGTCGATACCAGCCTTGCGGGCGGCAATTTGAACCTGCTGGGTCGATGTCTCGACGCCCTCGATGTCTGGGAGCAACAACCCGCGGCGCGTCCCCGTCTGGTCTTCGACAATCACGCCGTAGAGCGAAGGGTCTAAAGATTCAAACTCGGTCGGCTCGGGTTCCGAGAGCACGTCTACGGAGTAGCGTAAGGAAGGAAGTTCATGCTCATCGACGGGCATGAAGCGCGGGTCGCGCGTGGCGGCATGGACGGCGTTAATAATAAGTTCCTCGGCGAGCGTTCGACGGGAAGGCTCAATCGTGCCGATGCAACCGCGCAAGTCGTTGCGGCCGGTTTTAATTGAAACGAAGCAGGCCGCCGGTTGACGGAGGACGGGCAGTTCGGGCGCACAGTCGCTATCGAGCAGGCGTCGTTCACGAATAAAAGTCTCCACCGCGAGGCGTGCGAGCGCAGGTATTTTGGTCTCATCACTCAGTTCGGGGGAAGTGAGTTCCGCATCGCCCGACGACGGCGGCGGGACATACGTCTCGTCTACGCGTTTATCGTCGCCGCTCATTTTTCCCCCATGTCGCCGCCGCGCAACAGTTGTGCGACGAGGTAGCCGACTCCGAAGGGAGCCTCGTAGTGTAAGACCTCACAATTGATGGGCGCCCCCGCAAGCGTGCCGAGGGCCACAAGCATCGAGCGATAGCCGCACTCGCCCGCCAACCGGCGCAGGCCCTGATCCACGCGCGCGATTCCAAGTGGGTCTGAAGAACTTATCGCCGCGACGACTTGCTCGTCGAAAAGTCGGGCGTCCGGGTTGTAGCCTGCGGGAGCGCCGGGTTTGAGCCTGTGGCTCAAATCGCCGCTGGCGACAAAGGCGACGGCGCGGCCCTCGGCGTCCACGGCGCGACGGACACAGGCGCCGAATCTGATGTGGTCCTCGTCCGTGAGGAAGCTGTAGCCGAGTGCCACGACGCGGCCGTCCCAGCCGAAACGCCGCAGGAAATAGAGTGGCACCGCCGTGCCGTGATCCAGTTCGTAACCTTCAAGGGGCATGACGTGAAGCCCCTCATCGGCGGCCTCGCGCGCGATGGCGGTGAGGAGATCGCCGTCGAGTGGCATGTCGATGATGGCTTGTGGGGCGCGGAACTGTGCGAAGTCGCCACGCAAAGTCGGCCCGCCATAGGCGACGAAGGCGCGTGCTTCGAGCGGCGCGTGCGGCGAGATGATGACGACGCTCTCGGCGCCACTCTCCGAAATGCGGCGCGTCAGTTCTTCCATCGCTTCGACGGAGCCGCGTACCTCGGAGACAATCTCGCCGCCGACCTCCGGGATCATGATCGGCGGGTGCGGGGCGATGCCTACGAAAACCATCGAGCCGGTTGCCATATGACAGGTGCCCGAGTTGACAGTGCAGACGCGACGGCGCGGAGGGCTGTAAAGGGGAAGCGGGGACGCTCTGATTAAAACTTCGGCTAACCCTGAACACGTTCTATAAGGAGATGCCAAAATTCTACCATACCGTCGGTCGTGCTAACAGAGGGAAGCGGAGAGAGACGCAAAGGCGCTATCGTGTAAGATAAGGGTCGCGCCCGGCGCGGAGTCGGGATGTTTAGAATGGAGTCGGATGGCTAATCATACGAAGTACGACATGCTGATTGTCGGGGCGGGGCCGGCGGGTTCCTTCGCCGCCGAGCGGCTCGCGCGGGGCGGGGCGCGGGTGGCGCTCTTCGACGGGCGCCCGCACACGGAGGCGAAGGCGTGTGGCGGCGGCGTCACCTCGAAGGCGCTTAAGGCGTGGCCCTTCTTACTCGAAGCAGCGGCACGTACGGTCGATGAAGTGGATCTGCATTCGCCAGCGGGCAGGCGGGTGCGCCTGAAACTTCAAGACCCCTTCGCCATCTACTCCCGCCGCGTCTTCGACTCGCACCTGCTCGAACGCGCACGTATTGCCGGGGCGGAAGTGCTGCCCGTGCGCGTCTCCGCCACGCCGTGTGAGGAGACGGAAGGCGGCTGGGTAGCGCGCGCGCGCGACGGGCGCGCGTGGAGCGGCCGCGTCATAGTCGCAGCCGACGGCGCAAACAGTCCCATCGCCCGACGCCTTGCCGGCCCACTGCCCAATGCCGAGATGGAGGTCGCCTTCGGCTATCGCACGCCGCTTGACGAGGGCGCGGACGCGCCGACCGTCATCGCCTTCCTGCCCGGCTGGGCCGGCTACGCGTGGGCCTTCCCGCGTCTCGATCACATCTCTTTCGGCATCGCCACCACGCAGGTGTCCTTCGACCACCGCGCGCTTGACCGTCTCCTCTGGGACTTTATGGTCGGCTACTACCGCACGCGCGACGACGAGACCGCGCGCGTCTGGACTGCCGGCGAAGGCGTCGCACGGGGCGGCGAGCGCGACCGCAGCATCGAGGCGGAGCTGCGTCGGACGGCCGAGCGTTATGCGGCGCGCATCCCCGGTCTCACACCGGAGACTCTGGAGAGGCGACGCGCTTCCGGGAAGGACTGGGCGCTTCTGGGCGACGCGGCCGGCTTCGCTGACCCGGTGACGGGCGAGGGCATCTACTACGCGTTGCGCTCGGCGGAGTTGTTTGCGGAGGCGTGGCTTGAGGGCCGGGCTGAAGCTTACGACGAATTGTGGCGCGGGGATTTTGGACGCGAGCTGCGGCGGGCGTCGCAGATGCGCGGGCGCTTCTACGGAACGTTCATGGGGGCGACCTTCACCGACCGCATGGTGGAGTTCGCGCGGGCGCACCGCGGCGTCCGACGCACACTGTGTGAACTCATCGCCGGGGAGCAGGGCTACGTGAATCTCAAAAGGAAACTGGTGCGGCGCGCATTCCGGCCGGTGTGAGTCGCGCCGCTCAATGCAGGGCGGGGTTGTCGAGGCCGTCTAAGATAACGCGCGCTTTAGCGGCTGCGTATAGGGAGCGAGGCGGGTGCGTAGCTCGTCGGGGACGGTGACGGTCTCGAACGTGTCGCGGCGCACGGCGACGAGGACGAAATGGGCCTCGGCGAGCATCTCGCCCTCGCCCTTGCGCCGCACCTCGAAGTTCAGGCGCAGCGACTTGTTCCCGATGCGCCCGACGTAGACGCCGACTTCGAGCAGGTCGTCGAGCTGCGCGGCGCGTCTGAAGTCGCATTCAAGATGAGCACGCGGGAGCCACACGTCCAGCTCGTCGAACATCACGCCGTAGGGGAGACCGACGGCGCGGAACAACTCCGTCTCGGCGAACTCGAAGAAGCGAATGTATGCGCCGTAGAAGATGATACGCGCGGCGTCCACGTCGCCCCAACGGACGCGCTCCTCAATGCGATATTTCCACGTTTCGTTCATGTGCTTTGTTCGTCGGCTTAAGACTCGATCCCGTTCAAAAAATCTTCGAGCGCGCGGTTGAACTCGGTGGGACGTTCGAGGTTGGAGACGTGCCCGGCGCCTTCGATGATCACCAGACGCGAGCCGCGGATGGCATGGTGCATGGCCTCCGAATCCTTCGGCGGGGTGAGCGAGTCCTCGCTTCCGACGATGATGAGGGTCGGCACGACGATCTCTTGCAGGAGGTCAGTCTGATCCCTGCGCGCGGCCATGCCGCGGAGCGCGGCGGCGGCCCCCTCGGGCCTCGTCGCCAGAATCATCTCCCGCACGCGCTCGATCACCTCCGGCTTCTCTTCGTGTGTTGAGGGCGCGAGAAGTTTAGGCAGCATCGCGTCGGCGACCGTCTGCATTCCCTCGCGCAGTGCGCGCTGCGCGGTCTCCTCGCGGGCGCGACGTGCCTCTTCGGTGTCAGGTTGCGGGCGCGTATCGGCGAGGACGAGCGCGCGCACGCGGTCGGCGAAGAGTCTGAAGAAGGCGAGCGTCACGTAGCCGCCCATCGAGAGGCCGCCGAGGACGACGCGCTCTGAGACGTTCAACTCATCGAGCAGCGCCGCCACGTCCGTCGCCATCTCCTCCATCGACGACGACGTAGTGCCTTCGACCAGACCTGTTCCGCCGTGACCGCGCAGGTCAGGCGTGATGACGCGGTGGCCCTCGCTTAACGCCTCGACCTGTCCGCGCCACATCGTGTGGTTGAAGGGGAAGCCGTGGAGAAGGACGACGGGAGCGCCGCCGCCCCGCACGTTGTATGTCATCTCCAGTCCGCGCACCGCACGCGTCGTCGCGCTCATCGTCGCTCACCTCGCTTGCGTCCGTTCTGTCCCGCTGAAGTTTCATTCAAATGATAAACGCAATCAGACAAATAATCTAAGCGTGACGCGCGTTAGCGTCGCCACAGCGAATCGTATTTTTCGAGCGTCAAGACGGCGCGAAAAGGTCTGGCATCTGGTAAAATATTGACGCGCGAGCGAATCAACTCCCGGCGCTCGCCGAGCATCTAAACCTTAATGAATCAGACAGTTGAGCAGCGTGCCCGGCGGGCGCGCGGCGGTCGAATCAGGGAAGGAACGAGACTTTTATGAAGACAAAAAAACAGACGCTCAAATCACAAACTTTTACGCCCGCGGAGCAGCGCGCCGCCCGCTCGGAGAGGGTCGTCGTCACGGACGCCGAGCCTTACGGGTGGATGGCTCATTCGGAGTCGCACGCGGAGCAGAACTATCACCTCTTCCGCAACCCCGAGTCGAAGAGACTCGTCTGCACCTGCGCCGACTTCATCTTTCGCGGCGACGCCGAGCCGACATACGAGTGCAAGCACGTCTCGGCGGTTCTCAAATTCATTGCGCGGCGCTACCTCCGGCAAGAGTACGATCCGCGACAGCAGTACAGGAACGCCGCCTAGCACGGGGCTGACAAAAAATATGGGGGCGAGCCGCGCTGGCTTCGCCCCCGATTTTTTTTAGCCGCGACTTGCCCCGCCCTTCCTCAAGCGTCCTGTGATAAGGCTTCGAGGTACACGCGCTCCGTCTCGTCGATCATCCGTTCGACGCTCCAACGCTCCCGCGCCAGCCGTCGCGCCCTGTCGCCGAGAGACGCGCGCAGACTTTCGTCCCGCAGCAAGCGGAGGACGGCAGCGGCGAGCGCTCCGGCGTCGCCGACCGGAGTGAGCAGACCCGTTACTCCGTCTTCGATTAACTCACGCGAGCCGTCGGTGGCTGTGGCGACGACCGCCGCGCCGCACGCCATCGCCTCGACCGTCGCCAGGCCGAACGACTCCGAGCGCGAAGTGTTGACGAACACGTCGAGGCACGACATGAACTCCGCCACGTCGCCCCGCCGCCCCGCCAGCCGCACGTGTCCTCCGACGCCGAGTTCAGAGATCGACGCTTCGAGTTTCGCGCGGTTGCCGCCGCCGCGCGAAGCGTCCTCGCCGACGATGACGAACTCGACCGCGTTGCCCATCTCACGCAGGACGGCGACGGCGGCGCGGACGAGGTCGGCCTGTCCTTTCACCTCGCTCAGCTCGCCGACGGAGCCGACCATTTGCGGCGCGCGCACGCCGAGTTCGCGGCGGTAAGTCCCGCAATCGAGCTTTGACGCGGCCCGCTCCAGTCGCTCGATGTCGATGCCATTCTGGACGACGCGGATTTTGTGTTCGGGGAAGACGCCGCGCGCGCGGAGCGTGCGTGCGACCGCCTCCGAGACGGCGATGACACGCGCGGCGCGGGCGAGCACTATGCGGTGCGCGTGGCCGAGCGGGAACAGGACGTGGCGCGTGACGACGAACCGCGCGCCGCGCGCGCGCCGGGCGGCGAAAGCGGCCAGCGTGTAGTCGCGGGCGACATGTGCGTGAATGAGTTCGACGCGCCGCTCGCGCGCGAGGCGTGCGAGGCCCGACGCGCTCTTGAGGTCGAGGGCGTTGCGCAGCGAAAGCGTCAGGACGTTATCGGCGGGGAGGTCGCGGAGTTCGTCGCGCAGCGGCGAGCCGGGCGCGAGCGCGGCGTAGACCTCGTGCCCGCGGCGGGCGAGTCCGTTCGCCAGATCGGCGAAGTGTCTCTCGCCGCCGCCAAGCGTGCGCGCTGAACTGATCTGAAGAATTCTCACGGCTTAAAGGCCGTCAATCGTAAATGGTAAATCGTCAATCGTGAATAGAGGTTGAATCTGACTCGGCCTGAACGCCCAATCGGAAGTCGGATGAAATTCAACCCATTCGATTGACGATTCACGATTGACGATTGACGGCTATTAACGATTCTTCGTAGCGCGCGAGGAGGTCGGCCGGGTCTTTGTAGATTTCGACGCAGCCGGCGGCGCGCAGGTCTTCCTCGGGGAAGCCGCCGCAGAGGAGGCCGATGGTGCGGAGGCCGATCTTGCCGGCGGCTTGTGCGTCGTAAGGCGTGTCGCCGACGACGAGTGATTCTTTCGGCCCCACGTCGTCGAGGCGTTCGAGCGCGGCCTCGAAGATGTCCGGGTACGGTTTTGAACGCTCGGCGTCGTCGGCCGAAGTTTGTTCTTCAATCAAGTCTCCGATGTCGGCGATCTTCCTGTAGACCTTTACCTCGTCTTCTTTCGCCGAGGAAGCGAGGGCGATGCGTCGGCCGTCGGCGCGGATGCGCTCGAACAACTCGCGCACGCGGGGGAAGGGGCGCACGCGGGGCATGTACTCTTTCTTGAACAGCTCGCCGCGGTGCTTCTCCAACTCGTCGCCGAAGCGTTCGAGTTCATCGGGCGAGAGAAAGACGGGCATCAGTTGGTCGCCGCCTTTGCCGATCTGGTAGCGGACGCGCTCGAAAGGGAACTCGCGCCCGAAGTGCCGGAACGCTTCCCGCCACGCCTTTGCGTGCAGGTCAACGGAATCGACGAGCGTCCCGTCGATGTCGAAGATGACGGCTTTGATCAATGCTGCTCTCCCCCATTCGTTTCGGCTTGCGGCGGCCTAAGTTACACCAGCGGACGCGGCAGTTACTAATGGCGGGGGTTAGTGCTTTCGTCTGTGAGTTGAGCTTGGGGAGCGTCGCATTCACCGCCGAGGCGCAGAGGGCGCAGAGTTCACGCGGAGGGTCAGCAAGTGGCTGATGCTGAACAGAACACACGCGCCCGTTTTGTTTTGGTTTGGTACGTCGCCGCGCCGGGCGCGGAATATTGCCGCCGGGGCCGTATCTGTCGGTGTCGAATAGACCTGTTCGCGCAAGCCCGCGCGCGGGCGCGGCCGGCACAAGTGTTGCCATCCTGAAGGATCGGACGACTCTGTTTTTTTTCAACTCAGGCGGGCTGAAGAAGCCGAAGGAGCGAACGAAATGACCAAGCTGGTGACGGGAGTTTTTAAGACGCGCGTGGCCGCGGAGGCCGCCGTGGACGCCATCATCAAGCGGGGGTACACGCGCGAAGACATCAGCGTGTTGATGTCCGACGCGACGAAGACTAAAGAGTTCGCCATCGAGACGCGGACGCACGCGGCCGATGGCGCGGGCATCGGCGGCGCAGTGGGCGGCGCGGTGGGCGCGGTGCTCGCGGCGCTCGCCGCGGTCGGCACGACGATGGTGATTCCCGGCATCGGCATCGTCGTTGCCGGCCCGCTCGCGGCGGCGCTCGCCGGGATGGGCGCGGGCGGCGCGACCGGCGGTCTCATCGGCGCGCTCGTCGGCGCCGGCATCCCCGAGCACCGTGCGAAGGTCTACGACGCGTCTTTGCGCGCCGGCGGCATCCTCCTCGGTGTCGAGTCGAAGTCAGACGAGGACGCGGGCGCGCTGGAGAAGCTGCTCGAAGACCTGGGCGCCGAGTACATCCGGCAGGAATAAAACAGAGGTCAGAGGTCAGAGGTTAGAGGTCAGTGAAAGACAAGACGCTCTTCACTGACCTCTGACCTCTAACCTCTGACCTCTTCTCTGGAGGATTTATGGAGAGGGCCGAGAGGTTCGTCGAGATCGACGCGCCGGTCGAGGTGGTCTTCGACCGTTTGAGCGACTTTGAGAGTTTCCCGCGGTGGATGCGGAACATCCGCGAGGTGCGGCGCTTGGGTCGGCGCGTGACGCGTTGGGTGAGCGAGACGGCCGTGCCGGACGTGTACGCGGAGTGGGAGGCGGAGTTGACCGTCTATGAGCCAGACCATCGCCTCGTCTGGCGTTCGGTGCGCGGCGACATCCACGCGGACGGCGAGGCCGTCATCAGCGAGACGCCGGAGGGGACGACGCTGCTGCACGTCGTCCTCGGCTTCGGCACGCCGCTCGGGCGCTCGGGCGCGCAGGCCGCGCGCTTCTTCGGCGTGCAACCGGGCCGGCAGCTCGAAGAAGACCTCGAACGCTTCCGCCGCCTCGCCGAGCGCGAAGGCCGTGGCCGTCAGGGTTACGCCGGCGAGGGCCGTCGCAGCTCTTTCGCCCCTGTCATGTCGAGGCGCGAGGAGCCACGCCGAGGCGCACGGGAAGAGCGGCGTCCGCTGAGGACGCGCGAAGAAGGGCGTGTGCGCGACGACGCGCCTCCGCCGCGACGCGACGAGAGGATGACGCGAAGGCGCGACTACGAAGACGCGCCGCGGCGTGATGAAGAGAGAATTTGGCGTGCGCCTGAGCGTGAAGGCGGGGATAAGGGTTCGAGGCCGCGTTATGCGCTGACGCCGCGCGAGAGGGAGCGCGAGCGCGACGATTACGAGCGCAGGTACGACCCACGGGTCTCCGAGATGTTCGGGCGTCGCGGCGTTGACCGCCTGCTCGATGAGCCGCCGGACGGACGCCGCCGCGGCGGTCGCGAATAAAAAACAGTACCGCGAGGGGTAGCGAGCGGGTTGCGTATTGCGTAACCACACCCGCTCGCTACCGCTCGCGGTACTGTTTATGCCAACTTAGGCATCGACGACGAACTGCCGGTAGTGTTCAAACCGCTCAAGGATGCGCTCGACGTAAGTGACCGGCTCAAGCCCGCGGCAGTAGCCGAACTTCACGACGGGGTCGGCGGCGTACTGCTGCGTTGACTTCTGCAAGAGCCAGTAGGAAACGTCGTCCCACTTCAACTTATCCCCGCCATACTTCTCCGTCAGCCGTTGCGCGTCCTCGACGTGCCCGGCGCCAGTGTTGTAAGAGGCCAAGATGAACTTGAGGCGCTCCTGCTCGTCGGGGATGCGCTTGGTCCAGTAGTCAGTGAGCCACCTCAGGAAACGGACGGCGCCCTGCACGTTCTGCTCGGGGTTGTTCATGTCCTGCACGCCGAACTCGCGCGCCGTGCGCGGCATCAGTTGCAGCAGGCCCGTGGCGCCGGCCCAGGAGCGCGCGTCCGGCTTGAAGCGCGACTCCTGAAAGGCCTGTGACGCGAGCAGCCGCCAGTCCCAACTCAGCTCGCCGGCGTAACGCTTCAAGAGCGTGTCGAACTCGCAGAGCTTGCCGGTGGAGGAGGTCAGGTACTCGCTCGCCGCGCGCTCGCGGTGCTTCTTCACGTCGATGAAATATTTCTTGTAGAGCGTGGCCAGAAGCGCCTGGCTTTTCTTCTCGGCGATCCAGCGGTTCAACTCTTCGAGCAGCGCGGGCGAGTTCGGGCGCACGGCCCACGAGACGCTGTGCACGCGCCCGACGACGGGCCGCACCTTGAGGTTGGTGAACTCCGCCTCCTTGAGTTCGGCGACGTTGCGCTGCATCACCGTGAACTCCACCTCGCCGCTCGCCACCTGACGCGCCAGCGCCTCGTCCTCCATCTTACCGCCCATCTCGACGACGCGTATCTCGCCCGAAATCTCGTCGGCCAGCTCGACGAGCGTGCGCTTGTAAGTTGACTTCTCGGGCAGCGTGACGGTTTCGCCGGCGAGCTGCGCGGGGCGCGTGATGAGGCGGGCCTGAATCTCCAAATCTTCCGGGAGCGGCGCGTCGGGCGCGGGTTGGAGCGCACGTTCGGCGGCGTGTGAGAGGTTGGCCTCCGCGGGCGGCTGCTCCTGCTGGACGAGCGCCGGCTCCGTCCGGTAAAGCTCGCGCGTGAAGGCGACGTGGGCGCGATCCGTCTCGGTGGGGACGATTCGGGCGGCGGCGATGTCGCCCTCGCCCGAGTTGAGGAGCGAGTAGAGGCTCTTGCGGTCGGTGACGACGACCATCTTGAGCGCGAGGCCGTGCTCCTGCGCGAAGGCGCGCAAAAGCTCGTACTCGTAGCCCATCGGCTCGCCGCGGTAGAGGAAGTAGGTAGTCGAGTTGTAGGGCGCGAGCACGGTGAGCGTGCCCGCCTCCTTGATGGCCGCGAGGTCGCGCGCGACCGGCTCGACCATCGGCACGTCCGTGCTGCGGATGATCTCGTCCACCGGCTCCTGCGCGTCGGGCGGCGCTTCGCGTGTGACGACGCGCCACGTGACGAAGGCGACGAAGGCGACGAGCGGGATGGCGACAAGCAGCAGCGGCAGGGCGAGGCGTCGGGATTCGATTTTCATGGCTGGGTTTCCCCGCGCCGAACGCTTTCCGTTGGGGAGTGGCGCGTCTCGAAGGCGGCGTGAAAGATGTCTGCCCAAAGGGGAACTGCCAGCGGGGGCTTGCAGGGGGAGCCGTGCGAGCGTGGGTTTTATGACAAAGCCGGCTCGCTCGGTCAAACGTGACCGCGCGGGGCGCTCCTCAGGCCGGAGTTGCGAGAGGCCGAGGCGCGTTGGAACAGTTTGTCGAGGGAAAACCAGCGAGAGGCCGCGGGCCTGTCCATACTCGGGCAAAACCGCGGCCTCCGCGCCGTGAAAAGTGTCTACTGACGAGAGCGGATGCTACCCGCCGACCTTGTTGCCGATGTCTTCGATGGTCTCGCCGACCTTGCGGCGGGCCGTGCCGAAGCCCTCCTGAGCATGTCCGCCGGCGCGCTCGGCAGCGCCCTCCGACTGCATCTTCTCGTCGTCGATGGCGTCACCGACGTTCTCCTTGATGGCGCCCTTCGCCTGGTCGAATTTGCCTTCGACTTCATCCTTATTCGGAAAACCCATGAGTTCTACCTCCTCGTGTGATTAGCTATCCCTTCAACGATTGATGAGCAAGAGAAATCTACAGTGTTCCTCAGCCTGTGAGGATGGCAACGGACGTGCCGCGCGGCTCGTCTCGGCGCCGGTGGGGCGGAAGTCATTCTTTCAAACGGCGTTATGCCTCCGCGTGCGCTTCCCGTGCTGTGAGAGGCGCGGCCGCGTGGTGTGTCCATTTTCGTACAGCCGCGCCGCGTGTGCGGACACAAAGAGGGCGCGACGCCCCCGTGGGAGTGTCGCGCCCTCTGTTGTGGTCGTCTCGGCCGAACGCTTGTGCTAAAACTCGAAGCGGAGGGCGAACTGCATCTGCCGCGCCTTGTAGAGCGTCTCACCGGCGGGCGGCTGGATGCTCTGGAAGGTCGGCTGGAAGATGAGGTTGTTGGTGGTGTTGTTGATGGTGTAGGCGGTCGTGTCGAGGTTGCCGATGACCTGTGTGCGATTGAAGATGTTGAACGCCTCGGCCAGCACTTCAAAGTTCATTGTCTCCGTGATGCGGAAGCGGCGCGAGACCCTCAGGTCGAAGTTGGCGAAGCGGGGGAAGCGTAAGCTGTTGCGCCCGAGGAAGGGGACGCGGCCCGTGGCCGTCGTCCCGGTGAGATTACTGCCGCCGCGGACGATGGTCGGGCCGAAGGCCGCAGCGGTGGGCGTGCCCGAGATGCCCATGGAGTAGGGGAAGCCCGACTGGAGGACGAAGACCGGGGCGATGTTGAAGCCGTTGAAGATGGCCCGCCCGACCTTCTGGTCCTCGCCGAAGAAGTCGGGAGTCCAGACGGCGCTCGCCACGAAGCGGTGGCGGATGTCGAAGTTCGACGGCCCCACCTCCAGACTGTAGTCGTAGGGGCTGAGCGGGGCGTTCGTGTTCGTGAACGTGCCCGTCGCCTGCCCGTTGTCTTTGGCCTTCGAGAAGGTGTAGTTGGTCTGGAATTGCAGCCCGTTCGTGTAGCGGCGGTTGAACTGCAACACCAGCGCGTTGTACTCCGACTTGATCGTGCTGCGAATCTCGGTGATGGCGTTGAAGGCGTTGTTGATGCGGGTGGTGAAACGCGGCACCCTGAGCGTCTGCCCGTCGAACGGCCCGCCGGAGAAAGGAATCGCCGTGGTCGAGGTCGGGAAGGCGAGGTTGACATCGACGAAGGTCGGCAGGCGGCGGCCGGCGCTCATGATGTAGGACGCCGAGACGACGGTGTTGCGCGTCAGCTCGTGCTCGAAGATCAGGTCGGCCTGATGAATCTGCGGGTTGGCCATGTTCGACGCGAAGGCGACGATGTTCGGAATCGGCGCCGTGCCGCCGCTGGCGTCGGCCGCCGTCTGGAACGCCTGCGGGAAGATGGCCGTGGTCAGGGTGAGCTGCGTCTGCCCCGCCGGGTTACCCGTGTTGGTGATGGCGTTTGAGACCACCGAGTTCTGGATGCGGCCGTAGTAGATGCCGTAGCCGCCGCGGACGACGTTGCGGGAATCGCCCGTGATGTTGTAGGCGAAGCCGAAGCGCGGCCCGAAGTTGTTCTTGTCGGCCGGGAACACGCCGGTCTTCGCGGTGAAGCGCGGGTCGGAGTCGAAGGTCGCGTTCGGAATCTGCGGCGCGGGGAGCTTCTGATACTCGTAGCGCAGGCCGAGGTTGATGCTCAGGCGCGGGGTGATGCGCCAGTCGTCCTGAATGAAGAAGTTGTAGTCGTCGGTCTCGAACTGGAACTTGGGCGTGCCGAATCCCTGATTGAAGGTGCCGTTGTAGCACTGTCCGGCGCGGCGCGTCGAGCCGGAGCAGCGGCCGAGCGGGTTGGTGGTCGCGGTCGTCGCGCTCAGGGCGCGGAGCGCGTTGTTCGAGAGGAAGTTGGCGTAGTCAACGAAGAAGTCGCTGGTCGTCGAGTAGACGTAGGAGCCTGACTCGGTGAACAGGTTGTCGTTGATGTCGTTGACGTGGTTGATGTCAACGCCGAACTTGAAGGTGTGGTTGCCGACGAGGGCCGTGACGGTGTCGGCGTACTGCCAGCGCTTCTCGTCGGGGAAGGAGCGCCGGTCGAGGAAGTTCGGCTTGCCGATGGTGTAGCCGGGCAGCCCGATCTGGGGCGGCACGCCGCCGGGGGGGGCCGTCGTCGGCTCGCCCGGAAGCGGGCCGGGGTACGTCTGGCGCTCGAAGTCGCGCCCGTACTGGAACCGCGCCTCGTTGATCAGGTTCGACGAGATGGTCGAGGTCAGGCGCAGGGTGATCCAGTCAACGTCCACCAGATCGTCGCCGATGCTGGTGGTGGCGCGCGTCAGGCTGGAAGTGGTCTGCACGCCGTTGGGCGATTTCCAGCGCAGGCGATTGTAGGTGACGGCGAGGGCGTTACTGTCGTTGATACGCAGGTCGAGCTTCGGCAGGAAGATCGTCTGATCGCCCTTGCGGTCGAACGGGCCGGTGAGGCTGTCGAGGAAGGAGCGCGTCGCATCGATCTGCGCCTGCGTCAGCCCGCGGAGGAGCAGGTTCGCGTTGTTGAAGTTGGCCGTCGAGAAGGTGTTGGTGCTGTAGGTGGAGATGCCGGGGAAGATGCGCTTCTGCTGGTCGTAAGAGAAGAAGAAGAAGGCGCGGTCCTTGACGATGGGGCCGCCGATGGTGCCGCCGAACTGCTTGCGGTTGTCCTCGGTCTTGGTGGCGAGCTGCGGGTTGCGCGCGTTGAATTTGTCGTCGCGGACGTAGAAGAAGGCGTTGCCGTGAAACTCGTTGGTGCCGCTCTTGGTGACGGCGTTGACGACGCCGCCGGCGGCGCGGCCGTACTCGGCCGAGTAGTTCGAGGTGTTGACCTGAAACTCGCGCACCGAGTCCTGACTGATCGAGTAGCTGAGACGGGTGCGGCCGCGCTCCTCGGAGAAGAACGCCTGATTGTTGTCGCCGCCGTCCACCGTGTTGTTGTTGAGGAGGCCGGAGACGCCGCGGAACGAGACCAGACCGAACGAGCCATCGGGCACCGCGCCGGGGGTCAGGAGCGCGAAGTTCGACCAGCGGCGGCCGTTGATCGGCAGGTTGTTGATCGAAGTCTGGTTAATATTGGTGGACAAGTCCTGCCGCTCGGTGTTGATGACGGGCGCTTCGCTCGTCACCTCGACCGTCTCACTGGTGCCGGTCACGGAGAGCGTCGCCTCCAGCGGGGTGACGCGGCCGACCTCGACGACGACCTTCTGGGCCGTGAAGGGGCCGAAGCCGGTGGCGTTGACCGTGACGGTGTAGCTGCCCGGCTGGAGTTGGACGACGCGGAAGCGGCCCTCGTCGTCGGTGGTGGCCGCGGTCTCCTTGTTCGTCTCCTCATTGCGGACGGTGACGGGGGCGTTCACCACGACCGCGCCGTTCGGGTCGCGGACCACTCCGCCGATGGCGCCGTCCGTGGTGGACTGGGCGAAGGCCGCGCCGCAGGTCGTGGCGATCACGAAGAGCGCGGCGAGGGGAAGGCGAAAAAACTTAAACATCGAAGAAACTCCTTCTATCAAATTGGTGCGTTGGGGTGTTTCGGCGCAGCGTCCGGGGACTGGCGGAGCGCGCCGCACGGCGGGCGGGCGCCATTGCCTGCCGCGCGAGAGCCTGGGCGATGTATCGCGGATGATGCACTACAGTTGTCTGAGGCGGGACACAGAAAGACTTTCGCTCGTGTCCCGGTTCGTCTGGTTGTCCTGCTTAAAAGTGAATGACGGCCAGGTTTGAAATCAAACTTATACCATACGGGGAGTGGCTTGCGCGACCCTTACGTTAGAGTAAACGCGATGTTAAATACAACAATTCGGGGTCGGACGCAAGAGCGAGAAGGAAGCGCCGCCCGCAGCCCTTCGGCGTCGGGCGGCGCTTCCGCTTCGGGAACCGAGCGCGTCCTCTAAATCTTCACCACCAGAGGCGCGCGCCGGGAATCACTTGCCGGTGTTGACGTACTGGATGCAGTCGCTCTGATCCTTGAACGTGCGCGGCACGTCGAACCGCATCCAGCCGCCGTTCTTGCACTGATTCTTGTTCACCGGCGGGCCGGTCTGCGGGTCGCAGGTGTCGCCGATGCCGTCGCCGTCGAAGTCGGCCTGGTTGGGGTTGGGCGTGAGCGGGCAGTTGTCCGCCGTGTCGGGCACGCCGTCGTTATCGTCGTCCGACTCGCAGGCGTTGCCGATCCCATCGCCGTCCGCGTCCGCCTGATCCGGGTTGGCTGTGAAGTCACAGTTATCCGCGGTGTCCGGCACGCCGTCGTTGTCGTCGTCCGCGTCGCACACGTCACCCTGCGCGTCGCCGTCGTTGTTCGCCTGATTGGTGTTGGCCGTGAACTGGCAGTTGTCAGCCGTATCCGCGACCGTGTCGTTGTCATCATCGGCGTCGCAGGCATCGCCGATGCCGTCAACGTCGTTGTCGGCCTGGCCCGCGTTGGCGGTGAACGGGCAGTTGTCGGCCCCGTCCGCAACACCGTCGTTGTCGTCGTCGGCGTCACAGACATCGCCCTGTGCGTCGCCGTCGTTATTGGCCTGATCGGCGTTGGCCGCGAGCGGGCAGTTGTCTCCCGTGTCGGCAACCCCGTCGTTGTCGTCGTCAGGGTCGCAGGCGTCGCCCTGACCGTCAGAGTCGTTGTCGGCTTGGTCGGTATTTGCAGTGAGCGGGCAGTTGTCGGCCGTATCCACGACTGTGTCGTTATCGTCGTCGGCGTCGCAGACGTCTCCGAAGCCGTCGGCGTCGTTGTCGGCTTGGTTCGTGTTGGCCGTGAGCGGGCAGTTGTCGAGGGTGTCGGTCACGCCGTCACCGTCGTCGTCTGCGTCGCAGGCATCGCCCTGCCCGTCGTTGTCCGTGTCCGTCTGATCGGCGTTGGAGACGTTCGGGCAGTTGTCCACGTCGTCATTCACGCCGTCGTCATCGGAGTCGGCGAGGAGCGTGAAGTAGGCGACGGGCGCGTCGTGGTCGGAGACGCGCTCGGGCCGCGTGTTGTCGATGGCGTAAGCCTCGGAGAAGTCGGCGTTGACGCGCGCGTAGGCGAAGGAGTTGTTGAGCGCCAACATCTGCTGGTTGACGAGGACGTGGTCAATCGTCTGCGCGTTGCCCTCGAAGACGTAGGAGTAACGCTGGTCGGGCGTGAGCGTGGTGAGCAAATTCGTCAGCTCGTAAGTCCAGCGGTCGGGCACGCTCGGCTCGACCACCTGCTCGGCCGGCGGGGGCACGCCCCGGAGCGTGTTGGTCACGTCCGTCAAGCCGTCGTTGACATCGAAGGCGTTGAGGTCGCCTAAGAAGACGAGGTTCTCGGTCTGCCGCGACTGGATGAGGTCGGCGATGTCCTCGGCCTGGAGGCGCCGCTTCTCGCGGTTGCGCGCGCCCTCCGTGCCGGTGCCGCAGGTGCCGAAGGGGCTGGGGCTGTCAACGGCGATGAGAGACTTAGTGTGGTTGAGGATCACCGTCACGGGCAGCGTCCCGCCGCCGAGTTGCTGAACGGTGGCCTCCAGGATGAATGACGGGCGGTCGTGGAGAGCGTCGGTCACGCCGCAGTAGGTGAAGGTGTCGCCCGCGTGATACTGCTGCGGCGTGCCGACCACCGTCACGCGCGCGGCGTTGACGAGGTAGCCGATGTCTTGCGTGAAGCTGGTCTCGCCGAGGAAGGCGACGTAATTGATGCCGGGGTCAGCGGCGTCGGTGTTGATCTTGGTCGCCAGCTGTTGCGCCGAGCTGAGGTCGGCGATCTCGATGAGGCCGAGGATGTCGGGCGTGCGCAGGATGTTGCGGATGGCGAGCGACGCCTTCTCCAGCTTGATCGTGTCCGAGGCGGTGAAGTTCTCCAGGTTGGTGTGGCCGACGGTGAACTCCGAGTTGGTGCGCGCGGGCACGGGGACGGCCGCCGTGAGGCCGCCGGAGGCGCCGGGCGCCGCGTTGTAGTCGAGTACGATGCGGTACTGGTTGAAGGCGAAGTCGAGCGGCCCGACGAGATCGGTGACGAGCGTGCCCGTGGTCACCTGCACCTGCGGGCGGCGGGTGGAGCCGCCGGGCAGGAGGGCCGCGCCGGTGTCAACCATGATGCGCTCGAAGTTGCCGTCGAAGATCGGCACGGCGGGCGGCGGGAAGCCCGCGTAGGGGCCATCGTCGGCGGCCGGGACGGGGTCGCCGGCCTCGATGCCCGGCTCGCGGAACGGCCGCGGGCGCGTCGGCTCCACGCCCCAGAACTCGCCGAAGTTGTTCGTCGGCTGCGAGACGGTGAGCGCAGCGACGCTCACGCGCATGTGCTCATACTTCTCCAACTCCGCGCCGCGGCTGATGGCGGCCGGGTCGAAGATGGCGGAAGAGAGCGCCGCCGGCAAGGGGTTGCCGGTGGAAAGGACGACGGTCGTGGGGGCGGTGATCTCCGTGGTGGTCTTGGGGTCGGGGGGCGCGACGCCGTCCGGCTCGTCCGTCGATGCGTCGAACTCCGTGATCGTCCCCGTCACTTGAACCGAGTCGCCGACGGCGACCGCCGGGACGGTGCTCCCGGTGAAGACCAGGACGGCGTCGGAGGTGTTCGTGTTAGCGTCGCCGAGTGGGTCCTGAATGTAGAAGCCGTTGTTATTCGTGCCGAGGCTCCTGCGGCCCGTAACGATGCCCGTCGTGATGACCGCCGTCCCGGCGTGGGGGGAAGCCGTGCCGTTGCCCTGAATCTCGGGGATCGTTCTGGTGGTCGCCGGGGGCGGCGGGGGCGTGCAGGTGTTCGCGCCGTCGGGCGACGGAGTGCCCGCTGCGTAGGTGTTGGTGTTGCGCGCGCCGCCGGTGGCGTTGGGGCAGCGCCCGATGGAATCGTTCGCGACGTCGCTGTCGCCGTTCTCGTTGACCTGCGGCTGGCCCGAGTTAAGCAGAGCCAGCAGGCCGGTGTCGTCCGCGTCGTCCGTGTCGTAGACGACGGCGTCAATCAGGTTGGAGGTCGTCAACGGCGTCCCGTTCGGGAAGTCGGACGCGCTGGCCGCGTAGAGCGCGACGGCGTCCGCGCCGTTCTGTAGAAGACCGCTCGCGCCGGGGTTGAAGGTCAAATCAACCCCACTCACTCCGGGGTTGCCGAGCGTGAAGTAGCCCTGGGCGTTGGTAGAAAAGCCGTCGAGGTCGAAGGCAGCGTAAGACGGGTCGTTGGCTACGCCCCCGTTGAGGAAGACGACGACCAGCCCGTTCAGCGAAGTGTTGCCGACGCCGCCGTCGTAAAGCTCGATGAACTCGGCCGTGTCCGATCCCGGCGTGTCCGAGTCAAGCTCGTTGATGATGACGTTGGTCGCGACGGGCGTTGGCGTGGGCGTCGGAGTAGGTTCAGGGGTCGGAGTCGGGGTCGGTGTGGGTTCGGGAGTCGGAGTCGGCGTGGGCGTGGGCGTGGGGGTCGGGGCGCCGAAGGACTGGCCCGTGTTGACATTGTTCTGCGTGTTAGGCTGCTCTGCCGCCCACGCGAAGTCACCGTAGGTCGTGCCGCTGCCAGTGAGCTGAAGCGAGAAACCGACAGGCGTCGAAGTCCCCTCCGTCACTCCGATGTCGGTGCAAGTCTGCCCCGAGGCCGGGGCAGTCGTCGCCGCGAAGGTGCCCTCGTAGCAGAGGAACTGGATGACGACGTTGCCCGGCCCGATGAGGGCGATGCCGTCCGGCGCGCCGTTCTGGAGGCCGTCTAGCGCGTAAGACACGGAGACGGTTCCGTAGCCGCCCTGCTGTGACGGGATCGTTGCCGGAAGGGTAGTGGTGGCTGCGGGGGTGGTGTAAGACGCACCGG
>DASVES010000143.1:0-5820 GCA_036380435.1 Pyrinomonadaceae bacterium | reverse complement strand
CGAGGGCGACTGGTCTCTGCGTCTCGGCCTGCGCGGGATGCCGGCGCTCGCCGAAGAGTCGGACGTGGCGCGCGACTGTGCGCTCGCCGAGTTGACGCTCGCGCGACTCCACATCGCACACGTCTCGACGCGCGGGGCCATTGAGGCCGTCAGGCGCGCGAAGGCGAGGGGACTGAGCGTGACCTGCGAGGTCGCGCCCCATCACTGGACGCTCACGGATGAGGCCGCGGCCGAATTCGACACCAACAGCAAGATGAGTCCGCCGCTTCGCAGCCCCGAGCACGTGGAGGCCATCCTCGAAGCCCTGCGCGACGGCACTATCGACGCCGTCGCCACCGACCATGCGCCGCACCACGCCGACGAAAAGGCGTTGGAGTTCGACCATGCTCCCTTCGGCATCACGGGGCTGGAGACGGCCGTCGGCCTCGCCCTCGAACGCCTCGTCCACCGCGGCGTCGTCGATCTCGAACGTCTCGTCGCGCTCTGCTCCGCCAACCCCGCACGCATCCTCAACCTCGAAGGCCGCGGAACCCTGCGCCCCGGCTCGTGGGGCGACGTGACTATCCTCGACCCCGACCTGCGCTGGACGTTCGACGCCGCGCGTTCCAAATCCAAAAGCCGCAACACGCCCTTCGACGGCTGGACGTTTCAAGGCGCGGCCGTGGCGACGATTGTCGCCGGCCGCGTCGTTTACAGAAGAGAGCAGTCAGCAGTCGGCAGTCAGCAGTCAGCATAAAGCTCAACGAGCCGCGGAGCGGCGGCAGCAGTGTTGCCCACGGCGTGAGCCTTGGGGACAGGCGGCGAAACAATGCGAAGCCCCGGAGGGGCGAAAGAATCTTAATGTTGGGCGTGGCGCCTGTCCCGATTCTTTCGCCCCTCCGGGGCTTCCCGATTTTTCTCACCGCTGTTCCACGGGCTTGCGCCCGTGGCAACATTCTTCCGCCCCTGACGGGGCTGGTCGTCGTCGCCCCATCCTGCGCGCGCTTTGTCGAATCCGAAAAGCTGAAAGCTAAAAGCTGAAAGCTAAAAGCCAAACGCAGAGAGGCCCGCCGCGCTCTCCCCTTCGCGGCGGGCCTCCCTCGTTGCGGTCGCTCACTTACGTCCTGACAGGGGCGACCGAACCCTTTATCGATTTTTTATCGGGGGCCTGCCCGCGCTCTCCCCTTCGCTTGCAGGCCCCCGTTGCACGGCGACCTCGCGGCCGCCGATCCTTGAAATATCTATCGGTCGCCGAAGCGCGGCAGCGAGATGCTGCGGTTGAGGATGACGCCGAACTCCGTGCCCGACTTCACCTCGGCATCCTGCTCCCTCTCGTAGACGCGGCCCGCGGTGCCGGCCCCGCCGCCGAGGATGGCCCCGATACCTGCGCCCCTGCCGCCGCCGGCAATCGCGCCGATGATGGCGCCGGCCGCCGCGCCGCCGCCGATGAAGACCGCGTCGCGCTTGCGGTTGCTCCTGCCTGAGACCGTGCCCTCGTTGTCGGAGTTCACGTCGTCGGCCTGAAGGCTAGAGAGTGAGCCGTTGATCGCGTAGCGGGCGCCGTTGGGCAACTCAACCTGATTGAAGCTCACGGAGATGCTGCCCGGCGTGCGTCGCCCGGCGCGACGGACGGAAGTCACGCTGCCCCAGACCTTGCTTCCGGTAGGAATAACTTCGACGCCGTTGCCGCCGTAGACCAACTCGGTGACGTTCGCCGAGAAGCGGTCGCCCACGCGCGCCGAGTCAGACTTCAATTGCGAGTTCATCCGCACGCGGATGACTGTGTCGGCCGGAACCGTGTGAAGAACCACGCGTGGCGGCGTCGCCCTGCGTGTTACCGCCCGGCGAACGGGACGCCGCTGGCGGCGCTGCGTGGCGCCGAAGGCCGGGATCATGGTCGCGGCGACGAGCGCCACGAGTGCAAAGATGCTGAAGGCGCGTTGTGCCAATCTATTGTTTCTAATCATTAACTGTCTCCCTCCGTTGTTGACGTTCTTGCTGACGCCTCGCGGCCAGCCGGCCCGGCGCAACAGAACCGTCGCCGATTATGCTTTGGCAACGAGTGTGCCACCGCGGGGCATGTCGAGGTGAAATTTGCTAAGACATTCTATTACTTGATTTAGAGCCGGGCGCGCAAGCGGCGACGGCGCGCGGCCGGCGATCCGGCGACTATACGAAGCAGGTTGTGCAAGCACATGCACTATATGGTGCGAGGGTGATTAGAGGGGCCGTCGGATGACACGGAGCAGACCCGCGCGCCTTCGCGCGATGCTCATTTCGCGTTGGGCTATCGAAGCGGTTTTGTTGTAAGCTTGGGCCTCAAACCAGAGGAACACAGATTAAACGGAAAAGGACGGATGGGCACGGATTCGATCCTTCTTAATCCGTCCCATCCGTCTCATCCGTGTTCCCTCCGCCCGGCGCACGGACGGACGCACCCATCTGCAAATGGCCATAGGTCTCAAAGAAACTTTCCACCCCAAACGAACAGGAGTTCTTCTGATGAGCACACCAGCACCGACGCAGGAAGCCACCTCGAACGCAATCCCACGCATCAACGACACGGCGCCCGAGTTCGAGGCCAAGTCCACACAGGGGCCGCTCAAGCTCTCGGACTACAAGGGCAAGTGGGTCGTCCTGTTCTCGCATCCGGCCGACTTCACGCCGGTCTGCACGACGGAGTTCGTCGAGTTCGCCCGGCGCTCCGCGGAGTTCAAAGAACGCGACGCGCAGCTCGTCGGCCTCTCCGTCGATTCCGTCACCGCGCACATCGCCTGGATTAGAAACATGGAGCAACACTTCGGCGTGAAGGTGGACTTCCCCGTCATCGCCGACCTCGACACGAAGGTGGCGCAGAAGTACGGACTCCTTCACCCCGGCGCGTCGGAGACGGCCACGGTGCGCGCCGTCTTCGTCATCGACCCCAACCAGAAAGTGCGCGCGCTCGTCTATTACCCGATGTCGCTCGGCAGAAACATCGACGAGGTGCTGCGCGTCTTGGACGGTCTTCAGACCGCCGACCAGAACGCCTGCGCCACGCCCGCCAACTGGCAGAAGGGCGACAAGGTGATCGTGCCCCCGCCGCAGACGCTCGCCGACGCCGAGCAACGCATGACCACGCCCGGCTACGAAGTCACCGACTGGTACTTCTCCAAGCGGGATTTGAACGAGGGCAAGTAGGCCGGGCGGCGTAGCGGTCGTTAATCGACGGCCGCGCCCCGGTATGAATTCGGGCGCGGCCTCTGAAGCGGCGGCGGGACACGAACGGATGTCTGAGCGCGAAGAGGAGTTGGAGATCAACACGCGCGTCGTTCACGCGGGCGAGCGTCTGAGCGCGCCCGTCGGCAGCCCCGTCGCCCCGCCCATCTACGCCACGACGACCTTCACCTACGACACGATGGCCGAGATGGACGAGGTCTTCGCCGGCACGCGCGAGGGCTACGTCTACACACGCCACGGCAACCCGACCGTGCACGCGCTCGAAGAGGCGGTGCGCGCGCTCGAAGGCGGCGCGGGCGCCTGCGCCTACGCCTCCGGCATGGCCGCGATGCACGCGGCGCTCCTCGCCTGCAACCTCTCCCCCGGCTCGATTGTCCTCGCCTCGCAAGACCTCTACGGAGCCACGGCAAGCCTGCTCAAACACGTCTTCGGCCCCTTCGGCGTGAAGACTGAGCAGGCGGACTTCACCAACCCCGACGAACTCGCGGCGCGGGTGAGGCAGCTCCGGCCCCGCGTGCTCATCGCCGAGACGATCTCGAACCCGCTCCTCAAGGTCTGCGACATCGAGGCGTGCGCGCACGCGGCGCGCGAGGCCGGGGCGAGACTCGTCATCGACAACACCTTCGCCTCGCCCTTCCTCTGCCGACCCGTTTCAATGGGCGCCGACTTCGTCGTGCATAGCGCAACGAAATATCTGGGCGGGCACGGCGACGCGACGGGCGGTGTGGTCGTGACCCGCGACGCCGGCGACACGCCGGCGCTCGTCAGTGCGATGAAGCTCGCGGGCGGCATCCTCGGCGTGTGGGACGCGCACGAAATTCTGCGCGGGATAAAGACCCTCGCGCTGCGTCTCGAACGCCAGTGCGCGAACGCCTTCGATCTGGCCGAACGCCTCACCGCGCACCCGCGCATCGCGCGCGTCCGTTACCCGCTGCTCGGCGACGGCGCGCAAAGGGAACTCGCCGGGCGCGTGCTCCGCCGCCCGCACGGCGGCGCCCTCGTCACCGTCGAGCTGCGCGACGCGACGCGCGAGGCCGCCTTCCGCTTTATGGACGCGCTCTCTCTCTGCGTCCGTTCGACGAGCCTCGGCGACGTGTTCACCGGCGTGCTCCACCCGGCGACGGCCGCGCACCGCGACCTCGCGACAGAGCGCCGCCTCGCGCTCGGCATCACCGAGGGCACGGTGCGTATCTCCGTCGGCGTCGAGGACGTTGGAGACATCCACCGAGACATCGTGCGGGCGCTTGAGACGTGAAGAGTAAGTTTGCCGAAGGGCAGGGATGTGAGACCGGCTGATGAAGACCGCCGAGAATCACGCACTACCGACTGAAAACCAAATGAAGGAGGCGAACGTAAGTTGGAAGAGATCACCGCCACGGAGTTAAAGCAGCGCATCGACAGCGGGGACGACCTGCAAATCATCGACGTGCGCGAGCCGAACGAGTACCAGACCGCGCGCATCCCCGGCACGACCTTGATTCCGCTTGCGGAGGTCGTCGGCCGCAGGGGGGAGATCGACGAGTCGCGCGAGACGGTCGTCCACTGCAAGGGCGGCGTCCGCAGCGCCAAAGCCATCGAGGCGCTCAGGGGCGCGGGCTTCGCGGGAAAACTGCTGAACCTGAAGGGGGGCATCACCGCCTGGTCGAACGATGTCGATCCGAGCGTCCCCAAGTACTGAGCACGCCGACACTCAACGCGGCTCCACAGTGACGCGCGTCGGCCGTCTCGCGAGGCGCGCCGCTGAGTCTGCGGCCGTCGCGGCTTTAAATCAGAAACGCCTGCCGTTGTTTCGGCAGGCGTTTCTGATTTTGAAGTTCTCCGACGAGAGCGCCGCCGCGAGCGACGGCGTCCCGAAAGTGTTTACTGATTCCCGCCGCCGCCACCGCTCGCCGCGCGGCCCTGATCCTTGCCGAGGTGACGCGTGAGCAGTTGCTTGGCCTCGTCGGCCCGGCGCGTGTACTCCTCTTTGGTCTCGCGGAAGAACTGGACGATCTCCTGATCGCTCTCCTGGCTGGCGTCCTCGATGTACATGCCGACGGTCTCGGCGCCCTGAAGCAGGTGGTAGACGGTGCTGATGAGATCGTAAGTGATGTCGCGGGTTCCGGTGTTGCCGGTCGTGCTGTCGTTTTTATTAGCAGACATAGTTCACCCCTTTGGAGAATGTAAGTTGCGAAGCGACGGGGGCCGTTTGGGAACTTGGTTCGGACGGATTGTAGGAACGGCGCATGCCGCGGGTCAAGGCCGCGTCGCGCCGCGCGGGCATTTACCCGCACAGCCAGCGGAGGAATTTCCGCAAATTCAACATTACAGCGGGAGTCACCTGTCGCCGACTATACTAAAACTAACTCGCCCGGCACTTCCGAATTACAGAAATGCCAGGCTTTCTTTAAACTTCAGAGGAGCATGGTCAAGATAACTGCCCGTGCTATGTCCTTCTGAATTCCACAAAAGAGTTATTTTGTGGAATTCAGTTTACCAGGATGTAGTCGTATATAGTTCTGCTCGCTTAATGTCTTCCAACAATTGGCGCAGATAACCATCCAGAGGATGCTTTTCACAACCCGCTTGAATTCTTGCACCAAGTTCTTGAAGGCGCTTGATCCTCTCCTCATATGGACACCA
>DASVES010000142.1:0-34340 GCA_036380435.1 Pyrinomonadaceae bacterium | reverse complement strand
ACCCCGCACGGACTTTTATCGACGGCTTCAAGAGCGCGGGCCGCGTCAACGGCCGCCCGTGCGACATCATGCGCTTCGGCGCGAACGGCTTCCTGATGACGGACGACCACGCGGGCGTCGTCTACTACGTCTATCAAAAGTGATGGTGTTGGATGATTAACCTTCGCCGCACGGCCTTGCTCATCTGCGCGCTGGCTCTCGCCGTAGTCGCGCCCGCCGCACAGCCCCGTCCGCAAACTGCCGCCGGGCAGAACCCCGCGCGCGAGCGCGTGCTGCTCGGTCTCAAGTTGCGCCCGGAGGTGGCCGCGTGGCTTGAAGAGGTTGAGCGAAAGCTGGGCCGCGAGGTCTACGCCGAGTTCGCGCAGCTCGGCCCGGAGGACGGGGGCGAGGGCTTCGTCGGCGGCGAGAACTACGTCACCGAGCGCGGCGCGGCGGTCATCCGCATCAACTTCAACTTCCAGACTGCCGCGAACAGGAAGCGGCTCGAAGCGACCCTCACGCACGAGATACTCCACCTGCGCCAGCGCGCGCGGGGCTTCCCCGCCTTCATGTTCGACGAGGCCGGCTCGTCGCCCCGCGTGCCCCTCGGCGAGCTGAACGAGATGGAACTCACGGGCGCTTTGATGGAGGCCGTCGAGCACCACGCCATCCTGCCCGACCTGCACCGTCTCGGCCTCGACACGGTCGCCGACATGATCGGCGGCCTCGCCTGGACGCGCGGCAAGGGCGTCTCGCCCGACCACCCGCTCCACGCCATCTACTACCTGCGCGCCATGCTCGAATACAACGACCCCGCGCGTCTCCGAGAGCTGGAGCAGATTTACCGCCGCAACCGCTGGGCGCGCTCGCTCCAGCGCGGCGCGCGCATCGCCCAGATCATCCGCTCAGCGTCCTTGAGCACGCCCGCCGAAATGACGACTGTCTACCTCCGTTGCCTCACCGAACTCTTCGGCGGCCTCTACCGCTTCACCGCCCGCCCCGCGCCCTCGCAGTTCCCGCGTGACAGAATTTTTCCGACCATTCCGGTCGCCGTAACGTTCACGAGGCGTTGAGTTGAACTCGATTCAGTCGCAGGCATCAACGAGCCGCGCGAGCGGCGAAAGAATGTAGCCCACGGCGTGAGCCGTGGGTCACGGGCAAGATAAAAATCAACAAGCCCCGGAGGGGCGAAAGAACCCCAAGGTTGATAGCGGTCAACCTTGGGGTTCTCTCGCCCCTCCGGGGCTTCCGGTTCATTAAACGGACTTATCCCCACGGCTCACGCCGTGGGTTACATTCTGCCGCGCCTCCGGCGCTGGCGTTGCGCGCGACCCCGCATGAACTTCACCTACACTTGCGGCGAATGCCCACGCGGCGCTACTACTTCGCCTTCACGTCGTAAGCGTAGATGGTGTCCTGGTCGCGCAGGTAGAGACGCCCGCCGGCGACAACCGGGTGCGCCCAGGTCGGGAGATTGTCTTGTGGGATGCGGAAGCGGCCCTTCTCGGTGTAGCCGGTGGGGGTGGCTTCGGCGAGGCCGACCACGCCGTTCTCGCTGAACAGGTAGAGCATCCCGTCGGCGTAGACGAGCGAGCCTTTGCCGACGCTGCGATCCTTCCAGGCGACCTGTCCGGTGTCGAACTTCATGGCGGTCAGGATGCCCCCCGAGAAGCCGTAGAGGTGGTCGCCCATGAGAATGGAGGTGCTGTGGTGGTTACGCATCTCCTTCGTGAAATAAACCTCGGCGGCCGTGCCGTCGGCCTTGATCTCGACGACACCGCCGCCCGTGCCGTAGTCCGACGAAATCCAGACGCGGTTGCCGCGCACGACCGGCGTCGCGGAGTTGGCGACGTTGTTGGCCGCCTTCGGGTAGTCCCACAGCAGCTTCCCGGTCTCGGCGTCGAGACCGAGCGCGCGCGTGTGCGTGAAGAAGACGACCTGCGTCTTGCCGCCCACCTGCACGGGGATGGCTGAGGAGTAGCCGGCGCGGTCGCTCTGGCTCTTCCAGATGAGCGTGCCGTCTTTTTTGTTGAGCGCGACGACCGACGCGCCGGGGCCGCCGGGGTTGACGAGCACCTTGTCGCCGATGACGAGCGGCGACTCGCTGATGCCCCAGGTGATGTTCGAGCCGCCGAACTTCTGGAGCACGTTCATCTGCCAGACGATCTTGCCCGTCTTGGCGTCGATGGCCGAGAGGTCGCCGGCGCCGCCGAGCGAGTAGAGGCGCTCCCCGTCCACGGTCGGCGTGCCGCGCGGGCCGTCGCCGCGGTCGTTGCGGAAGGCCGCGCCGTGCGCCGTGGCCCAGACCTCTTTGCCCGTCGCGGCGTCGAAGGCGATGACATACTCCTTGTCGCCGCGCAGGCCCAGCGTGTAGAGGCGGCCCTTCGAGACGACGACCGACGAGTAGCCCATGCCGGCGCCAACGCCCTTCCACGCGAGCGCCGGCCCATCAGCCGGCCACTGCTTGAGCAACCCCGTCTCTTTCGAGACGCCGTCGCGGTTGGCCCCGCGCCACTGCGGCCACTCGCCGCCCGTCTGCGCCGACGCGGCGACTGCCGCGCACATGATGACGGCCGCTCCCAACACCGACGTGAATCGAATGCTTCTCATCTCTGACATCTCCTTCTTCATTCCGGGTGTCCACCGAGGGTTTGAAATGTTTGTGGGTCGTGGCCGAAGGTCTGGGGCGCCGTTTCAACCACCTCATTCTCTATCGCGTTAGGATTAAATTATAACGGCGACCGACCGAAGTTGATGTAAAATGTTGTAAACGTTCCGAGCCGCCCCGGCAAGCCCCGTGCGCCGTGACCTCGCGAAGTCTCAGGAAACGCTGGCGCGGTAGAAGTTCAACGGTTCAGCATTCTCGCATTCGACCTCGCCCGGAGGCGGCCCATGCCTGCCTCGTCCGTAATATCCTGCCCGCCGCTCGACAACGCGGCACACTGAGCGCTTCTTAAGAATGGAGAAAAAGTTTATGCGCCACAAATGCGTCCCCCTCGTACTTGTTTTGGCAATGCTTACGCTCGCCGGCTGCAAGAAAGACGCGGAGATCGAATCCGTCATCGCGGAGCTTCACACGTTCTCCGAACAGTTGGTGTCCAAGGTGCAGTCGGCCCCGAACCCCTCGGCCGGCGTGGACGAGGCACAGAAGCTGATGGACTCACGCAAGGCCGACCTTCAGGCGAAGATGGGTTCGCTCAAAAACGTGCGGGGCTATCAGGTGAGTAAAGAGACTCAACAGAAGATGACCGACACGCTCACCAAAGACGCCATGAACGTCGCCGGGCTACAGGTGAAGTACGTCAGCGTCTCCATGCGCGATCCCGCGTTCAAGGCGAAGATCGAAAAGCTGGTGAAGGACTACACGGAAATCTTCAAGATGTAACCGTAAGGGCGCGCCCCTCGCGCGCGACGCCTTCTTAAAGTCGGTTTCAAAACCTCAACGACGATAATGACTGTAGGGGCAGGGCTTGTCCGCGGCCCGCTCAACGATGAAAGAAATTTACATGGATGGACAGGATAGGCAGGATGAAGAAAGAGCTGATTTAAGATTACAGATTTGAGATTTCAAATTTCAAATCTCTTATCCTGATCATCCTGCCCATCCATGTAAATTTGATTTCGAGGCAGCGGGCCGCGGACAAGCTCTGCCCCTACAGTTTTGCCACGCGCTCTTAATCCGCGAACGCGACCGTCAGCTCGCTCAGCTTCGCCGAGCCGCCCGCGTCCGAATCGTTGGGCATGTCGTTGCGGTTGACGTGGCGATAGAGGATGTCGCGCTGTTGCGGGCGGAAGCCCGCCTCGCGGATCAGGTAGCGGAGCATCTGTTCGTCGGCGTGATTCGAGGCGCCGGCCGCCGAGACGACGTTCTCCTCGATCATGATCGAACCCATGTCGTCGGCGCCGAAGCGCAGGGCCACCTGCCCGAGACGCAACCCCTGCGTCAGCCAAGACGACTGGATGTGCTCGACGTTGTCGAGAAAGAGACGCGAGACCGAGAGCATCTTGAGGTAGTCCATCCCGGTCGGCTCATCCTTGATGCGACGACCGAGCGCCGTGTTCTCGCGCTGGAACGTCCATGGGATGAAGGCCGTGAAGCCGCCGGTCTCGTCCTGAAGGTCGCGCACGCGCTGGAGGTGTCGGACGCGGTGCTCCGTGCGGTCGCCGATGCCGAACATCATCGTCGCCGTCGAGCGCAGGCCCACGCGGTGGACGGCGCGCATCACGTCGAGCCACTCGTCGGTCGTACACTTGGTCGAGACGCGCTTGCGGACCTCGTCGTCCAGAATCTCTCCGCCGCCGCCGGGCAGGGAGTAGAGGCCCGCTGCCTTGAGCCGCCCCATGATCTCCTCGTAAGGGAGCTTCGAGATGAGGTGGATGTTGTGAATCTCAGGCGGCGAGAAACAGTGGAGCTGGAAGTCGGGGTATTTGGCGTGGAGCGTCCGCAGGAGGTCTTCATACCACTCTAGACGGAAGTCGGGGTGGAGTCCGCCCTGCATCAGCACGCCCGTGCCGCCGAGCGCGATGGTCTCGTCAATCTTGCGGCAGACCTCGTCGATTTCGAGGACGTAGGTGTCGGGCTTGCCGGGGCGGCGGTAGAAGGCGCAGAAGGTGCAGACGACGTTGCAGACGTTCGTGTAGTTGATGTTGCGGTCGATGATGTAAGTGACCACGCCGTCGGGGTGGCGACGGCGGCGCACCTCGTCGGCCGCGACGCCGATGCGCGCGATGTCGTGCGACTCCAGAAGCGCCGTGCAGTCTTCCGCCGTCAGGCGGATGTTCGATAACGCCTTATCTAAAATCGGTTGAATGTTAGTTTCTTTCATGGCAAGTAATCCCTACAAAGGATTTTAGCAGAAGGCTTGACGTTAGACTTAGTTGCGAACGAGACTTGTCGTTACCTTCGTTCCAACTTTAATAGGCGGAAGCGGCTTTTCCTGGTCTGTATCAGAATCCGTATAGGTTTCTTTCCCTCTGAAAGAAATATCACGAACTATATAGCCCGAAGCCGTTCGTTGATGAACTCGCATTATCTGAAGATACTGATAAAAATCCGGTTCTCCGATTAAACGGAAAAGCATATTGCGCTTCACGCCGTGTGCTCTGCCGGCACTTATTTTAACGGGAATTAAAACCGCTCGTTCCATCCATTGACTGTATAGCTCCCCGTCATAACCCCAATCCTTGACCGTCTTTTTTATTCCGACAAACGTGATGTCAGCTTTGATTGGGGGCTTAATAAACCGTGCATATTTCGGCGAGACAGGATGATCGATTTTCTCTTCTTGCCTATCAATTCTCTGAGCTAAAAAATTCGGGGCGAAGGCACAGCACTGCCCGTTAAACTCATTGTATACCCCGAATCCAGCCATGTAGTCGCCGAAATCTTTTACCATCTCGACCGGAACGAAGTATCCACCAATGGCCGTCCATTTACGAGGCATCTTCCCAATGCTTCTACCACCTTTCAGGTCTCTTTCAGGGGTGAAGACAACTTCTGAACTGTCAACGAAAGTGACCTTCCCGTAGCTGAAATCGGTTATTAAGTTCTGGTCGAAATAAGGGATCAGAACATAACCCTTGTTGATTGACCAGCGAAAGAAATATCCGGCGCTATAACCTCCCTTCAGGTAAGTCCCGGCCAGTTCATTTTGCTCCGTTTTTAAATCTTCCCCGATGGAATCCCAAAGTTGAAGCATCTTTTCTTTCTCCTCTTTTCCTAAACCTATATCCCAAGAGGAGTGACCGATTCCGTTATCCCATCCTTTGTATTCGATTTCTTGTGACTTAATCGTTTGGAAAGTAAAGAGTAAGAAGGCCACCATCAGTACTTTTACTGCTGAGAGATATTTCATCGCTTTTCCCGGCGTCTGTCCCGAACTACGAATCAACGAAACCCAATCGTTTCAACCCTTCAATCAACTTATGCTTATGGGCCAGTTCGTAAAAAAGCTCAAGCCCCCGGCGCATCTCTTCGTTCAACTCGTAGCAGATGTTTTCGCGCAGGTACTTGAGCAGCTCGGCGCGTGGCCGTCCGAGCCGGCCCTCGTAGAAGGCGGCGATCTCTTCGGCGCGGGCCAGGCCCTCGTCGCGCGCGGCGGCGAAGTCTACCTGACGAATACGCGACGCCCCATCGTCGCGCGCCATCCAGACGGCGAAGACGAAGCCGAGGCCGGTGTGTTCGCGCCACAGTCGAGCGAGGTCGTAGACGCGCAGACCCGCGCGCGCGAACGTCATGGCCGGGTCGCCGATGACGAGTGCGGCGTCCGAGCGTTCGAGCATCGCTTCAACGTCCGGCTCCGCCGGCACGTACTCCGGCTCGCGTCGCAGGAACTCGCGGAAGATGATCCGCACGAGCGCGGCCGAAGTGCGCGACGTGGTGTCGAGCGCGACGCTGCGCACCGCCTCAAGCCCGGCCCCGCGCGTGACCAGCACGACGCTCTGCACTTCCTCCCGCGCCCCCACGCAGACGCCGGGCACAACGGCCGCACCCTCGATACTCTGGCACTCGATGACGGGCACGAGCGCCGCTTCCGCCGCGCCGCGCGCGAGCATCCGCGCGCACCGCGCCGGCGCCGCGTCGGTCAGCAACTCCACCTGCTCGCGGCGCGGGCCGCGCGCGAAGCTCCAGATGAGCGGGGCCGAGTTGAGGTAGTAGGAGGCGGCGATTCGCGGCCGTGCTTCTTTCTCGTCGCGCGTGTCGATGGCGGGTGGCCGTGTCCTTTCGTGGCGTGCTTGCTGTAGCCGGCCCCGATGCTAACCCACGCCCGCCGCGCGCCGCAAGACAGGTGGACGAGTGACCGGTGACAAGTTAAAATCCCGAACTGAACTCGTCACCAGTCATTCGTTATCCGTCACTGCCTATGCCCCTGTACGACATCAGCGTCCCCATCGCGCCGGGCGTGACGCCGGTCTACTCGGGCGACCCCGGCATCGAAATCGAGTCGTGGGCGGCGCTGCGCCGGGGCGATCCGGCCAACGTCTCGATGCTCCACTTCGGCGCGCACACGGGGACGCACGTGGACGCCCCCGCACACTTCATCGAAGGCGCCCCCGGCATCACTGAGGTCGCGCTCGACGCGCTCGTCGGACGCGCGCGCGTCGTGGAGTTGCCTGCGGACGTGCGCGCCATCGACGCCGGCCACGTCGCAGCAGACGTGCCCGAGGGCACGCCCCGCGTCCTCTTCAAGACGCGGAACTCGGCCTTCTGGGCAGACGCGCGCGGCCGTTTCCGCGAGGACTTCACCTACATCGCGCCCGACGCCGCGCGCGCCCTCGCCCGGCGCGGCGTCCGGCTCGTCGGCATCGACTACCTGTCCGTCGAGCAGTTCGGGTCGAAAGATTTCGAGACGCACCTGACGCTTCTCTCGAAGGGCGTCGTGATCCTCGAAGGTCTCGACCTCAGCGCCGTCGCCGCTGGCGCTTACGAACTGCTCTGCCTGCCGCTGAAGATAGCGGCCGGCGACGGCGACGGCGCGCCCGCTCGTGCCCTTCTGCGGACACTGGACGACAACGGCAACTCGCCTCGGCCCTCGGCGTGAGACTTCGGGCCGTGAGAATCTAAGGAGACAAACTTTGTTCGATAAGGTCACGCTCTCCGAGAAGTTCAAACTCTTCGACGACCGCTGGAGTCCGAAGATCGTCGGCGAGTTGAACGACTCCTACGTCAAGCTCGTAAAGATCAAGGGCGAGTTCGTGTGGCACCAACACGAGGCGGAGGACGAGATGTTCCTCGTCGTCAAAGGCCGCCTGACGATTCGCCTGCGAGACCGTGACATTCACCTTGAAGAGGGCGAGTTCGTCATCGTCCCCCGCGGCGTCGAGCACCTGCCCGTGGCCGACGAGGAGGCACACGTCCTCCTGCTGGAGCCGAAGACGACGCTCAACACCGGCAACGTCACGAGCGAGCGCACCGTCGCCGAGCTTCAGCGCGTTTGAGTCTGTAAGGAGTCCGGCGCGGACAACCGATACGGCCGAAAGTGAGACCCACGATGTCCCCTGAAAAGAGTGAGAACTTAGACCCCGATTCGCCGCGCTACCGCGAGCGCGTCTACGAGATCGTGCGCCGCATCCCCGCGGGGCGCGTGATGACCTACGGGCAGATCGCCGACATCCTCGGCGAGGGGTACACGGCCCGCACCGTCGGCTTCGTCATGCACGCGGCCGACGAGGAGCGCGACCCCTGGCAGCGCGTCATCAACGCGCAGGGCGCGTGCTCGACGGGCCGCGTCATCCTGCCGCCCGACAGACAGCAGCGCATGCTCGAAGCCGAGGGCATCGCCTTTGACGCGCGGGGCCGCTGCGACCTCGGGCGCTACCGCTGGACGCCCGAAGAGTTCGCCGACGGACGCACACCTGACGAACAGGGCAGCCTCTTCGCCGACTGAACGGCCGCAGCTCACAAAAGGAGCTTTCTTTAGTGATGAACAACGAACTGCAAAAACGCGTCCCCTACGAGATCAGCTCGACGAAGTTCTCCGTCTCGCCGCAGATGGTCACGACCGCCTTCGAGCTTCCGGGCTACCGCGTCCGGCAGAACCTCGGCGTCGTGCGCGGCATCATCGTCCGCTCGCGCAACCTCTTCGTCAACATCGGCGCCTTCTTCAACACGCTCGCCGGCGGCAACATCAACGCCTGGACGCGTCTGTGCGAGGAGACGCGCGCCGTTGCCTTCGAGATCATGATTCAACACGCGACCGAACTCGGCGCCAACGCCATCATCGGCGCACGCTACGACGCCACCGAGGTCATACAGGGCGCGACCGAAGTTCTCGCCTACGGCACAGCCGTCGTCGTCGAGCCGTTGGAAGGGACCGACCTCTACAACTCCTGATGGAGCAGCAACTCGATGAGACGCAGCTCGCGCGCCTGCGCGAAATCTTCGGCCGCATCCCCTACACGCGCCTGCTCGGGATGGAGTTCGTGGGAGCAACGCGCGGCGCGGCCCGCATCGCGCTCGAACTGCGCGAGGAGTTGACACGCAACGCGGGCCTGATGCACGGCGGGGCCGTCGCCTCGCTCATGGACACGGCCTCGGCCTTCGCCGTCATGTCGCTGCTCGAACCCGGCCAGAGCACCGTCACCATCGACCTCACGATCCACTTCCTCCGCCCCGTCCTGCGCGGCCGAATCGAGGCCCGCGCACGCGTCCTGCGCGCCGGCCGCCGCATCGTCACCCTCTCAATCGACACGACGGACGAGACCGGCAAGCTTACCGCAACGGCCACAACCACTTACCTTATCCAGACCGAGACTCCGGCCCAAACTCCCTAACACCACCCTTCTTTGCGTCCCAAATCAACTGCATGCGTCAGAAATTTGGCTTTTCCCCGTCATTTTTCACACTCATTTATCTTATAGACAAGCGGTGTTGGCATATGTAAAAATGTGTTTGCCTGCCGTCCGACTTGCGGACGGCCTCCCAAGCCGCCGGGCTTCCTTTGAACCTCGCGCCTTCAGTCCTTCACTTTCCGCGCTTCGGCCCATGCTCACCCTCTACGACGCACTGCTCGCCCAACATCCGCGCCAGCTCACGCCCGTGCGTTGCGCCGAGCAGACCATCGCGCAGTTACATCGTTATTTCGAGGACGTGGTGCTGGAGAACAATCTCGCGGCGCTCGTCGTCGAGGGGCTGCCGTTCGCCGCCGAGCGTTCGTTGCGCGATTGGGAGCGCGTCCGCGAGGTCGGCCGCGCGGCCCGCCACGCCTTCTTCTTCGTCTCGCCCGACGACGCGCTGCACAGCCGCCCACTGAAGTGGGACGCCATCGGGCGCGACCCCAGCCTCATCAAACTGGCCGGAGAGACTTCACTCGAAGAGCGGTTCGTAGTTGTCGCCGACGCGCGCTTCTCCGCCCTGCTCGCGACCGTGCGCAACCGCGCGGGCGACGACGCGGACGCCGGCGGCGCCGAGGTCATCTGGACGTTCGAGCCGGACATCGTCTACTCGGCGCTCGAATACCTCATGGCGCGCGTGACGGCCGAGTGCCCCGCGCAGGCGCCGCTCTTCTCGCGGGCGGTGCGGACGAGCGTGCCGAAGGCGACCTCGCTGCAACTGACCGTCGCCGTTACGACCAAGCTCGCGCGTCTGCTACAGGAGCAGGCCCTGCGCGAGATCGCGGTCAACCGCATCGCCACGGCCATTCGCAGCTCTTTGGAATTGTCGAGCGTGCTTCAGACCACAGTTGACGAGGTCGGCCGCGCGCTCGGCGCGCAGCACAGCGCCCTGTGCGTCGAGGACGAGCCGGGCGAGCCGCCGCTCATGCACTGCTACTTCCGCGACGGTGAGAGCGACGAGTCGGAGCGCGAAGGGATGGTCAGCGACCTCCACGCCTATCAGGTTCGACTGGGCGCGCGCATGAAGGCTTACGTGCAGGACGGATGCGCCGGCGCCGACGCCGACCCGACGACGCGCCCCGTCGCCGCCGTGCCGCTCATCTACCGCGAGCGCGCCGTGGGCGTGCTGATGGTGCGCTCGGACGACCCTTCGCGCGTGTGGGATGAGAATCAGATACTGCTGATGCGGACGGTGGCCGATCAGGTGGCCGTGGCCGTCAACCACGCGCGTCTCTTCGAGGAGATGCAGCAGCAAGCGCTGACCGACGGACTGACGGGGTGCCCCAACCGCCGCTCCTTCGAGATGCAGCTCAAGCGAGACATGCTCATGGCCACGCGCACGCACCACTCGCTCTCTCTCATCATGCTCGACATCGACCACTTCAAGCGCGTCAACGACACGCACGGCCACGCCGCCGGCGACGTGGCGCTCAGGATGATCGCCGACGGTTTGAGACAGGAGCTGCGCGGCGTGGACACGGCGGCGCGCTACGGCGGCGAGGAGTTCGCCGTGATTCTGCCGCAGGCGGGCCTCGAAGGCGCGCTGAAGGTCGCCGAGCGACTGCGCGCGCGCATCGAAGAACTGGACATCCCCGGCGTCGGCGGCGTGACGGCCTCTTTCGGCGTCGCCACCTTCCCGGCCCATGCCGGCGCGCGCGACCTGCTCGTGACGACGGCCGACCGCGCGCTCTACGAAGCCAAGCACACGGGCCGCAACCGCGTCTGCATACCGCCGGAATCCGAACTGGAAGCCGACGACTCGCCGGCGAAGCTCGATGATACGGACGAGTCGGAGGACGCGCCGCGGGCCGAGGCGAACGCGGCGGCGACGGTTGACGACGGGTCAATCCTCATCGCGCTCGAAGACGTGTCGATGTGATTTAGTTTTGGGCCGCGCCGAGAGCGGTGAGCGAACCATTTTAGAAACGTTAAGAGGCGGGCACGTGCCCGCCTCTTAACGTTTAGGTGAGTGGCCGGGGCCGCGTCTCAATCGACCCGATAGGTGGCGACGCTCGTGGGCGTCTCGAAGCAGCGCACCTGATGGATTTGCACGCGGTCGTCGCCGACGCGCGCGGCGACGCGTTCGAGGATGAAGCGGGCGAGGTTTTCGGCCGAGGGGTTCAGCTCTTCGTCGAAGGGCGGCAGCTCGTTGATGTTCTTGTGGTCGAGGTAGGCGACGATCTCGTCGGCCGCCTCCTTCAACTCGACGAAATCCACCAGCAGCCCGATGTTGTTCAGCTCGCTGCCGCGCGCGTAAATCTCCACGCGGTAGTTGTGGCCGTGCAGGTTCTCGCACTTCCCACGGTAGCCGCGCAACTGGTGCGCGCTCGAAAAGTTGCGCTCGATCATCACTTCAAAGACTGCGGCCATCTCGTTTTGCTTCCCCTCGATCTTCGGGCCACGCGCGGCACGAGATACGTGTGCTCACGCCGCGCGCGCTCGAATGCTAAAGGCGGCTGCACCTCACTGCTTCCCCGTCTCTTCCATCTTCTTCCGCAGGCTGAGCGGGCGCATGTCCGTCCACACCTCCTGAATGTAGGCGAGACATTCCGCCTTGGTGCCCGACTTGCCGGCGTCGTTCCAGCCGAGCGCGTTCTCGCGCTCGGCTGGCCAGATCGAGTACTGCTCCTCGTGGTTGACGACCACCTTGTAGATCGTCGTGTCTTCGCGCTCGTCTCGATTCATTCGCACCTCCGGTGGGACAGGTTATTCGGGTTTATAGAACGGCCCCGTCATTATCTAACTGTTGCCGCGTCCGTTTCAAACACCCGCGCGGCCTCTTCGAGATCGGAGGTGATGCGGCACGGCGGGAGGCTCGCGAGGAAGACGCGACCGTACCCTTGCGTGCGCAGGCGCGGGTCGAGGACGGCGAGCAGGCCGCGGTCGGTCGTCCCGCGAATCAGTCGGCCGAGTCCCTGCTTGAGCGAGATGCACGCCTGCGGGACGCTGTACTCGTAGAAACTCGACCCGCCCTGCTCGTCGATGAAGCGTTGGCGCGCGGCCACCACCGGGTCGGTCGGGACGGCGAAGGGCAGCTTGTCAACGATGACGCACGACAGTTGTCGGCCGCGCACATCCACGCCCTGCCAGAAGCTCGACGTGGCGAAGAGCACGGCGTTCGGCGTCTTCCGAAACTTCTCCAGCAGCCCCGCCTTCGACGCGCTCCCCTGCACGAAGCACGGGTAGCTGACGCGCGGCGAGACGCGCTCGTAGAGCGCCTGCATGCCGGAGAGCGAAGTCGAGAGCACGAAGGCGTGGCCCTCTGAAAGGTCGAGGAGCTTGACGACTTCGTCGGCCGCCGCCTCGGCCCACTGGGGCGAGCGCGGGTCGGGCATCCGCGGCGGCAGGTAGAGCACGGCCTGCCGGTCGTAGTCGTAGCCCGACTGCGCGATCAGCTCGTCGGTCTCTTCGGGAAGGCCGAGGCGTTCGCGTATGAAGCTGAAGCGGCCGCCGCTGGCGAGCGTCGCCGAGGTGAGCACGACGGTCTCGGTGCGCTCGAAGAGTTTTTCCTGAAGGAGCGTGGAAACGTCGATGGGCGAGGCGCGCAGGAAGACGCCGCGGCCGCGGCGCTCGCTCCAGTAGACGTAGCGGCGGTCGTCGCCCGCGACGACGAACTCCAACTGAAAGCGCGCCTCGCGGATACGACGCAGGAGGTTTTCGACTTCGGGCGGCGCGTCGCGCAGCGCGTCGAGTGTGGCCTCCATGCGGCCCAGTGCGCCGTCGAGACTGAGGTACGAATCGCCGAGCGGGGTGGCCTCGATCTCGCCGGAGCGGCCCTTGCGCGCGAACGTGCCCGGCAGGATGGGGAAGCGTCCCTCCTCGCCGCGCTCGTCGCGCGTGAAGCCCATCCAAAAGCCCTCACTGAAGCGCGCGACGCGGTTGGCCGTGCGCGTCAGCTCGCGGTTCGTGCTCGCGTCCGTAATCGGCAGGTTACTCAAATCGCGCAGGAGGTCTTCGATCTGGTAGTTGGAGACCTGCGCGCCGAAGTACTCGGCGGCCACGTCTTCGATCTGGTGCGCCTCGTCGAAGATGACGGCGCCGTAGTCGGGGATGACCTGTCCGTAGTCGCCGCCGCGAAGCGCGAGGTCGGCGAAGAAGAGGTGGTGGTTGACGACGATGATGTCGGCGTCGGAGGCGCGCTGGCGCATGCGTGTGATGAAGCAGGGGTCGAAGTCGGGGCACTTCTGTCCGAGGCAGGTCTCGGAGCGCGCGTCGATGTGACGCCAGAAGGGGAGGTTCTCGGGCAGCTCGGTCAGCTCGGCGCGGTCGCCCGTTTCGGAGTCGCGCGCCCAGCGGCGCACGGTGTCGAAGTGGTCGAGGTCGTCTAAGCCGTCGAGGATGGGCGTGGACTCGGCGCGCTTGATGCGCTGGAGGCAGGAGTAGTTGTTGCGGCCCTTCATGTAAGCGGCCGTGAACTTGCGCGGGAGCACGCTCTGGAGAAAAGGAATGTCCTTCTCCATCAACTGCTCCTGCAAGTTTTTCGTCCCCGTGGAGATGACGACGCGGCAGCGACGCTCCAGCGCCGCCGCGACGGCCGGGACGAGGTAGGCCAGAGTCTTGCCCACGCCCGTGCCCGCCTCGACGACGAGGTGACGCCGCTCCTCGAAGGCGCGCAGCACGGCGTCGGCCATCTGCACCTGACCGGGCCGGTACTCGTAGTCGGGGTGCGCGCGCGCGATCAGTCCCTGTGGGCCGAAGATTTCTTCCATGTGTTATTCAGTAGTGAGGGCTGTTTCCCTGATCGGCCCGCAACGGGGAGGGGTGCGGGCCGGGCGTCGGCGTCGTCGTTCGGGCCGCGTGATTTCAACGGCCGGGCCGGCGTCCCTCCAGCAGGACGGTGAGATTCAGTTTTTTCTCCCTGATCTGCTTCTGGAGTCGTTCACGCTCGGCCGCGTCGGTCGAGGAGTTGAGACGCGTCTTCAAGTCGTCGATGTCTCGGAACATCTGCACCTCTTGGGGGACGAAGTCGCCGCTCTTCAAAACCGAGTAGGCCATGCGGAGGTGCTCGGGCGTGCTGAAGTAAGCCTCAAGACTGAGGGGCTGGCCCCTGCCGGGCAGGTTGTCGAACTCGCCCTCGGCCATCGCCTTCCGAATCTGCTCCTCGACGGACTTGAGCACGGCCCCGCACCTCCACGCGCGTGATGCGCGTATTGTACGGCATACCACCGATGGAAGGAAAAAGTAAAAAGGCAAAAGGCAAAAGTGAAGAGGCGATGCTTCCTCACTTTTGCCTTTTGCCTTTTTACTTTTTCCTTACTTAGTCCGCGCCCATCGCCTCCGTCTCCGGCCTCTGCTTCAGACGCTTCGGGTAGAGCGGGAAGCGCGCCGAAAGCTCATGGACGGACTGCCGGACTTGCGCGCGCACCTCCTCGGACTCCGGCTCGTGGAGGATGGCGGCGATGAGCCGGGCGACCTGTCGCATCTCGTCCTCGCCCATGCCGCGCGTGGTGAGGGCGGGCGTGCCGATGCGGACGCCGGAGGCGGTGAAGGGCGTGTTGGTGTCGAAGGGGATGGTGTTCTTGTTGACGGTGATGCCTGCGGCTTCGAGCGCCTTCTCGGCGACCTTGCCCGTGATTCCCTTCCCGCCCATAAAGACGTCCACGAGGATGAGGTGATTGTCCGTCCCGCCCGAGACGAGGCGAAATCCCTGCTCCTGCATCTCGGCGGCGAGAGCGCGCGCGTTGGCGAGAATGCGCCGCTGATAATCCTTGAACTCCTCGGTCAGAGCCTCGCCGAAAGCCACGGCCTTCGCCGCGATGATGTGGACGAGCGGGCCGCCCTGCACTCCGGGGAAGACTTTCCTATCGACTTCCTTCGCGTGCTCCTCGCGGCAGAGGATGAGGCCGCCGCGCGGGCCGCGCAGCGTCTTGTGCGTCGTCGTGGTGACGTAGTCGGCGTGTGGGACGGGCGACGGGTGGAGGCCGGCGACGACGGGGCCGGCGATGTGTGCGATGTCGGCCATGACGCGAGCGCCGATGGCGCGCGCGATCTCGCCGATGCGTGCGAAGTCGATGGTGCGCGGGTAGGCTGAAGCGCCGCAGATGATCAGTTTCGGCTTGTGCTCTTCGGCGATTTTTTGTAGCTCGTCGTAGTCGATCTGCTCGGTCTCTGTGGAGACGCCGTAGTCGGCCACCTTGTAGCTGATGCCGGAGAAGTTTAGGGGGTGGCCGTGCGTGAGGTGCCCGCCGTGCGAGAGGTTCATGCCGAGTATCTGGTCGCCGTACTGGAGCGCGGCGAGGAGGACGGCCATGTTGGCCTGCGCGCCCGAGTGCGGCTGGACGTTGGCGTGCTCGGCCGAGAAGAGTTGTTTGGCCCGGTCAATCGCCGCCTGCTCGACCACGTCCGTCCACTCGCAGCCGCCGTAATAACGTTTCTTCGGATAGCCTTCCGCGTACTTGTTCGTGAAGACCGACCCCATCGCTTCGAGCACGGCTTCGCTGACGAAGTTCTCTGAGGCGATGAGTTCCAGCCCCTCGGCCTGGCGAGCCACCTCGCGGTCAATCGCGTCGCTGATGACGGGGTCAACTTCCGACAGGGGCGCGTTAAAAAGGTCGTTCATCTCAAACCTCCCGGCGGCGACAACTTAACATGAACTTTGATTTGGCTTGGATGTTACCTCACGCCCCGGAAGCGTGCAACGCATCGCGCCGGCGCTTGGGAGGGAGCGCGCCGCGGGCACAACACAGTACCGCGAGCGTGGGCGTGTCAGGTCGAGACCTGAGCCGCCGCTTTGGTCGGCGCGGCCACAACGGAGACGCTGCTGCCCGGCTCGTCGGCGCGGCGCAGACTCCGACGAAGGCCGAAGGCCGCCGCCGGCAGCGACAGGAGGCACAACACCTGCGGCACGGTGAGCGCGCCGAAGAGGAGATGGGCCGACTGGTCGCCGCGGAAGAATTCGAGGGCGAAGCGCGCCGTGCCGTAGCAGAGCCAGTAGAAGCAGAAGGTCGCGCCGGGCCACGGGGCGAAGCTTTTGTAAAAACGGCTGGCGAGCAGGAAGAGGACGAGGCCGTTGAGCGACAGATAGAGTTGGACGGGGTGGACGGGGAGCGAGAGGTCGGCGAGCGGCGAGATGAGGGCGGCGCGCGCCTGCGCCACGAAGGGGTAGCTCGCGTGCGGGAAGCTGACGGCCCACGGCGCGGACGAAAGCGTCCCGAAGTCGTCGCCGTTGAGGAAGCAACTCAAGCGCCCCACCGCCACGCCGAGTCCGAGCGCGGAGGCGACGAGGTCGGCGTGGCGCGGCAAATCCTGTTTGTAGACGAGGCAGTAGAGTGCGAGACCCGCAAGGCCGCCGAGATAAGCGCCCCACGAGGCGATGCCGCCCGCGGGGTCGAGCGCCTGCCAAGGGTTCGCCAGCGTCTCGCCGAGATGCTGGACGAGGAAGAAGACGCGCGCGCCGACGAGTCCGCCCAGCATCGCCCACAGCGCCGCGCCCGCCACGTGGTAGCGCGTGAGACCGGATCGCCCCGCGCGCCGCACGATCACACACAGCACCGCGAGCATCGCCAGCGCGTAGACTACGGGCGGCTCCGGCACGAGCCATTCAAAGGCGGTCGTGCCGAAGAGCGCGTTGAGATATTCGACGAGGCGCGGCCTCACCCCGCGTCCCCCTTCCGGCGCGAGCGACGGCGCCAGACGAGCGCGGCCAGCGGCGGCAGAAGCGTCGCCCACGACAGGAAACTCTTCGCCGTGGGGACGACCGCGGCCGACGCGCACTCACACTCACACTGTCCGCTCTCGTTGATGTTGGCGTAGGGCGGATCGACGGCGTTGCCGAGGAAGTTATTGCCGGGCTGGAGCGAGGAGCGGGAGTTAGCGCCCGCGCCGTCGGTGGTCGTCACGCGGTAATAAATCTTGTCGGCGGCCTTGAGCGTCGTCCAGTTGGCGGCGGGCAGCGCCCACAAAGCCGAGGGGACGCCATCCGCGCCGACGGCGATGTTCGTCAGGAAGCCGCTCGAAATGAGGTTGGAGGTGAAGGCCGCGTCGTTGGCGACTTCGATCTGGTAGCGGGTGTTGAAATTGGTGGCGGCCGTGGCGGTGTTGCTGCCCATGTTGAATTGATAGTCGCGCCCGCCCCAGACGGTGAAGGTCGGCCCCGTGGCGCTGCCGCGCTCCAGCCAGTCGTCGCTGATGTCGATGACGGCGTCGCGCTCGCTCAAGTGGATGCCGGCGCGGGCGAAGCCGGCCATCAGCTTGTTGGCGTTGCCGGTGGTGTACTGCGGCGCGAGCTTGGCGAGGAGGTCGCGGTAGGAGTCGTGGACGCTGCGGTCGGTGAGGTTGTTGGTCAGCCCGACGCCGTGCGTGTTGAGCGCCTTGAAGAGCTTGGCGTTGAGATCGGCGGAGCCAAGCGAGCTGAGGCTCAGCATCCCCGTGCGCGCGCTCCACAGCGCCCACCTGATGATCTCGCCGTCGGCGTGAACCTGGTTGTTGCTGCCCGCGCCGCCCATGTTGCGGTGCTCGGGGAACACGTCGAGCGTCTCGGCCAGGCGCGGGGGGAAGCCGGTCTGCGAGTGCGTGGCCCGGTTCGCGCCCCAGAAGCCGCCGAAGGTCGGGTTGTTGTGGATGGTTGCGGCCCAGTAGTCGGCCAGCCCCTCGTCGGCCGAGCCGATGAGCGTGCCGCCGCCGGTCATCTGCGTCGGCGTCAGCGTGTGGCCGAGTTCGTGGGTGACGACCGTCGCGTCGATGGCCGAGTTGAAGAAGTCGTTGGCGGAGGTACTGGCCGAGGTGGTCGCCCTGCCGATGCCCATCGTGATGCTGCCGCCGCCGCCGCACGCGTTGTTGGTGCCGAAGCCGCAGGGGTTGTTGTGGTTGACCGTGACCGTCATATCGGGCAGCGCCGTGCCGCCCCAGTCATCCACGTACTTCATCGTGTGCGCGACCCACGCGAAGGCGTTGACCTCCTGAAAGCGACTGTTGTAGTCGGTCTGAGAAGTTCGCCGCACGACCGTCCCGTTGATCGGGGGGACGTTGAAGTTGGCGCCGCCCGTGCTGGCGTCGGCGATGGTTAGGTCGCCGCTCGACTGGCCGTCGGCGCCGGAGTTGCCCACGTCGATGCGCGAGTTGACGAGGCTGTAGTTGCTGGCCGAAGGGCCGTTGACCTCGAAGTGCAGCTCGCGCGTGCCGACGTTCGGGTCGGGGTCGAAGACGAGGCCGTTGCCGGAGTCAGGCTTGAAAAGCGGTTCGAGCTGCAGCACCTCGCCGCTCTCGGCGTCGAGCCAGAGGCGATAGACGCCTTCCTCGGCCGCCACGTCCACGCGCCACGCGTAGCGCATCGCGTCGGCGTAGGGCAGAAGCACAAGCTCGGGCCGGGGGGGCGGCTGTTGCTGAGCGCCCGCGTCCGGGGGCGGGGCGAGCTTCGTCGTCTTGCTCACGTGTTCGGCGGCGAGGCGCGCGGCGTCCTCCTCGGTCAGCCGCCGCTGGTTGGCGATGTCCACACGGTTGAAGACGCGGCCGCTGAGCGAGGTCAGCCCGCGGTCGGGTCGGAAGGCGAGGACGAAGCCCGTGTGCTCGACGCGCACGCCATCGACGCGCTGGTCGTAGACCAACACGTCCTGCGTGCGCGCGGCCTCGGCGCGCAGGCGCTCGGCCCGCTCCCGAATCTCCTTCTTCGTCGCCTCGCTCAGACGACCCATCTCGCCCGACAGGCGTCGTTCGTCTTCGGCCACAGCGCGCTTGATGGCCTCTTCAACGGCCTCACCCCGCGCGGCCGGCGCGGCGGCGCGGCGCGACTCCCTGACCTCCTCGGCGCCGCGCTGCCAGCCGAGCGCACTGAGCACCTGATTGACTAACTCGCCAGAGCGTCCCGGCTCGATCTTCTGGTCGGCGCCGAAGTTGAGCTGGAACGGCTCGCCGTCGTAGGTCGGCAGGTCGCCGCCCACGCCCCGCGGCAGCGCTTCGCGATTAGGGGTGAGGGGCGGGCGTTGTAGCTCTGGCAGGAAGACGGGCTTGACCCGGTACGGCGTCTCCGTCCGCGTCGCCTGCGTCTGCTCGCCGGGCGGCGTCGGCGTCGCGTCGGCGCGGTCGGGAGTTGCGGCCGGGTCGTTCTGGTTGCGTGCCGTCTCCTTCCTGTCGCAAGAGGACGAGACGAGGAGCAGCGGAAGCGACGCTGACAGGGCGCAGGCCCGCAGTAAATTTTTCATCTTCATGGGTCACCTCCAAACGGGCCGCCGGTGCGTGTGCAGGGTGAAGAATTGTCCGGCCGAAGCTACGGCAAGGATGATTGAAGTCCAGTAGACGCGAAGGACGCGCGCGCGGGGAAGCGGGGCGAGGGCGGGCGTGCCTCGAAGTCGTTGCCCTTGAAGTGCGGCGCGAATTTATGCCTGAGCGCAGGGGTTGTCAAGGTTTTTCTCCGCCGCGCGTGGGCGCGTCGGGCGCGGAACGTAAGTCGTCCTCAAAGGCCACAGCGCCCCGCCCGACGCGAAAACTTTTGGAACTCTGACACCGTCCCGGCGTAATAATGACTGGAAAGCGATTTTGGTCAGGAGTCAAACTGATGCCGGCGACCGCCACACGTGAAGAAATCAAAGACTCGATTCTGGACGCCACCGACCGCCTGCTGGCGCGCTACGGCTACCGGAAGATGACCATCGAGGACATCGCCCGCGAGGTCGGCATCGGCAAGGGCAGCATCTATCTCCACTTCGAGAGCAAGGAGCAGGTCGTCCTCTCGCACATCGACAGGATCGTCGAGCGTCTGAAGGAGCGTCTGTGGGCGGTGGCCCGCTCGGAGGCGACCGCCGGCGTGCGGCTGCGCCTGATGCTCATGGCGCGCGTCCTCTTCCGCTTCGACAGCGTGCAGCACTACACCCAGAGCCTCGACGACCTGCTGGCCGCGCTCCGGCCCAACGTGCTCGCGCGCCGCGCGCGCTACTTCGACGACGAGGCGCAGATTTTCGCACAGGTTCTCAACGACGGGCGCGACTCCGGCGAGTTCATCTTCGACGACGCGCTCTCCGCGGCCTACGCGCTGCTGCACGCCACTAATTCCCTACTCCCCTACAGCCTCAGCACGTCCGAACTCGGCGAGCGCGACGAAGTGAAGGAGAAGACCACGCAGATCGCCGACCTGATCCTGCACGGACTCCTGCTGCGCGACCCATCAAGAACCGTCAATCGTCAATCGTCAATCGTCAATCGCAAATCGAAAGAGGGTTGACGTTTCATTTGCTCCCGATTCACTACTCAAGTCGAGCGACACTAAAACGCGATTGACGATTGACGATTGACGATTCACGGCTTTTAAAACATCAAGGAGACTCGAAACATGAAACGACTGAAGTCCACACTCCCGCTCGCGGCATTCGCCTTCGTGTGCCTCCTCTTCCCACTCGACTGCCTCGGCCAGCCGCAGGGGCGCACGCAGCCTGACCTGCCCATCGACGCCGCCGCTCGCAAACAGGTCATCGACGGCATCCTCAAGCGTCTCAACGAAGCCTACGTCTTCCCCGAGGTCGCTAAGAAGATGGAGACATCCGTGCGCGAGCGCGTCGCGAAGGGCGAATACGACTCCGTAGCCAGCTCGCAGGCGTTCGCCGAAAAGCTCACGGCCGACCTCCAGTCCGTGAGTAAGGACAAGCACCTGCGCGTGCGCTACAGCCACGACATTCTGCCCGTCCGCCCCGAGCGCGGCGAGCCGACGGCCGAGCAGCGCGAGGAGCGCCGGCGCGAACTCGGCTGGATGAATCACGGCTTCGACAAGGTCGAGCGCCTGCCCGGCAACATCGGTTACATCGAGTTCCGCGGCTTCTTCGACGAAGAGATGGGCGCCGAGACCGTGGCCGCGGCGATGAACTTCGTGGGCGGCACCGACTCCCTCATCATCGACCTGCGCCGCAACGGCGGCGGCAACCCCTCGATGGTCGCCCTCATCAGCTCCTACCTCTTCGGCCCGGAGCCGGTTCACCTCAACAGCCTCTACTGGCGCGAGGGCGACCGCACCGACGAGTTCTGGACGCGCAAGGAAGTCGCCGGCAAGCGTTATCTCGGCAAAGACGTGTATGTCCTGACGAGCAACCGCACTTTCTCCGGGGCCGAGGAGTTCGCCTACAACCTCAAGAACCTGAAGCGCGCGACCATCGTCGGCGAGACCACGGGCGGCGGCGCGCACCCCGGCGGCGGCTTCCGCGCGAGCGAGCACTTCATGGCCTTCGTCCCCACGGGCCGCGCCATCAACCCCATCACCAAGACCAACTGGGAGGGCACGGGCGTCGAGCCGGACGTTAAAGTGGCGGCCGACCACGCGCTCAAGACCGCGCACGTCGCGGCCCTGCGTAAGGGTCTCAACAAAGTCCGTGACGAGCGCCTGAAGCGCGACATGCAGGACCTCATCGACAACTTGCAGAAGGAGCTGACGGACGCGCAGTCAAAATCGGCCGGCGACTCGCAGGCTAAGAAGAACTAGTTAGCCCGCCCGCGACACGACCCGCGAGCAGCCGAGGGCGCGCACTTTTCAAGGTGCGCGCCCTCGGTTTTTTTGCCGCGCCGGCCGAACGGGCCGCGCCTTCTCTAAAGCTTGCAACTGCCGCGCGCATCCAGCACAATGCGACCGTCGCGCCGCCGAAGGCGCGGCAAACTTTCCCCATCAAAACCATTCTTTCTGAGTGAGGTCACCGATGAGATTCCTGTCCATCTTCGCGCCGCGTCTGCTCGCGGCGTGCGCCCTTGTCGCGTTCACGATTTCCGCCGGCGCGGTCGAGGCTCCAGCCCGGTGGCCGTCGCCGCAGGACAAGGACAAGAAGGAGGCGAAGGCGCCCCCGAAGGCTGAGCAAGAACTCGCCGACCAGATCGACAAGGCGCCCGACGCCGCCGCCAAGTTTGTGGTCGCCGAGCAGTTCGTCAAGAAGTTTCCCAAGAGCCAGATTCGCCCGAAGGTCGTCGAGCACCTCGCCGTGCAGGCGTTCTCGCCGCCGGACGTCCCGCAGAAAATTGCGCTCGCCGAGCGTCTGATCTCGCTCTTCCCCGAGGCGGGCGAGAGCGCCCTCGTCGCGCCTTTCCTCGTTGACGCCTATATCGCCGCGCAGCGTTTCGACGACGCCTTCCGCGCCGGCGGCGCGTGGCTCGGCAAGAGTCCCAATGACGTGCGCGTGCTCACGGTGCTCTCCTTCCACTCCGTCAACCTCGCCCAGCGCGGCAACTCGAAGTTCGTCGCCCAGGGACAACCCTACGGCCCGAAGGCCATCGAGCTTCTGGAGGCCGGGACGAAGCCGGCCGACATGACCGCCGAGCTTTTCAAGGAGTTCAAGGATAGCTGGCTCCCGCAGCTCTACCAGACGCAGGGCCTTTTGTCGCTCGTCTCCGGCAAGACCGACGAAGCCTTCGCCAAGCTTCAGAAGGCGGTCGGACTCAACCCGTCCGACCCCATCACCCATTACCTGTTGGGCACCGCGCGCAACGAGGAGTACACGAAGTTGGCCACGCAGATCAAAACGATGTCGGCGGCGGCCCAGAAGACTGAGATGACCAAGGTCAACGCACTCCTCGACGAGATCATCGACCACTATGCGCACACCGTAGCCCTCGCCGAAGGCGTCAAGGAGCATGAGCAGCTCCGCGCGCAGGTGCTCCAGGACATGACCTCCTACTACAAGTTCCGCCACAACGGCTCGACCGACGGCATGCAGCAGCTCATCGACAAGTACAAGAAGCCGGCCGCCGCGCCGGCCACGCCGGCCCCCGCGGCCACGCCCGCGGCGACGCCCGCGGCCCCGCCGCGGTAGACAAAAATTTCCGCACGAAGGGTGCGAAGCAAACGCGGAGGACGCAAGGGAAACGGCTTCACCCTTTGCGTCCTCCGCGTTTTGTCTTTGCGTTCTCCGCCGCGGATGGGTAATTTCAGTTATCTCGGACAGACAGACGCCCGAAGGAAAGTTGAATTTAAAACACTATGCGCTGGTCACAGTTTTTCGCCCCCACGCTCCGCGACGACCCGGCTGACGCTGAAGTCGTCTCGCACCGCCTGCTGCTGCGGGCCGGCTACATCCGCCAGCTCGGCGCCGGCATCTACTCCATCCTCCCCTTAGGCTGGCGCGTCGCGCAGCGGGCGATGCGAGTCATCCGCGAGGAGATGGACGCCATCGGCGGACAGGAGTTCTTCCTCCCGGCCATGCACCCGTCTGCTCTGTGGGAGGAGTCGGGGCGCTGGACGGCGATGGGCGAGACGATGTTCCGGCTCAAAGACCGCAAGGGCGCAGACCTCTGCCTCGGCATGACGCACGAAGAAGTCTTCACCTCCGTCGCGCGCCACGAGATACGCTCCTACAAGCAACTGCCGCAGGTCTGGTATCAGATTCAGACCAAGTTCCGCGACGAGGAGCGCCCCAAGTCGGGCCTCATGCGCCTGCGGCAGTTCATTATGAAGGACGCCTACTCCTTCGACGTTGATCAGGCCGGACTCGACAAGTCTTTCAACGACCAGCGCGAGGCGTACAAGAAAATCTTCGACCGCTGCGGCATCAAGTACGCAATCGTCGAAGCCTCTTCCGGCTCGATGGGCGGCTCCGAGTCCCACGAGTTCATGGCCCGCACGAATGCCGGCGAAGACTTCATCGCCACCTGTGAAGCGTGCGGCTACGCGGCCAATCTTGAGAAGGCCACTTCCCGCCTCGCGCTCGTTGAGGACGACGCCGGCCCCGACGCGCCCGAAGAGTTTCCCACGCCGGGCGTCCGCACCATCGAAGACCTGACGACGTTCGAGGGCGGCGCCACGGCCGACCGGCAGATCAAGTCGCTCGTCTACGTGGCGACCGACGCGGCGACGAACGAACAGTACCCGGCGCTCGCGCTCCTGCGCGGCGATCACCCGCTGCACGAGACGAAGCTCGCCGACGCGCTCGGCGCCGCGGCCGTCAGGCCCGCGCAACCTGAAGAGATACGCGAACTTTTGGGCGCGAGCGCCGGGAGCCTCGGCGGCGTCGGCGCGCGCGCGAGGACGCAGGCGGCCGGCAGAAAGTTTTACATCGTCGCCGACGAGGCGTTGCGCGGCCGACGCAACATGACGACCGGCGCGAACAAGGACGACCATCATCTGCGTGGTGTGAATATTGAACGCGACATCCGTCCAGACAGTTGGGCCGACCTGCGCGCCGTCGCGGCCGGCGAGACGTGCCCGCGTTGCGAACGGGGCACGCTCGAAGTCTTCAAGGCGATGGAGATCGGCCACATCTTCAAGCTCGGGACGAAGTACTCCGAGTCGATGGGCGCGCGGGTGCTCACGCAGGAAGGGAAGGAAGCGCCGATAGTGATGGGCAGCTACGGCATCGGCGTCGAGCGCATCCTGTCGGCGGCCGTCGAGCAGAGCCACGATGCGGACGGCATCGTCTGGCCCAAGACAATCGCGCCCTTCGACGTGGTCGTCACCGTCACGAACATCAAGCAGGCTGAGATACTGGAAGCCGGCGAACGACTCTACGCCGAGCTGCGCGCCGCCGGCCTCGAAGTCCTCCTCGACGACCGCGACGAGCGCGCCGGCGTCAAGTTCAAGGACGCCGACCTGATCGGCGTTCCCTTCCGCGTCACCGTCGGCAAGAAGGTCGGCGAGGGCAAGGTCGAGCTGTTCGAGCGCGCCTCGAAGCAGTCGAGCGACGTGAGTCTGGACGAGGTCGCGCGGAAGGTGCAGGAGCTGGCGCTGTCAGGGGTGTAATCGATGAACAGCCCCGGCAGGGGCGAAAGAATGTAGCCCACGGCGCGAGCCGTGGGTACACGGCTCATAAAAAATCGAAGCCCCGGAGGGGCGAAAGAAAATCTACCTTGCGTCTCACGCCGGTTAGGATTCTTTCGCCCCTCCGGGGCTTATCTCATTTCCATTGCCGGTTCCCGTGGCTTACGCCACGGGCTACATTCTTCCGCGCCTCCGGCGCTCGCTATCGCCCTTGCTCTCCTCGCGCGCTTCGCAACTCGGCTTGTGTCGCTTGTTGATGCCGGCTCTCACTGCTCTCTTAACGTCAGAACCTTCAAGACCCACTCGTCCGGGTCAACGCGCACGCTTGTCGGCTTGGCGTCGAGCTTGAAGGTGAAAGTCTCTTCCCTTTCGTCCACCTCCACCACTTCGAGTTTGGCGGTTGCGCCGGTCTGAATCTCCACGTCGAGCGGGACGCGGAAGAGTGGGCCGGGCTGAGTCTGGCGGACGCGCAGGGTGAGTTGCTTCGACGGCTCGTCCCAGCGCCAAGAGGCTTCGTAGACGGGATGGCCGCTCTGGTAAATCCACTGGCGGAAGAACCATTCGAGCCGCTGGCCGGAGTGGAATTCCATGATGCGCTGGAAGTCTTCGGTGAGGGCGTTGCGGTCGCGATAGGTGCGGTAGTAGTCGCGCACGCCGTCGAAGAAGGCTCGGTCGCCGACGCGTCGGCGGAGCATGTGCAGCACCCATGAGCCTTTCTGGTAGTTGTTCCCGTTGAGCAGCTTGAAGAGGTCGGTGATCGAGGGGTCGTGGATGGGGCGGAAGTCGGGGGTGCTGCGCTCGAAGTATCTTTCGCGCGCGGCGAGCATGACGGAGAGGAACTTGTCGCGGCCGTCGAAGTGCTCGAAGAAGAGCGCGCCGAAGTAGCTGGCGAAGCCCTCGCTCAGCCAGAGGTGGTTCCAGTCGGCCTCGGTCACGGAGTCGCCGAACCACTGATGCGCGATCTCGTGCGCCACCGTGCCCTCGACGCCGCCCTCGCGGTCGATGCCTTTCTCCGAAAAGAAAATGCTCGACGAGTTTTCCATGCCGCCGAAGCGCGTCGAAGACTGGACGAGCGCGAGCTTCTCGTAGGGGAACGCTCCGATGAGCCGCGTGTAGAACTCGATCATCTCGCCGGCGCGCCCGAAGGCGGCGACGCCCTTATCACGATCTTTCGGGAAGAGATAGTAGGAGAGCGGCACACGTTCCCACTCGCCCCGATGGAGGATGGAGAAGTCGGCGACGCCGATGACCATGCAGTAGACGGGGATGGGGACGCGCTCGCTCCAGTGCGTGAGGCGCGTCCCGTCCTGACGGCTGGTGGTCTCGACGAGCGTGCCGTTGGAGACGACATCGAAGCGCGCGGGCGCTGTGACGAAGAACTCGGAGGTCGCCTTGTCGTAAGGGTGGTCGATTGAGGGGAACCAGTGGTGCGCGCGGTTGGGCCAGTTGTCGGCGAAGACCGCGAAGTCGCCGAACTTGTTGCGCTTGATGAGGAGACCGTCGGCGGGTCGCCCGTGATACCTGACGCCGATGCGGAAGCGTTCGCCGCGGCGATAGGTTCCTTTGAGCGCGACGTTGAGCTTTTCACCGGCGCGCGTGAACTCGGCGGGGCCGCCTTCTTCCGTGACGGCGTCCACGGTGAGGCGGCCGAAGTCGAGCGCGACGACGCGCGGCGTGTCGGCGGCGGCCGCGAAGAGGATTTCGGTGTCGGCCGCGATTTCGTCGCTCCCCTCTTTGATTTCGAGACGGATGCGGTAGTGGAGGGCGTCGAGGTCGGCCGCGCGCGGGTAGTTGTCGCGCGCGAGCGCGGGCGCCGGACACAGGCAGAGCACCAGCAGGGCGAGGGCGTGGCGGGCGGTGCGTTTCGTCAACATTTTCTATTCGCCTCTCCGGTGGGGCCGCGCGGCCCCGTCAATGTGTCAACTCGTTGATGAGCAGGGTGAGCGCGTTGTTTTGCAGGGTCTTGTTGTTGTGCAGCTCGCTGTGGAGGTCGCAGGCGAAGACGGCGTAAGCCACGGGCAGGGGCGTGTTAAAGAGGATGCTGCCGCGGCGCGAGCCGAGGCCCTCGCCCATGAGCGAGCGGCGCGTGACGCGGCCGTCGCCCGGCTCATACATCGCGAGGGTGACCTCCCGGCGCTTGAGCTTGCGGCCCGAAGGCGTGCGGAGCGCGCGCGGCTCCGTCAGCGTCAGCCAGCGCGCGCGCTCCTCGTCGCGCAGCACGATGGGGGCCGAGAGCGTCTCCTCACAGTCGCCGCCGAAGGCGAAGAGCGCGACGGGCGGGGGCGCGCTCGTGTCGAGCGCGTCGAGCGCTTCGTGGAAGCGGCGCGCGCGGCGCAGGGCGGCGGCTAAATACGCCTCGTGGCGCGCGAGCGCCGCGACGCCTGCCGCGCCCGCCGCGTCGTCTGAAGTGTTTGCGCCTGCCGGCCCCGTCTGGCCATCCGAGCCGTTGGAGTTACTGCCCTGCCGCGACGCGGCGCGCGCGACACGCTCGCGAAAAGCCGCGTCGCCCAGAGCGCCCCAGCCGTAGCGACGCCAGACCACGGGGTCGTAGAGGTCTAGCTCGAAGGGCCGGAGTTCCGCGTCGAGGAAGCGCGCCGCCTCGCCGTGCGGGAGCAACTGGTAGATGGACGGGATGGTGAAGGCGTCTTCGCGCGAAAGATTGTTCAGGAGGCGCACGCGGCGGCGCAGGCCCTCGGTGATGGAGTAGCCTTCGAGCAGCGTCGTGAAGGCTTCGGCTGAGCCTTCGTTGGGCGTGCCGAACATGAAAATCTTGTTGACGAAGGACGCGCCGGCCCAGTCGGGGCGGACGATCTCGCCCTCGGCCGGCAAGTCCGAGTCGCCGTACATGGCCGCGTAGCGCGCCACGAGTCCGCCCATCGAGTGGGCCACGACGTTGAACTTCAGGTCGGGCCGGCCCAGCCTCTCCTTCAGCGACTCGACGCGCCGGACGAATTCGCGCGCCGTCTCGACGTTGTCGCGCCGCCAGTCGTAGGCGAAGACGTAGAAGGTGTCGCGGTCGCCGTCGGCGGGCGGGTTCTCCCAATCGCCCTCGCGGTAGCCGCCGTATCGCTCCAGGGCCTTGAGCAGCTCGTAGTAGATGTAAACGTCTGGGGCGAGACGGCCGAGTTTTAGCGTGTCCAGAATTTTCGAGGAGACGAGTTCGTCGCGGTTCGCGGCGAGCTCAGGCGAGACGGGCAGGCTCAGGCCGTCGCCGGAGGTGCGGAGGATCGAGGGCCACACCACCTCGCCGGTGCGCCGGTTGACCATCTGCGAGCCGAGGATGCCGGGGACGACGATCACGGGGCGCTTGCCCGTTCGCTCGCGCGCCCCCGCGAAGATGCGCTCCAAATCGGGCGTGCGCCGCGCGCCGCACCCGGCGTTGCCCATCGCGAGCGCGATGAGCAAAGTGATGAGTGATAAGTGATGAGTGATAAGAAGAGGGCGCGTGGCCCTTGTCTGCATTCTCTTTCTCATCACTTATCACTCATCACTTATCACTGTTCCGACTAATGAGTCCGGCGACGAAGCCGGCGCCGAAGCCGTTGTCGATGTTGACGACGGTGACGTTGGAGGAGCAGGAGTTGAGCATCCCGAGCAGCGCGGCCACGCCGCCAAAGGAAGCGCCGTAGCCGACACTCGTCGGCACGGCCACCACGGGGACGGCGACGAGGCCGCCGACGACCGAGGGCAGCGCGCCCTCCATCCCCGCCGCGACGACGACCACTCGCGCCCGCCGCAGCCGCTCGCGCTCCGACACGATGCGGTGGATGCCCGCCACGCCCGCGTCCCACACGCGCTCGACGCGGCTGCCCAAAGCCTCGGCCGTCAACGCCGCCTCCTCGGCCACGGGGATGTCGCTCGTCCCGGCCGTGACGACCACCACCAGCCCCGCCCCGCGCGCCTCGCGGTCGCGCCAGACGCGAATCATCCGCGCCGACTCGTGCCACTCGGCCTCGTTGCAGACGTTGCGGACTTCGCCGTAGGTGTCGGCGTCCGTGCGCGTGATAAGCACGTTCGGCGAGCGCGCCGCGAGGCGCTCGACCACCTCGACGATCTGCCGCCGCGTCTTCCCCGCTCCGAAGACGACCTCGGGGAAGCCCTGCCGCGTGGCGCGGTCGTGGTCGATGCGTGTGTGGCCGATGTCTTCAAAGTGCAGGTTGCCGAGACGTCGCGCCGCCTCGGCCTCGTCCAACTCGCCCTGTTTGAAGGCTCGGAGCAGCCGCTCTATTTCCTGCAAGTCCATCGCGTCTCGGTAGCGTTCGTCTCCACAAAGGATTGGGGAATCATCTTATCATCTGCGGGCGCGTTCATTAAATTTGGTGTTCTTGCCCTCGGCGGCCGGCGGCCCGTATCATGTCGTCGAGCTACTTGTTTCTGACAGGACGTGTTATGACCCTCCCGCGGCAACGCTCGCTCATTTCAGGTCAGCAGTTTTGCCTCCTTCTGAGCGTCCTACTCTGCTGCTGTGTGAACTGTTTCGCCGTGGAACTGAGCGGGGCCGCACAGACCGGCGGTGCGAAGCCCGAGCGCAAAGCGCCTTCCTGCTCAAAGTCCGGCCCGCAAAAGAAGAAGGGTCTGTTCGGGATGAATTTCGCCGTGCCCGGCGAGATGAAAATGAAGAAGGTGCGCGATGTTGATTACGTACTCTTCACCATCCACCCGAAGGGGAACAAGGAAGAGCGCCTTGAGCTGTGGAGCGGGCCGCATGTCGGCAGCGGCTACCCGGAACAAGAGTTGCGGAGTTCGTCGGAAGGCATCGTGGAGCGCAAGTGGAGTTGTCCCGAGAATGGCGGAACCGACATCAGCGGGAGGACGCGGGACGGAAAATACTGGCGCACGACGACGATGTTCGAGGGGTTTGCGAGGTACGAGAAAGTTTCTGAAGAAACGTCGCGGAAGTTCGACCAGATCATCGACGGCATGTGTTGCGACGCGGAGTTTTTCAGAAAGCTCACGGGCGGGCGTTAGTCCGGCCGTGGAAGCGGCCCGAAGCTGAACGCTGAACGCTGAACGCTGACAGCTCCTTATGGAATTAACCGTAGCCATCACCGGGGCCTCGGGCACTGTCTACGCACACCGCACGCTTTTGCATCTGGCGGCGAGCGGCGTGGTCGAGCGTATCAACCTCATCACGTCGGGGACGGCGCTGGTGGTGGCGCGCGTCGAGATGGGTGTCTCCTTGCGCGAGGGCGACGCGCGCTCGGCGGGCGAGTGGGTGGGCCTGCCGGCGGAGTCGAAGCTGATCCGCTGGCACCGGCTCGACAACCTGGCCGCGACGCCCGCCTCTGGGTCGCACCCGCAGTCGGGCATGATCATCGTCCCCTGCTCGATGGGGACGCTCGGCGCCGTCGCCTCGGGCGCGGGCACGAACCTCATCCACCGCGCGGCCGACGTGACGCTCAAGGAAGGCCGCCCGCTCGTCGTCGTCCCGCGCGAGACGCCTTACAACACGATCCATCTGGAGAACATGCTCCGGCTCGCACGCGCCGGCGCGCGCCTGCTTCCGGCCAGCCCCGGCTTTTACCACCGGCCGCAGACGATTGACGAACTCGTCGATCACCTCGTCTTCCGCATCCTCGATCAGTTCGGCGTCCCGCACCCGACGGGGACGCGCTGGAAGGGCGACCCCACGGCCGCGCCGCGCGAGGCGACGGTCGTCGTCGAAGAGGATTGAAGACGCGTGGGGCGAGTTCTGTCGATGGTGTCTTCGGAAATGTCTCAACACGAATGGCGGCGAGGCGAGTATGAGATCAGCGCCGAACGCGCGCGCCTCGACCTGCGCTTCGTCCACGAATACCTGAGCACGCGGAGCTACTGGGCGCGCGGGCGCGACACGGAGACCGTGCGGCGCTCGGTCGAGCACTCGCTCCCGTTCGGCCTCTACCACGGGGAGCGGCAGATCGGTTTCGCGCGCGTCGTCACCGACCGCGCCACCTTCGCGTGGCTGGCCGACGTGTTCGTCCTCGACGAGTTTCGCGGCGAAGGCTTGGGCAAGTGGCTCGTCGAGACGATTCTGGCGTACCCCGAATTGCAGGGCCTGCGCCGCTGGACTCTCGGCACGCGGGATGCACATGAACTCTACCGGCGGTTCGGCTTCGCGGAGACGCCCGCCGGCTTCTTCATGGAAAAGCTCGACACTTCCGCGAAATGACGGCTCAATGCCACACGCGGCGCGGCAAGTGTCGCGCGCGCGTCCTGGCGGAGTGCGAACCGGAGAGTTGATTCAGAGGCGATTTGCAAACGATGTGGACGGCCGCCCGACAGTTAAGCACGACGCTCGAAATGATTAAGATCGAGCACACGCTCTTCGCGCTGCCCTTCGCGCTGCTCGGGGCGGTGCTGGCGGCGGGCGGGCTCCCCGGAGCGTGGCAACTGTTGTGGATCGCGCTGGCGATGGTCGGCGCGCGCTCCTGTGCGATGGCCTTCAACCGCATCGCCGACCGGCACATCGACGCCGCCAACCCACGCACACGCACGCGCGCCCTGCCCGCCGGCCAGCTCTCGCTTCCCTTCGCCTGGGCGTTCACGATTCTTTCAGCCGCACTCTTTCTCTTCGCCGCCGCGATGCTCAATCGGCTGGCGCTCGCGCTCGCCCCCGTCGCGCTCGCCAGCGTCGTGCTCTACTCCTACACGAAGCGCTTCACGTCGCTCTCGCACGTCGTCCTCGGCTGGTGTCTGGCCATCGCCCCGACGGGGGCGTGGGTCGCCGTGCGCGGCTCGCTCGACTCGGCCGTGCCGCTCCTGCTCTCGCTCGTCGTGCTGCTGTGGACGGCCGGCTTCGACGTGCTCTACGCCTGTCAGGACTACGACTTCGACCGCCGCACGGGGCTGCGCTCGATCCCGGCGCGCGTCGGCGTCGAGCGCGCCCTGTGGGCTTCGCGCCTGCTCCACGCGGCGGCGTTCGCCGCCCTCGTTGGGTTATACTTTCTAACTTCGCTCGGCTGGCCCGCGCTCGCCGGGGTGCTCGCCACGGGCGCGCTCCTCGTCTACCAGCACTCGCTCGTGCGCGCCGACGATCTTTCACGGCTCAACGCCGCGTTCTTTACGACCAACGCCTTCGTCAGCGTCATCCTGTTCGCGACGTTCGGCGGGGCGGTGCTCTTGAGGACTTGAAGCGGAGAGACGTGTTTCTCTCGAAGAAAGAACGTGCAGTTATGACCGCAACACTTATACCGACGGAGCAGCAGGCCGACGCGCTTGTCATCCACTTCAGCCCGCCCCTGCGAAGGTTGAGCGACGACGAGTTCTTCGACTTCTGCATGGCCAATAAAGACCTCCGCATCGAACTCACAAGCGCAGGAGACCTCATTATCATGCCGCCCACTGGAGGAAAGACAGGCATTAGAAACTTTGAGCTTATCGGCTACTTTTGGGCTTGGACCAATAAAGATGGGACGGGACGGGGCTTCGACTCTTCAACCGTTTTTTCGTTGCCGAATGGCGCTAAGAGGTCGCCCGATCTCTCGTGGGTCAAAAAAGAAAGATGGGAATCTCTGACGGAAAAGGAGCGGGAGAAGTTTTCTCCGATCTGCCCCGATTTCGTCGTAGAGTTACGCTCGCCCAGCGATTCGCTCCGTCATCTGCAACAGAAGATGGAGGAGTACATCGCCAACGGCGCGCAGCTCGGTTGGCTCATCGACCCGTTTGAGCGGAAGGTTCACGTCTACCGCCCGCAAGCGAACGTCGAAGTGCTCGACGATCCTGAGACCGTCCCCGGCGAGCCACTGCTCCCCGGCTTCACGCTCGACGTGCGCGCCCTCTTCGAGTGAAATGAACTTCGACCTTTGAACCTGAAACTTTGAACTTAACCCGATGAACTTTTCGCACGATACGAAACTCAACGAACTCGCCGCCAAAGTAGAGGCCGGCGAACGGCTCACTTTCGCGGACGGCGTGGCGCTCTACGCGACGGACGATTTGAACGCGCTCGGCCGTTTGGCCGACCACGTCCGGCGCCGGCTGCACGGGCGGACGACCTACTTCAACGTCAACCGCCACTTCAACCCGACGAACGTCTGTTACGCCGACTGCAAGTTCTGCGGCTTCTTCCGCACGCCCCGGCAGCCCGACGCCTACACGCATAACATCGACGACTCTCTACGCATCGCCGGCGAGGCCGTCGCCGAGGGCGCGACCGAGCTGCACATCGTCGGCGGCCTCAACACCAAGTTGCCGTTTAGCTACTTCACAGACCTTCTGTCCTCGCTCAAGCGGCAATACCCGCGTCTCCACCTCAAGGCGTGGACGATGGTCGAGCTTGACCACTTCGCGGGCTTCTACAAGATGTCTGATGAAGACGTGATCGAGCGTTTGAAGATGGCCGGGATGGACTCCTGCCCCGGCGGCGGCGCGGAGATTTTCGCCGAGCCGACACGCTCGAAAATCTGCGCCCACAAGACCGACGGCGCGCGCTGGCTGGAGCTTGCCGGCAAGGTGCATGCCGCCGGCCTCAAGACCAACGCGACGATGCTCTACGGCCACATCGAATCCGTCGAAGACCGCGTCGATCACCTCGTCCGCCTGCGCGAGCAGCAGGACGCTTCAGGCGGCTTCCAGTGCTTCATCCCGCTCGCGTTTTACCCACCGGGCACGCAGCTCGCGCACCTCCCCGGCCCCTCGGGCGTCGATTCGTTGAAGACGATGGCCGTCTCGCGTCTCATGCTCGACAACTTCCCGCACGTCAAGTCCTACTGGGTGATGCTGGGCAAGCGGCTCGCGCAGGCCGCGCTCCACTACGGGGCCAACGATCTCGACGGCACGATCACCGAGGGCGGCGAGCTTTCCGAAAGCTACTCGGTCGAGTCCGGCGGCGAGGTCAAGATGTCGAAGCAGGAAATCGTCCGGCTTATCGAGGACGCCGGCTTCGAGGCCGTGGAGCGCGACACGCTCTACAACCGCGTCGAGCGCGAGACGGTAGTTGCTTAAAGTTTGATGAACGCATTGCGAGACGTTTCCACTTTCCGGCCCACCGACAGGTTTTCCGACCGGGTCGAGAATTACATCAAGTACCGCCCCGGCTACCCGCCCGGTGTGCTCGCGCTCATGCGCGAAGAGATGGCGCTCACGCCGTCGTCGGTCGTCGCCGACATCGGCTCCGGCACGGGGCTGCTCGCGCGTATGTTTTTGCAGAACGGGAACGCGGTCTACGGCGTCGAGCCGAACCGTGAGATGCGCGAGGCGGGCGAGCGCCTGCTGGAAGAATTTCCGAGCTTCAAGAGTGTCGAAGGCACGGCCGAGACGACGAACCTCGACGGCGCGAGCGTCGATTTCGTCACGGCGGGTCAGGCGTTCCACTGGTTCGACGTGCCACGCGCGCGGCGCGAGTTCCAACGCATCCTCCGGCCCGGCGGCCGTGTCGTCCTCGTCTGGAACAACC